>JBCBLF010000074.1:0-19756 GCA_038520475.1 Cyanobacteria bacterium J06627_8
TGAGGAACTGTTTAAGGAAGAAGTAACGCACGGTGTAGACAACATAATGACTCTACTGCATTACTTTGATCATTCGTAATTCTCTGCGATCGCCGCCTCAATTTGAAAGAGTAATTGGATGAGTATGCTTGTCAGGTGTCTGTGCGAAAATTGAGGTGATTCAAGAACGAATGCCGATGACTCTTGCCAATACTCGTTTATCATCACAATCGATTCCAGCATCTGTATCTCTAAAACGATGGACGGTGGATGAATACCATCGCATCAGCAGCCTGGGTATTTTGATGCCTGATGAGCGCACAGAACTTCTCGCAGGACACATCACGCTAATGGCGGCGAAAGGCACGACCCATGTTCTTGTTACACGATTACTCAGTCAGGCTCTAGATAAACTCTTAGCAGATCAACCCGCTTTTGTGAGTACGCAAGAACCCATTCACATTGATGAGCTATCAGAACCCGAACCCGACATCTTTATCGTTCAGGGAACTGTTCGAGACTATGAAAAGCATCACCCTCATCCTGAAGAGGTTCTACTAATCATTGAAGTTTCAGACTCAACGCTTAAGCAAGACTGTGAGATTAAGGACAAGCTTTATGCCCAAGCGGGTGTTGCAGACTATTGGGTTGTCGACGTGAATAACCGACAACTACATATTTTTCGAGAACCGGCTTCTGGTGGGTACGCTAGCCATCTTATTCTCAAAGAACCTCATGAGGTTTCGCCGCTTGCTTTTCCTGATGTCGTACTTTCGCTCACGTCTTTTCTTCCGTCGGCATCTTGAGTCGCTCAGGGCATTAATATGGCCCTGCCACAAAGGCGTCAATTAGCTTTCGGGCAATGCTAAGTGGTCCGGGGACAGGTGGAAGTGCCGATTTGTGAAACCAGTCTGCGGCTTTAATTTCGACTTGATCGATGACGATGTCTCCTGAGGCGTAGTCTGCGGTGAAGCCAATCATGAGCGAATGGGGAAACGGCCACGGCTGCGACCCAAAATAACGAATATTGTTAATCTCAACGCCGACCTCTTCCCGCACTTCTCGGGCAACGGTTTCCTCCAGTGATTCTCCTGGTTCGACAAACCCTGCTAAGACGCTGTACATGCCTGCTCGAAAACGGGGTGCTCGTGCCAGCAACACCTCGTCTCCTCTTGATACCAGCATGATCACCGCTGGTGAGAGGCGTGGATAGTTGCGTAGTCCGCAGCTTGGACAATGCTTGGCGCGTTCGGTGACGTGTTGAACCATGGGTGCTGCGCAGTGTCCGCAATATAAATGATTGCGGTCCCACGTCACAATCTGAATGGCTCGTCCGGCGATCGCAAACACATCGTCATCCAACACGCCATACAGCTGACGCAGCTTCTCAAAGGCATATCCTGTCGGTGGATGCCGCAGTGCATCTTTCTCCAGCTCCGCAGCGTAGCACCCCATCCCATCGAGCCAGCCTAAGAATTGCGATCGCTGTTCAGCAAGGCCCAGGTCGCTGGGCTGAGCCACTTGGGGCAGCGTTGTGCGATCGCCTTCCTGGTTGACAAGGAGGCGATCACCCACAAATACAAACCACCAGGCAACGTCTGGTGGCTGATCAGGAGGGGCAATGTGCGGAACGAACGTTTGGGGTGGCCGAAAGGGGTTAGCTGGATGCAAAACAAATTCGAGTTTTATCTGCCTGCAAGTGTACCGTGTCTCTGGCGTCTTAATCTGGTCTGAACCTCTGCTCACTATTGTGAAGTCTGATACAGAAAGGTACCCACTAGGGGAACTGCCAGAATCATCCTGAATTCTGTACCGTTGAGTCGAAGGTGTAGCGCAGAGCGCTTGAGATAAAACGACTTTTTACGTTTTAGGACTGATGCTTTTCTGTCGATGTCATGGGCTTGGATGACCTGTCGCGTTTGCATCAGGTCATCGAGTAGATGGACTCACGCGTTGCGAGAGTTCCACATTCGACTGAGTCTGTAGGGCCTATCAGTTCTGGTTTTAGAGCTGTGCAGCAGGGTTGACGAACGAATCTGATTGATATGAGTAACGCCTGATCGATACCGATGGGCGTTATTTCAATGGGTGCACGTTTACGGATCAAATATGCGGAGATGATTAATGAAACGCATTCAACAGATTTTGACCGCCTTGAGGCTTCAATCATTGAAACGGGCGATCGCCTGTGCCATTGCCTTCATATTGTCCACGGTGTTTTTTGGGTCTACGCCAGCGTGGGCTGATGCTGTTCGAATCCCCCAACTTCAGGGATCGGCGCACCAGACTCCATTTGCCACACCAGAGCGTCAGCAAGTGGACGCCGTTCCTGGCATTGTGACGGTTGTGTTGGATAAGGGATTCTATTTTCAAGATGCCGACGGGGATGGCGATGACGCGACATCGGATGGCATGTTCGTCTTTATGAATCAGCTCCCTGAGACAGAAGATGGCGATCGCATCGGTATTGGCGATGCCGTTCGAGTCACTGGAACGGTTTTAGAGTTCACCCCAGGCAGAGGCGATAGCAACAATCTGTCAACGACTCAAATTGACGTCACCGGCGATACTGGCGTTGTCATTCGAGACTCCATTGATAATCCATTGCCGCTGCCTGTGGTGTTAGGAGAAGCTGGGCGCATTCCACCGGATGGTGTCATCGAGGATGATGGCTTCGAGGTATTTGCCCCCGACAGTGACGGCATAGACTTTTTCGAAAGTCTGGAAGGGATGCTGGTTCAAATCGACGATGCGGTTGTTGTGGAGCCAACAAATCGCTTCAACGAGTTTATTGTTCTCGGAGATGCGGGACGTGTTGCAAGTGCACCCTCTGTGCTGGGTGGCGCTGTGATTTCGGATGGCGACCTTAATCCTGAGCGAATTTGGATCAAAGATACGAGCCGTTCGACACCGAAAATCCATGTGGGCGATCGCTTTGAACGTCCGATTGTGGGTGTCTTGAGCTATAGCTTTGGCAACTACAAAGTATTCCCAACTCAGCCGTTGCCCAGTTTAGTCGTGGCTAATCCAACGCCTGAAGTGACGGCCTTAGTCAGCACCGATGAACAGCTGACGGTTGCAGCATTTAATGTCGAAAACCTTGATCCATCTGATGGTCCTCGATTTGGGGCGATCGCTCGACAGATTGTGGATGCGCTCAAGTCGCCTGACATCATTGCTCTGATTGAAGTGCAAGACAATAATGGAACCCGTGAATCAGGTGGCACTGAAGCAGACCAGACTTATCAGAAACTCATCGATGCTGTTCAGCGAGCTGGCGGCCCAGCCTACGCCTTCACAGATGTGGCTCCTACGGCCGGACTTGATGGAGGACAACCCGGGGGAAATATTCGAGTTGGCTTCATCTACCAGCCGGATCGAGTCTCTCTTGCGGATCAGCCCAGAGGAACAGCAAGTGAAGCTGTACAGGTCATTGCAGGAACTGACGAACCGCACCTATCGGTTAATCCAGGTCGCATCGATCCGACCAATCGTGCCTTTGACGATAGCCGTAAGCCACTAGTTGCAGAATTTACATTCAATGGCGAATCCGTTTTTGTCATTGCCAACCATTTCAACTCTAAGCGGGGTGACGGCGAGTTATTTGGCAGGCAGCAACCCCCTGATTTTCCGAGTGAGATTCAGCGTGTACAGCAAGCGTCGGCCGTGCATGAACTGATCGACGATCTGTTAGCCGCAGATGCGAATGCCAATGTGGTGGTGTTGGGTGACTTAAATGACTTCCAGTTTTCTGAGGCTGTTCAAATTCTCGCGGGTGATGATTTAGCGAACCTGATTGATCTCTTGCCACCGGGCGATCGCTATACCTTCAACTATCAGGGAAATTTCCAGGCGCTTGACCATATTTTGCTCAGCCAAAATCCTTTGTTTGAGGGCAATGCTGAATTTGACATTGTTCATGTCAATGTGGGCTTTCCTGATGAGGTCAGCGACCATGATCCAATCGTGACTCGATTCACGATTCCTCTACCTGAAGGAGGTCTAGAACCGGCGACGCCTGACGATTCATCTACTGACACTTCAGAATCTGGTGGCCCTGATGCAGGTGTCATCATCGACGCAGAGCCTGTTATTGAGAGACAGCCAGAGCCCACGAATCCTGGATCTAGTACAAGCCAAACGGTACTCTCAATCTTCCCGGATGAGACCGGGCGATCGCTCCGTGATCGGCTCACCACTGATTATGCACCCAAGCGCAGCCTGGGCTACGGCAAGGGGCGCGACATTCTCTATGGCCAAGTCGATAACGACAACGGCATACTCGAAGGAATTTACACAGGCTACCAGGTTCAGCTCAATCCGACGGCTCGTCCTCGCATGGACGCCTTTGCAAAAGGGATTAATGCAGAACATGCATGGCCCCAAAGTAAGGGCGCGAAAGGAGCTGCCAAGAGCGATCTCCATCACCTCTTTCCGTCTCGTATTCGCGTCAATGGTACACGAGGAAATTTCCCGTTTGCCGATATTCCTGACAATCAAACGGATCGATGGTTCCTCGGCTCAGATGAGATCCGTGACCAACCTGGCGCTGATATCGATGATTACAGTGAGTTTGATCCGGGCCAGTTTGAGCCACGAGAAATTAAGAAGGGAGACATTGCTCGTGCGATGTTTTACTTCTACACCATGTATGAAGACCAAGCGAATGCGGCAGATTCAGGGTATTTCAATCGTCAGCGCGACACGCTATGCGAATGGCATCAGCTTGATCCAGCAGATGAGAAAGAAATCGCCCGCAGCCATGCGATCGCCCAAACGGCTCAGGGCAACGAGAATCCTTTTGTTCTCGATCCGACCTTAGTTGATCGAGCTTACTGTTCCTGATGCCCTAACGTTTTTACGTTCGAATCGTAGCTAAATACAGACCCCCCTTAAATTCCTCTTTTCGAGGAGGATTTAAGGGGGTTCTTGCTCTAAATCAAGCAGTCATAGTTATGCGAATTATGCGCGAATTGGGTTGCGATGAACGCTATTCAGGGCGTCGACTAAACTGCGAACTGCCGCCACCATCGCGACTTCACTATTCAATTGATTGATGGCTGATCCGACGCCAATGCCTGATGCACCAGCGGCGATCGCCATGGGAGCGGTCACGTTAGACAGGCCAGATGCACACAATACAGGAACGTCTACTGCACGAGAGATTTCGTAGGCAGCAGCCAACGTTGGGGCTGCTTTTTCAATAAGTCCGAGAGAGCCCGCATGAGACGGTGTGCTGCTGGTTCCTCCTTCGGTCTGAATGATGTCAGCGCCCACAGCAACGAGTTCTTCAGCAAGTTGGGTTTGTTGATCCAGAGGCAAGATGTGAGGCACGGTCACCGATAGCGTCACAGTGGGGAGCAACGCACGGGTTTCACGAGTCAACGCTAAAACCTCATTGGCCTCAAAGCGAATGCCTTGAGCATAAAATGCGTCGAAGTTTCCGATTTCAATCAGATCGGCCCCAGCTTCAACTGCGGGGACAAATCGCTTTGCTTCAACGGCCGAGACACAAATCGGGAGATGAGTAAGCTGGCGAGCCATCGTTACCAAATCAGGGTCGGCAGCAATATCAATAAACGTTGCACCACCTTGATCGGCAGCTTTGACAGTTGCAGCCACCCGTTCAGCATCAAAATTGGTGAGGCCACTAATCACTTTTAGGGCACGGTTTTGATCAAAATTAGCTCGTAACATGGGATGGATGGTCATAGGCCTTCTCACGCTCAATCTTATCGCTCAAAATTGTAGGACCTTTATGGAGCCCTGTGGGTAGATTGATACGCTTTTCAATGTCGGGACTGCTACACGCTGCTTCCCCAGCAATCAGATACCCGAACTGTAGCAATCAGATACCCGAACTGTAGCAATCAGATACCTGAGCCATCTAGAAATTCTTCAATGGCGCGATCGCGCAGATGACATTGCTTGGATGTCGGCTGAGAGGCTGAACAGAGTTCGTTAACTACATCATCAGGGTTGACAAGATGCGCCAACTTTTCGTTCGTAAAGCTTGAAGCAGATAGGTGTCCATTCAAGCTGTTGCGCTGGTTATCTGGTGAGGTGTGTACTTGCGATTGCAAGTCTTGAACCTGCTGTTCCAATGATTCAATGCGGTCAACCAATAGGCGAATCACGCGTGCTTCTGAGTCTGGTAGACGCCCGTGATCCAGTGGCCCAACCCGTTCTCCAGCCCGATAAACAATTCGACCAGGTACGCCGACCACCGTGCAATCAGCAGGCACGTCTCTCAAAACGACTGAACCTGCCCCGATCCGCACATTACTACCAATTTGCAGATTCCCTAAGACTTTCGCCCCAGCCCCTACAATGACGTTCTCTCCAAGCGTTGGATGACGCTTACCTGTTTCTTTCCCAGTCCCTCCCAGAGTAACGCCCTGATAGATCAAGCAATAGTCACCAATGATGGCAGTTTCGCCAATCACAACCCCCATTCCATGATCAATAAATACGCCCATACCAATCTGAGCGCCGGGATGAATTTCGATACCGGTGATGAAGCGAGACAGGTGAGAGATGAGTCGAGGGATAAGAGGCAGGTGAAGGCGAAATAGGAAATGAGCAAACCGATGAAATACGAGTGCTTGCAGGCCAGGATAGAAGAGTAAAACCTCTAACCAGTTACGCGCTGCCGGATCACGTTCAAAGATGATGCGGAGATCCGCAGCAATAGTTGATAACACAGTTGATGTCCCTAGCTCTGCAAATGACCAATGACTATACTATCGTTCAACCGCTCAGAAAACATTAATAGAGGATATGAACGTGCGAATAAAACTTTGGAGTTAGCTTGCGTTTCCTATTTCTCTATTATGAATGAAGGAGGTTTGAACGACCGAGTCAACTCAAATACGCTCAAATCGCACAGTGCGATACGTAATTCTGTATCGGGAAACCGTTACTCATCTCCACTGACTAGAGACGTATGAGCATTTTCACACGACCCATGCTTCCCCACGAGAGATGCAGACTAAATGTGATAAGACACTGATGCGGCCAACATTAACGGTTTGATTAACCCGTCACTAGACCGAAAACAAAGCCCCCGATGGCAAAGAAGAATCCTAATCCCCAGGCAAAGCTGCGAAAGGGAGTGATTCCGGCTGTGTAGAACACGAAATGCAGAAGTCGCGTAACGCAAAATGCGATCGCCGCACATTGCGTCCACAGGTTTGAGATACCGGCTACTGAAGCAGTCAGAATAAGTGGAGCAAATAGAGATAGACCTTCGACATGGTTTCGAACAGTACGGGTCAATCGACCATGTAAAAGGGTTGCTCCCTTAAAATTGTGGTCCTGCTCTCGGTTTGATAAAGCGTACCTAGCACCAATCGCTTTATCGAGGGCAAGCTGTTGACCGACAATAGCGATCCACAAAATTGCAGTTGTACCCAACAAAGCCCAAAGCTCCATTGTCATGATGTTCTCCTTGAGAAAATTAGTCATCTATCTTACGCATGGAACTGACGTAGTTGCATGGTTTTTCGTCGATTGCGCCCGCGAAAAACCATGCCAAAACCCAGAATCGTGTATGAAGTGCGTAAGATTGGCGTAGCGGATGAAAACTAGCAACGTACGATGGAGCAATCATCCATCAGCCCGTCATTTCAGATTTCTCGAATCAGGCTGTTTTTAAGCGATTGTGTTGCCGTGCTTCGAACTTACGAGGATGAGGATTACCTTTCTCCGCAAAATAAGTTAGATCTTCGGCAACGGCTTGAGTGACCGTTTTCATCTGCTTTTGCAGCATAGGTCCCATCACGACATCAAAAACTGGTAAGAGCGACACGTCTAGACGCATTTCTACTTTAGAACGGTGATTTTCTAGCGGAACTACCGTCCAGTTATTGACGAGACGCTTGACAAAGAAAGGCATTTTGTCGCCTTTCGCCGTGTAGGAAACCTGTTTGCGTTGCTCGTCATAATGAGTAATGGTCTCTTTGAACTTCCCCATCGACGTTTCACAGACCCGACCGGCACAAGGGGCATCGTGCAGTACAGTCCCTAGGTCATGCTGGCGAGACGCATAAACATCGCTGGCCCAGATACTGACCTGAGAATATTGGTGGCCGAGAATATTCCAAACGCGATCGCAGGGAGCATTCACGATAAATTCCTGGCGAATTTCCATGTTCTTTTACCTCATAAAGTGGAGATACAAAATAATTGGGATAGCTCAAAGTGAGCGCTGCTCATCCCCGAAACATTTCAGTCGATGAATTTAGCCAAAGATCTTTCCACCAACGGCATAGCCACCCTCGGTCGTTTCGTCGATTTGCACACTGATAAATTGTTTGATGTCTCCTTTGCCAGATGCTTGGGCAACTTCGTTCAACGCATTCGTAAAACGCTCGATAATCTGAGCTTTTTCTTCCTTTGTCCAAGCGTTTCTGGGTACGGTGAGTGTGATAGTAGGCATTGCTTTTCTACTCCTAATTAGTTTTCGGAATTAGGGCGCGTCATCAATTAATACTAGAAATCTTGTGGTATCAACATTGCCGCGTCCGTCCTATTGTCCTGAGCTAGGGGCTGAAACCCTCGCTACCAAAAATCGTGTAGCTAAATGATGACAGCCCCTAGTCTTTGGAAAATCTGCGCAGCAGACACCACGACCGATGACTGCCGCCGTCATCCAGAGCGTTATGAGTTTGTTGTAGAAACCGAAACCTACCTTATCTGGGTAAATATTCTCTTCAAGAGGATAAGTAATATCAAATCCGGAAGTGGAACCAAGTTTATTTTTTGATGGAATTCCTGCAGCGCGAGAATTTCACTAAAAAATATTTCGAGATTCTCCAAGCCGAATTTGGTATCAGTCCGCATTTCTGGCTAATGCATGAATGTTTTAACCGGAAACTGGATTTCTACAACCATTTCAGCTTCATGACCGGGTTTGGGTGGGACAATAAAAATCTCCCGACCTGGTCCGATGAGTTCGTATTGATGCTTTTCAGCCCAAGTACCAATTGCGCTGTAGCAGAGATGCCCATTTTCAGGGCCACCAAAACGCACTGCCGTCACTGCCATTTCAACAGACTCAAGCTCTCGAACGCGTATGACCATACGGTCAGACAACGGTACCGTCAGATCGAGTGTCTGATTGAGATAAAAGCCAAACTCCAGATCCCAATCGATATCTTCGTAAAACTCACCGTGGATGACCGCAGCAAAACGTCCCAAAGACTTAGCTGTGAGATGCTGAGCCGCAGCTGCATTCATCTGACTGATCAGTGTGAACGTTTGCTTTAAGTCTTGACAGCGATGTCTTAGTGATAGGAATGGCTGAGCGGGTAGGGATTTCAACACAACATCGTCATCTTGGAAGCCCCCCTTATGCTCTAATTGCTGGAGTCGAGATTCTACGGCTCGTAGGCGAATCGCTTCAACCTGGAGCGTTTGCTCAATTTGGGCTTTACGGAGGGAGAGCATCCCGCGAATTTCTTCAGGAGATACTTCATCCATCACCAAGCGCTTAATCTGGTCAAGAGCCAACCCTAGGTCTTTGAGTGCGAGTATCCGGTTGAGTTGGCTGAGCTGCTCTACACTGTAATATCGATAGCCTGTATCGCGATCGCTATGGATCGGAGTAAACAAACCGATATCATCGTAGTAGCGCAGCACACTGGCAGGCACTTGGGCAATTTTGGAAAACTCGCCAATACGAAACATGCTGATGCCTCTGACTGGATGTTTCGTAGTCTAAAATTTCAAGCTACTTGAAGGTCAAGCCTCCGCCTAATAAAAAATAGGACTGACACATTTTTATGAGATAGAAGAGGACTCAGCTTTCTCCTCTCCATAAAAATGTGTTAGTCCCATATCGCAATCTCCCCTCTCGCAACTCATTTCATATGGCGCTGTACTTCATTCATTTGCACAGCGCCATACATCATTTAGAAAAGCGATAACCATTACAAAAGCGATCGCCATCCTAAATGATTGGGCAGTTGCAAGATGGGAGTTGGAGGAATCTAGTTGATGTGTAATCGATATTGATAACGGACGCCAGGATCAAATGACCCAACCCACACGCGATAGTCGCCAGATGACAAGTTATTAATCTGAACTCGTGCATCAGTCGAACCTGCTGCATCATCGCCGCACCAGGTGGTTCCATTCGCTGCTTGGACGAGTAGTGTGGTATCCCCCCCATTACTGTCGACGCGGACAGCGATCGCCCCTAAATTTTGATTGGCTCTCAACACGTGATCGGGTTCAGACTCTGCGAAGCCGACGCACATATTCCCTTGACTATCTTGGCGTGTGATTGACGCTAGGGGCACTGATCCTTGAGTGTGCCCGCGTGTTTGACCTTGTGCCTGGGAAGACGATGAAAGGGTAATGACCCCGAAATTAGCGGCACGCTGAGCCACTGCTGGATAAGCGATTGCGGCGATCGCCACAACAGGCATCATACGTCGTAGCACGAAGCTAGAACATCGTTGAGGTATCGAAGTGGAGTATTTCACGAGGAGATTTCCTCCAATGAACGTAAAGAAAATAAACGGAAAGAAACAGCCTGATAAAGAGAACGTGTAATTCGTGATGCGATAGATGCCATATTTGCATTATCGGTGAAATCGGGTGGAGATGGACGTATACCAAGGAATTCTCTCTGTATTTTTAATCGTCCATGAAGATTCTTAATACACAGTCACCTTATCGGGGGATTTCGAGAAAGACGGCGATCGCCCATCCTATGCATTAAGCATTCACTCATGTGGGATTCATCAGAATTAGATCGGAACGAAGCATTTCCCCCATCCTCGTTCAGCTGAGTTGTAGACGGCTAAGGGCCTTTCGGGTGCCTGTTTTGTGTTATCAGATTCCCAGGAAGGTATCGGAGATTTGACATCCTGCTGCTGTTGAGTCAGCAAGGTTTGTCGAATACCAGCGGATATCAGCACGGCTGTATGCTGATTTGACTCATATCCCTTGCTTAGCTGGAATTCAGGTCAATAGTCAAGTGCTTGTGCAACAAATAAAAGCTGCTGCCTGGATTGGGTGGGCGAACGGTTGGCACTTCATCATGGAGATGCTGACTATTCTGATGTGAATTGGGTTGATTTGCTCAACCTGCTCAGTGATGCAGATTGAACTGTAGAGACGATGCACCACAGTGCTGAGTACCTTGGCACAATTAAAATCCAAGTTCAAAACTCTACGCTATCCGCGCAGCGTGTAGCGCAGAGTTTGCGGGACTTTACAGTTAATTGGGATCACCTACTGACACAATGCTTTGAACCTTTGCTTTGAACCTTAAGGTTAAGTCGACCAGAAATGCTCATGATCGAGAGTTGAACGAGTGTTCGATTGTGTTCACGTCGACATTTAATGCGTTAACAGTATTCAACCTTACTTAACATCTAACAGTTTTGGGAAACGGAGTAACGAGTCCATGGCAACTTTGAACGGTACGATTTTTGACGACGATATTAGCGGAACCTCTAGTCGCGACGTCATTCGTGGTTTTGGAGGAGATGACGAGATTGAAGGCGGTGGCGGTAACGATTCGATCTCTGGTGGCTCCGGAGACGACGAGATTGAGGGCGATGACGGCAATGACTCCATTTCCGGTAACTCTGGAGACGATGAAATTGAAGGCGATGACGGCGACGATCGCATCAGTGGTGGCGACGGTGACGACGATATCAGGGGCGGTGACGATGATGATGTTATCTTCGGTGGCGATGACGAAGATACCCTCCGCGGTGGTGAAGGCGACGATGAAATTGAAGGGAATGACGACGACGACGTTTTGTTTGGAAACGACGGCGACGATGAGCTAGATGGTGGGGATGGCGACGATATCCTCAACGGTGGCAATGATGACGACGAGCTAGACGGTGGGGATGGCGACGATATCTTATCTGGTGGCCGCGGCAACGATACCCTCGACGGAGGCGACGATGATGACGAGCTTGCCGGTGATCTTGGTAACGACATCTTAAACGGCGAAGATGGCAGAGATGAGCTAAATGGCGGCATCGGCAGAGATGAGCTGAATGGTGGTGACGGTGATGATGAGTTGGAAGGGGGAAGCGACGACGATCAGCTCTTTGGAGAAGACGGCGACGATCGCCTAGATGGAGGCCGTGGTCGCGATGAATTGAGTGGCGGAAATGGAGAAGATGAACTGATCGGCGGTAGTGGCAACGACGAACTCGATGGTGGCAACGATGACGATCGCCTCAGAGGTGGCGGCGGTAGCGATGAGATTCTTGGTGGCAGTGGGTCTGACACCCTTGAAGGTAATGGGGGAAATGACCGTATCGAAGGGGGATTGCAGGCTGACTTACTCCGAGGCAACAGTGGCAATGACGAACTCCGAGGGGATAGCGGCAACGACATTCTTGATGGAGGGGGCGGCAATGACATGCTCGTTGGGGGCACTGGCCGAGACACACTGACGGGTGGACGCGCGAACGACACGTTAATTGGTGTGGATGACTCAGCTTTCAATGCGGGAGTTAGAGAAATTGATACGCTCACCGGCGGTGGTGGTCGAGATCGATTTGTCTTGGGTGATGCAGGCCGTGTCTTCTATGACGACGGAAGAAGTGGCTCAGCCGGTCGTCGAGACTATGCGCTCATTCGAGATCTGAATCCCAATCGCGATCGCATTCAGCTGAGCGGAGTAGAGTCAGATTACGTGATTCGGCGATCGCCCTTTAACCGACGAGGGTCGTCTTCCCGAGACAGTGCTATTTTCTTGCGTCCAATCGGAAATGGAAAGCGAGAATTAATTGCTGTCGTTCAAGACGTTCAATCGTCAGAACTAGACTTAGGTAGTCGAACGTTTGAGTTTATCTAGGTCATCTAGACCGATCTGATCCATTCCAGGTGGCTGGAGTACACCAGCCGTCTTCCAAGTGGGACTGATTTGGGAGGTGAATGGTGATTGGGGCAGCATCTCATATCGCCGTTTATCTCGGATTGAATTAACGCTAGTTTTCTAACAGAAGGCAGCGGTTCGCATCAGCCGCTGCCTTTTTTGGAATTTTTGATGCAAACCTACTAATTAACGTTAAGATCATCAAGATCGCCTAAACGTTAAGAAACGTTGCTACTGTGTCTGCAGATTGCTGTGTCCAGCAGTAGTAATGACCGTTAGGGAATAGGCGATCGCCTGTTGCGTCGTCAGATTGATATGGCTGAGTCTGCACCCCCATCGACATCCCGAAAGAAAACGAAGGGTAAGACATCAAAGAGCACGAAGTCAGCGACCCCGAAGGCGTCCAATGGCAAGCGTGCTCATTCGGTGCTGTCACCATCCCTTCAGGCAGCCCTTGAGCAAAACACGATTCGCATTCGCGGTGCTCGCCAACACAACCTCAAGAATGTTGACCTCGAACTGCCCCGCGATCAGCTAATTGTGTTCACGGGAGTCTCTGGATCAGGAAAGTCTTCACTGGCGTTTGACACCATTTTTGCTGAGGGCCAGCGTCGCTATGTCGAGTCCTTAAGTGCCTATGCACGACAATTTTTAGGCCAGGTTGACAAGCCCGATGTCGATGCCATTGAAGGACTTAGTCCGGCAATTTCGATTGATCAAAAGTCAACCTCCCATAACCCCCGATCAACGGTGGGAACCGTCACAGAAATTTATGACTACCTGCGATTGCTTTACGGGCGTGCTGGCGAGCCGCACTGCCCAGAGTGCGATCGCTCCATCTCACCCCAAACGATCGATGAGATGTGCGATCGCATTGCTGAGTTGCCTCTGAAAACTCGTTTTCAAGTTCTAGCTCCAGTGGTGCGCGGTAAGAAAGGAACGCACAAAAAGTTACTCTCTAGTTTGGCTGCTGAAGGGTTTGCACGGGTTCGCGTTGATGGAGATGTTAGAGACTTATCTGATTCCATTGAGCTGAACAAAAATCACTCCCACGACATTGAAGTTGTGGTTGACCGTCTCGTGATGAAAGAGGGCATTCAAGAGCGACTCGTGGATTCTCTCGCGACCTGTCTCAAGCGCTCAGAGGGCATCGCCGTGATTGACGTCGTGTCCTGGGGCGACGAAAAGCGGAAGGATGATAGCGGGACGTCACCGGATAACGTTGTTTCCTTGACGGCACGACGCAATGGAGACTCCGCTTTGAGGGCGGCTGAGGGTGCAACCGCGAGTTATCACGTGTCGGATGCGGACGGGGTCCGCGAGACGTCGTCTGAACCATCGGCAACTGGCTCATCTGCGCCTGAACCCTTGCCCCATGATCTTGCTCATGAGCAAAATGGTTCAGAAGCGCGTCCGAGCGAAATCGTTTTTTCCGAAAATTTTGCGTGTCCCGAGCATGGTGCTGTCATGGAGGAGCTCTCTCCGCGACTGTTCTCGTTTAATTCACCATACGGGGCTTGTTCAAACTGTCATGGATTGGGAACTCTTCGAACTTTCTCGCCGGACTTGGTGGTGCCGGACCCATCCCTCCCCGTTTATGCGGCGATCGCCCCCTGGTCTGAGAAAGACAACACCTACTATTTCTCGTTGCTCTACAGCGTCGGCAAAGCCTTTGGATTTGAAATTCAAAAGCCCTGGAGTGAATTGACCCTCGAGCAGCAGCACATCATTCTGCACGGGACTACTGAGAAAATCTACATTGAAACCGATTCTCGCTATGGCGATCGCCGGGGCTATCAACGGCGTTATGAGGGCGTGTTGCCGATCCTCGACCGGCAATACCGCGAAAGCACCTCCGAGATGTATAAGCAGAAGCTTGAACAGTTTCTCGTGAATCAAAACTGTGAGGTGTGTGGCGGTGAACGACTCCAGCCAGCGGCCCTCGCGGTCCGCATTGGTCAATACCGTCTAAAGGATTTCACGACAGTGTCTGTGCGAGAGTCGCTCAACCGCGTCAACTCGCTCAAATTGAGCTCTCGACAGGCCCAAATTGGAGATTTGGTGTTGAGAGAAATTAAGGCTCGTCTTCAGTTTTTGCTGGATGTCGGGCTCGATTATTTAACGCTGGATCGAACGGCGATGACCCTCTCTGGTGGGGAAGCCCAACGCATTCGATTGGCGACCCAAATCGGTTCAGGGTTGACGGGAGTCCTCTATGTGTTGGATGAGCCCAGCATCGGACTCCACCAGCGAGACAATGGCCGCCTGCTTGGCACTTTGACGAAATTGCGTGATATCGGCAACACCTTGATTGTGGTGGAGCACGATGAAGACACGATTCGTATGGCCGACTACCTGGTCGATATCGGTCCTGGAGCCGGGGTCCATGGAGGCCGTATTGTTGCCAATGGACAGCTTGACGATTTGCTGGCGGCTAAAGAATCTCTAACGGGTGCCTACTTATCGGGGCGTCGCGTTATTCAAACCCCTGCTGAACGGCGTCCGGGGAACAATCGCAAGATTACCATCAAGAACGCTCGTCGAAATAACCTCAAAAATGTCACCGTGGACATTCCGCTGGGAATGTTGGTTTGCGTGACGGGGGTGTCGGGTTCTGGAAAGTCAACGCTCGTTAACGAACTGCTTTATCCTTCAATTCGAAATCATTTTGGACATAAGGTTCCGGTTCCAAAAGAGCTTGATCAGGTCACGGGTTTGAAGGCGCTCGACAAGGCGATCGTCATTGATCAGTCGCCGATTGGGCGAACCCCTCGGTCGAATCCTGCGACCTACACCGGGGTATTCGACGTGATTCGTGACTTGTTTTCTCAAACCGTTGAAGCTAAGGCGCGGGGCTATAAACCTGGACAGTTCTCTTTCAATGTCAAAGGAGGGCGCTGCGAAGCCTGTGGTGGACAGGGCGTCAACGTGATTGAGATGAACTTCTTGCCCAACGTGTACGTGCAGTGTGAAATCTGTAAGGGCGATCGCTATAACCGTGAAACGCTGCAAGTGACCTACAAAGGCAAGTCTATTTCTGAAGTTCTCAACATGACCGCAGAGGAAGCTCTCGACTTTTTCCAAAACATTCCTAAAGCGTCTGCTCGACTACAAACCATGGTGGATGTGGGCCTTGGCTACGTGCGTCTGGGGCAAACCGCACCGACGCTCTCTGGTGGGGAAGCCCAGCGGCTCAAGTTGGCTACAGAACTTTCTCGTCGGGCAACCGGTCAGACCTTATATCTAATTGACGAACCTACGACCGGGCTCTCCTTCTATGATGTTCATAAGTTGCTCGACGTGCTTCAGCGTTTGGTCGACAAAGGTAACTCTGTCCTTGTGATTGAGCACAATCTTGACGTGATTCGCTGCTCTGACTGGATTATTGATCTTGGGCCAGAAGGGGGCGATCGCGGCGGTGAAATCATCGCGAAGGGTACGCCTGAAACCGTTGCTGACAATCCAGCATCCTTCACAGGCCAGTACCTCAAGCAGGTCCTCGAACAGCACCCGCCTGCTTCAAAGGTCTCAGAAAAATCGTAAGGTTCGTTTCATCGGTTCCATCCCGACACGTAGAACTGCTGCATCTATCAACGTGAGAGCACGGCATGACTTCATCATCGACGGTCCCATTTCCTGAGTTCACCTGGAATCGAGCCATTGGAAAAGGGTGGGACCAGCCCTATCGGGTTCGCTATGCAAGTAACTTAGATGATGGACCGTGGCATGGCATGCCGCTCGGAGGTTTTGGCGCAGGATGCATGGGGCGATCGCACCGAGGCGACTTTAATCTTTGGCACATTGATGGGGGCGAACATGTTTTTCAGCCCATGCCAGCCTGTCAATTCAGCATCTTTGAAGAAACGCACGAATCGCGACAAGCGTTGGCCCTTTGTACTGACGGTTCGTTGTCTGAGGCACTCTCCGACTGGGCGTGGTATCCATCGACGTTGGCGTCATCTTCTGAGCATTCATCAGTTAGCACCTCTGAGCAGACCTTAAGCGATCGCTCCAGCACAGGAACCTATCACGCGCTCTATCCCAGAAGCTGGTTTGTCTATCAGAACGTATTTGCGGCAGATATTTCCTGCGAACAGTTCTCTCCGATTGTGCCAAACAACTATCGAGAGACGAGCTATCCGGTTGCTGTTTTTGAATGGACGTTGCGGAATCCCAGCGATCGCCCTATGACACTGAGTATCTTACTGTCGTGGGAGAACATGGCAGGATGGTTCACGAATACGCTGAAGGCACCCGACATTACCCTGCGAGATGATGGTAGCCCCGTGTATGACTATCATCCCAACTTGGGCCACAGCGACGGCAACCACAACGAATGGGTCGAGACTCCAACGACTTGCGGATGTGTGTTGGGAAACCGGTATTCAGCATCGGCATCACCCCCTGAAGAAGGAGACGGTCAGTGGGCGATCGCCACTCAAGCATCTGATGAAACAACCGACGTTTTTTACCACACCCGTTGGAACCCGGTGGGGACTGGAGAAGAGGTGTGGCACTCGTTTTCCAAAGATGGGTCATTATCTAACGTTACTTCCTCGGCCCCTGCTGCTGAGGGAGAACGAATCGCAGCCGCGTTAGCCGTGAGAGTAACCCTTGCTCCGGGTGAGACTCGCACGCTTCCCTTTGTCATTACCTGGGATTTTCCAGTTACTGAGTTTGCGGCTGGAGTTCATTATCATCGACGATACACCGATTTCTTTGGCACTGAAGGGACCCATGCCTGGGCGATTGCCCAAGCGGCTCTAACTGACTATCCTCAGTGGCAGCAACAGATTCGCGACTGGCAGCAGCCCATCTTAAACCAGTCAGACCTACCGCCCTGGTTCAAGATGGCCTTGTTCAACGAACTCTATGATTTGACCAATGGAGGTACGCTCTGGAGTTCGGCGACTGACGCTGATCCAGTCGGGCAGTTTGGGGTTTTAGAGTGCCTTGATTACTGTTGGTATGAAAGTCTTGATGTGCGGCTATATGGCTCTTTTGCCCTGCTGATGCTGTGGCCGCAGTTAGACAAAGCAGTGCTTCGAGCCTTTGCCCGAGCGATTCCCAAAGCCGACGAGCGACAGCGCGTGATTGGATACTATTTCACCATTGGTGCCGAGAGTCCATTGGCGGATCGCAAAACCGCTAATGCAACGCCCCACGATTTGGGGGCACCCAATGAACACCCCTGGGAGAAAACCAACTACACCGCCTATCAAGATTGCAATTTATGGAAAGATTTGGCCTCGGATTTTGTCTTGCAGGTCTATCGTGATTTTGTCTTCACGGGACGCACGGATGTTTCCTTCCTTGCCGAGTGCTGGGATGCGGTGGAGCGATCGCTCCACTATCTGAAGGCGTTTGATCTGGATGGGGATGGAATCCCTGAAAATTCTGGTGCTCCCGATCAAACTTTTGATGATTGGCGAATGCAAGGGGTTAGTGCATATTGTGGGGGGCTATGGCTGGCAGCTCTGGAAGCGGCGATCGCCATTGGGACGGTCTTATTAGAGCATATGGATACGGCTTCTCCATACTTCTCGAAATATCCAATGCAGGCGTCCCTTGATCGAACAGTGGCGATCAAAGAGGCGATCGCAACTTTCCAGTCTTGGCTCGATGCCGGACGCACTAACTATCACCCCGCTTTGTGGAATGGTCAGTATTATCGGCTTGACACCGGTAGTCAGTCCCAAGTTGTCATGGCTGATCAGCTCTGTGGTCAGTTTTATGCTCAATTGTTAGGGTTGCCGGATATCGTTCCACCTGATTGCGCTGAGACGGCGCTGATGAGTGTATATCAATCCTGTTTCCTGAATTTTCATGATGGGCAGTTTGGTATTGCAAACGGTGTCTTACCCGATGGTTCGCCCGTCAATCCTGATGACACGCACCCACTCGAAGTCTGGACCGGTATCAACTTTGGCATTATTGCATATCTTATCCAGATGGATCATCGTGATGAGGCAACGCGCGTTCTTCATTCAGTGATTCACCAAATTTATGAGAATGGCCTCCAGTTTCGTACCCCTGAAGCAATCACCACAGTCGGCACCTTCAGAGCGTGCCATTATCTAAGGGCGATGGCTATTTGGCTGGTGTATCAGGTTTGGGTAAGCCCATGATGGTTCAAAATATGGACCCATGATGTGGAGTGTGATATCGAATTCGATTTGGAGAATCAGCAAAATGCTAATTCTAATTATGCTCTACAACTAGGCGGAAACCGAATAAGATATGTCGAGACTCGGTGGGGCGATCATGTTGATAGGCAGCGCGACAGAACCCAGGAAAATCATCCCATCCGCATCCTTTGAGTAACACCTCAGAATCATCCTTAACTAGGTCACTCGTGTATTCAAAGACGTTACCTGCCATATCTTCGTGACCATAGGGACCCTGACTCAGTGGATATGATGCGATCGCACTCGTTCCTTCTGGACCATGTTTTGCCCAATTGGTCCCATCATTGCGCCACTCGCTTCCCCAAGGAAAATAACGCCCATCCGTTCCTCTCGAAGCCTTTTCCCATTCCACGGTTGAGGGTAGCCGATAGCGGACCCCGTCTTGCGCGGACCGCCATTCCGCATAGGCGATCGCATCCTCGTAAGACACCAGCACAACCGGATGTTGGGCCTGCTCACTCGGATATTGGTCATCTTGCCAGAGGTAAGGTTCGACTGCACTATAATCGTGGACTAAAAAGCCCTGATCCTGGTAGTCATCTGCGGAGATACCGGGTGTGCGGTGTCCGCTTGCTCTGATAAACGCCTGATAGTCGGCATTCGTGATTAAGTTCGTGCCCATACAAAACGCAGGCAACTGGACCGTGCGCTGTTCGGGTTCGCGCTCAAACCAACCCTGTTGACGATAACCTGCTTCCGCTCGGTCAATGGCGTCAGGAGAGTCTGCAAAGCC
>JBCBLF010000075.1:0-19702 GCA_038520475.1 Cyanobacteria bacterium J06627_8
CATTGCCGATATCTTACACAGGCGGATTTCATCCTGGACCGCGAATTTCTCCTGCCAATGCCCTTCCTCTTGGGGCAACAAGCTCTGGTGAACTTGTTGATATGGAGCTCACCCAATCGATGAATATTCAAGAGTTTAGAGATCGGTTGGCCGAACAACTGCCAGAGAGTATCCCCATTCTTGATGTTCAATCCGTTGATGTGTCTGCTCCTTCTGCAACACAGGCGCTGGAGCGAGCTGAGTACTACATTGCATTCCAGCGTGATGATGAGCTAGAGGAAAGGACTGAAAACCTGGCGATCGATAGTACCCATGACCCTTGGGTAACTTGGATTCAAGCCGTTCTCAAGAGGGATGCGATTTGGATTGAGAAAACGACCAAATCTGGAAAAGTTGTGTCTATCAACATGCGTGAGCGTTTGTTTGAGCTTGAGCAGGTACCCCTCGATTGGATGAATGCTCAAACGCTACCGTTTGCTCGTCAATTTGATTCAGCTTCTACGATTGTCTTGCGATATGTAGGAAGTTGTCGCAATGATGGCACTCTGCTTCGTCCAGAATTTTTGCTTCAGATGCTAGAACAGGTTTCTGGACAGCACCTGCACATTCAGCATGTGCATCGACAGACTCTAGTCTTGAATGAGCCTGCTTGAACCCCGCCGACTATCCTTCCACAATAAATAAACCGAGAGTTTTCTATGACGTCTCAGTAATATAGCTTTAGTCATTTAGGCTAGGACACCCAGTATCATTCGGTTCCCTGGCGCACAGCCGTAGCTGTTTTTAGAGAAACGGTATAACTAATCGTGACGTGGGGTGGCGAATTAGCATCTCCAGGCTATAATGCATCTCATAAGAGAAGGGACGCGCAGCGAGAGTTTTCTCAGCACATTACCTATCGCTCGAGCAGATACCCAGCTAGCGTTTCTTCTGAAGAATTTTTCCAGAGTGTTTGTCACGGTTGCTGATGCCAGAGGGGATGGTTTCTCTCTGTATAGAGATGGTTTCTACGCCATACGCCACGATTAAGAGTCGTCTCTAAGAACTGAGTTTTCTGGTTTTTAGAGCCTCGAATCAGCTATTTGCTCTCCAGTCTTTCACTGTGATTTGGATATTAGATGCTTTTCATAAGTTCAATCCATTGGGTCACGTGTCTGGAGACACGGTTTTTAGCCATACATGCATATACCCAATTAAAGAGAAATTTGAGGAAATTGGATGTCAAAGCAAATTATTATTGCTGAGCAACATCGGATTGCTGCGGTCTTTTCAGAGGACCAGATTCAAGAATTAATCGTCGCAACAGGAACGTATCAGGTTGGAGATATATACGTCGGCATTGTTGAAAATGTTCTCCCAAGTATTGATGCGGCTTTTGTAAACCTAGGCGATTCAGAGCGCAATGGCTTTATTCACGTTAGTGATTTAGGTCCCCTGAAGCTAAAGCGAACTGCGGGGTCGATTACGGAACTGTTGGCTCCACAACAAAAAGTTCTTGTTCAGGTCATGAAAGAGCCAACGGGGACAAAGGGGCCAAGATTAACGGGGAATGTTAGTCTTCCGGGGCGATATTTAGTGCTGATGCCCTATGGTCGTGGTGTTAACTTGTCTCGTCGTATCCGAAATGAGCAAGAGCGTAATCGCTTGAGGGCGCTGGCTATTTTAATCAAGCCTGCAGGAATGGGCTTGCTTGTGCGAACTGAGGCAGAAGGAGTCGCAGAAGAAGCTGTTATTGAAGACTTGGAATCACTGCAAAAGCAGTGGGAAAATATTCAGCAAGAAGCAGTCGTTACACGCCCGCCAAGTTTGTTGAACCGGGATGATGACTTTATTCAGCGCGTGCTTCGTGACATGTACAGTGCTGAGGTCAACCGTATTGTTGCAGACTCAAATGTGGGTATTAAGCGTATCAAACAGCATTTGATGAGCTGGAGTGGTGGGCGATCGCCGCAAGGAGTGTTGATTGATCAGCATCGCGATCGCGTTCCTATCTTGGAATTCTTTAGAGTTAATGCAGCCATTCGCGAGGCGCTGAGACCTAGAGTAGATTTGCCGTCAGGTGGCTACATCATTATCGAACGAACCGAAGCATTAACGGTTATCGACGTTAACTCAGGTTCGTTTACCCGTTCGGCAACTGCACGAGAAACTGTATTGTGGACGAACTGTGAAGCAGCCAGTGAAATCGCCCGCCAGCTACGATTACGCAACATTGCAGGGGTAATCATCGTTGACTTCATTGACATGGATTCCCGCCGTGATCAGCTTCAAGTTTTAGAGCAGTTTAATCGTGCGCTACGCGCTGATAAGGCTCGCCCTCAAATTGCTCAGCTTTCGGAGCTAGGTCTTGTCGAGTTAACTCGTAAACGACAAGGTCAAAATATTTATGAATTGTTTGGTCGGCCCTGTCCAACCTGTGAAGGTCTTGGACATATTGCTCACCTTCCTGGTGAGCCTGAGAATGTTGGTTCAAATGGGTCAGCTCATCATGCGTCAGATTATGCTCCTCGCTCACTCGATAGTCGGTTCCCACCACGTGACGCTGATGCTCAAGCCTTAAATGATGTAGAGCTTGACGGTGCGTCAGATCTCCAAGAATTGGATTTGTTGCATCATCCAAGTTATCAAGAGCGGACGGGGCGACAAGGTGGTAATCGACGGCGGCGACGACGAGGAAATGATTCCGCACCATCATCTCGGGGAGGTTCTTCCAGTCCTGGGCGATCGCCTTCTGTGGATGATGCATATGAAGGGGTACCGGAGCCGTCAAATGAACGCGGCGATTCTCGGTCGGGACGAGGTGGTCGCTCTGAACGCTCTGAACGATCCGAGCGGCGTTCGAGTCGCCGAGAGCAGCGCAATAATCCTCCTGAGGTCGTGATTGTGGAAATGACTGATCAAGAAAAGGAGATGTATGCGCTGATGGGCATTTCTCCACTTGTTCTTTCCAGTAATCCAGTGAAAGATACCAAGAATGTTGTAATTAATATTGCAGCGCCTGGGGAAAGTGCACAGCTCTCAGGAGGCCAAGAGGCTGATGGTGAAGCTTCATCCGGCTCTGGGGTTGTTACGTTAGAAAAACGGTCAAAAATAGGAAGGGTATCAGATGAGTCTCAACATGACGGCAACGCCATGCTTGATGTTGCCGTGTTGACGCCTGATGTTGAAGATAGCGATGACTTAGAACCTGAAGAGATGCCATCAGCCTTTAATGGTGATGATATTGATGACGGTGATGATGCTGAGGAAACTGAATCGGCCTCAAAAACTCGTCGTCGCCGTCGTCGGTCATCGGCATCGAGTTGATTCGCTCTCAAAGCATGTTGATTGAAACTGCATCGGATGATGTCAATCATTGCAGGCGTTGACGAAGTGGGACGGGGCGCACTGTTTGGGCCTGTTGTCGCAGGGGCCGTTATTCTGACGGAACCAGTCGCGGAACAGCTCCGACAGAGTGGTGTAACAGACAGTAAAAAGCTGAGCCCGCTGAAACGAGAGCAGTTATATCCGTTAATTTTGACATCAGCCATCGATTGCCAAATTGGCATCGGGTCGGTACAGGAAATTGATCGGATCAATATTTTGCAGGCTAGCTTATTAGCCATGCATCGGGCGATCGCCCGGTTATCGCCGCAGCCTACACTGTGTTTGATTGACGGAAATCAGCCTGTGGCTGGTTTATACATGGCGCAGCGTTCAATTATTCAAGGTGATCAACACTCGACTCATATTGCTGCCGCCAGCATCATTGCAAAGGTCTGGCGAGATCGACTCATTACTCGATTAGCGAAGCGATTTGCCGGCTATGATTTGGCATCTAATAAGGGATATGGAACGCCGAAGCATCGGGCGGCGCTCAAACAGATAGGCGCAACGAGGCAGCATCGATTGTCTTTCAAAATCTGTCAGCAATCTCGTCTCATATAGAGCAGGACTCTCGTAGATCTGCATATTATTGGGTGTGTAGCAGATACAGCCGCCGCTATTTACAACAGTGCGGAATGAAAGCTACGTTATACCGTTTCCCTAACGACCATCTGTAATGTAGCTGGTTGTTGAAGAATTGATATTACATTTCTGTAACCTAGATAGAGGCTCCATCAGCAATTAGCGTCTCGCTTTGGATTATGATGAAAATCACAATCATTATTATTTGGGTTTTGACATCAATCTTATGGATATCTTGACGCTCGGCTGGGTTTCGCTGCTTGTTGTGTTCACCTTCTCCATCTCTATGGTCGTCTGGGGACGCAACGGTTTCTAAAGAGCGTGTGGATTTTCAGCCTGATAGCTTGAAAACACATTTGGAATAGCATTTCGTTAATCAGTGGCGTCTGAAGGCAATATCTGATGTTCCCAGTGCGTTTCTGTGATGTGAGTTCGGTAGTAAGAAAGCTTGTCAGGCGATTGCTCTTCCAACCAACAGTTCTTTTTGAGAACGATAAGTATTGCAACGATGGGTATTGATATTTCATTTCTCAACGTCACCGCAACTCTAGCCTTAGTGCTGATGGTTCTAGTAACGGGTGGCATCGTTTATCTCACTGCAGTCGAATGGAGCGATCGCCGTCGACAAGAGCGTGACAAACGTGGGCGCTGAAGACAGTTGTGGCGTGTTCTTCACCAATGCTTTATACATTGGGGTTTTTGCTAGCTAAGCATGGCCCCATTTTTGATGTGATATCCGTTCGAAGAATAGAGCAGGACTCATGCAAGTCCATTACATCTAGGCTTTTCTCTATCGGTGATCTAAGATGGCGTCTTTATCGAATATTGAACATATCAATCTTTCAGGGTTCATCGATCAGGCAATACTCAATCCATTGGCAACATCCGATCAGCTGATGCAATCTTGTCAAGATGCCGATCGATACCAGTTCCCCGCCATATGCGTATATCCAACCTTCGTTCGAAAAGCAGTTGAACTCTTGCACAATTGCTCGCCAAACGTTTGTGCGGTCATCGGGTTTCCGTCAGGTGCAACAACGTCGGCTACCAAGTTATATGAGGCGCAGGAAGCAGCGGAAAATGGGGCAACTGAACTCGATGTTGTCATCAATTTAGGTTGGCTACGTGAAGGAAAAACAAACGAACTGCATCGAGAGATTGCTGAAATTTGTGAGTCAACGGGGCAGGTGGTCAAAGCCATTTTAGAGATGTCGATGCTGACACCATCTGAAAAAAAGCTGGCAGCTGAAATCTGCATGGACGCAGGTGTTCAGTTTCTCAAAACAAGCACGGGTTGGGCTGGCGGTGCCACAGTTGAAGATGTTGCGTTGCTAAAGGAATTGACTCGCGATCGCGTTGGAATTAAAGCCTCTGGAGGCATTAAAACTATTGAGCAGGCTGCTGACCTGATCATGGCGGGAGCCACTCGATTAGGCACATCTAGAGGGACAGAATTGATGCGCCAACTCGAACATCTAGAGAAGGCTGGTGAATAACTCGAACATTCAACACACGGCATGTGTCCGTATGCGTGCGGCAATTCTAACAATTCTCTGTGAATAGCAGAAACCGATGAGTCAGCCCGATAACCTGGACATCAGGGCTTATTACTCATCGCTCAACGATTGAATAGGGCTTAATGCGAGGTCGCAATGGGTAGCGAGGGTAGCGATTGCCTGTGAAACGATACCGTAGAGAACTTTAATAAGTCCTGTGAGCAACACAATCACAGATGAAAGCTGATGATTCAGGGAGAGAGCAACGCATTAAGTAATGAGTGGAACCTATAAAGCCACAGGAATTAATTTAAAGAGCGTCCCGATGGGAGAGAGCGATCGCCTCTTGACCATTCTGACGCGAGAACATGGGCTGATTCGAGCAATCGCTCCTGGATCACGTAAGCCAAAATCGAGCTTGCGAGGACGAAGCAATCTTTTTGTTGTCAATGAATTGCTGATTGCTAGAGGGCGATCGCTGGACAAAATGATTCAAGCGGAGAGTGTTGAATCATTTGTTGGCATCAGCTGTGACTTGAGAAAATTGACAGCTGGTCAATACTTGGCAGAACTGGTGCTGTGTCAAGCGCTAACTGATCATCCGCAGCCCGATTTGTTCGCTCTAGTGTGGGAGCATCTCATGCGCATCGAACAACGAACTGCGTCGCAGACGCTTTTGAGTCTTGTTCAAGCGACGTATCATTTACTCGCCTGCGGAGGCTTCACGCCACAGGTTTTTCAATGTTGCCTGACCCAGCAAGCAATTGTGCCTGATCAATCACATCCCAAATGGACAGCCTATTTTGATGCGAGTTCCGGAGGCATGATTGCTCCGGCTGCTGATTCGGCTCAACAGAATGTGTCTCAGCCGATGGAGTCTCAACCTTCACAGACATCTGCGGCTTTTTCTCCATTAAATGATCGGTCAGGCACTCCATATGGACGTTCAACCAACCATCGACGGATACGGGTTTTAGAGGGTCGAACGTCGTATCAAGCATCTCACATGTCCAATACAGCGCTAGGGGACAACACTTCAGGACATGACTTAGCAAAAGGTCCTTCCGTTCAAGGCGATGGAGCGACTTATTCATCATTCTCTACACCTCTGCGATCGCAGTCTGCCCAACACAATGCTCGACCCAGCGCAGGCCGCATCCGGCTCACTGCGAAAGAGGTTTTGGTTCTGCAAAGTCTAGCTCAACCTGATATCTTGAACAATAGCGATGAGGTTGAATTAGAGACCCTTCTGTCGATTGAGCGGGTGCTGAGGCATTATGCTCAATACCATTTTGAGCGAACTATCCGCTCAGCTGAATTGATTGAAACATGTTTTTCCTCAGGCAGCACCTGAAAAGTGATGCGACTTACTGCTGATTGAACTTCTAAGCGTTCATCGGTTGCTATCGCTGATAGTGAACTTCTGTATTTTAGGAGTCAGCGTTATGTCTGCGGCGATCGCTAGGCTTAATCACTTTGGTGAATGCAAACAGACGAATCATTAGGTTGATTAACTCATGATCATGGTTCGCGGGTTTTTGATGCTCATTAATTGCTAGTTCGCCTTCTAACATCGACGTTTTTGACAAGCATGGTACCGTTTGATTCCGAGCAACATCTTGACACTTCTACTGGCGAGTTTGGCGACGATGGCTCCTCTAGTTCAACGGTGATTGCTTCAGCGACGGAATCTTCCAGTAATCTCTCTTCTTCTGTGTCTCAACCGTCAATTGACTCTGACGGTGAGGCATCTACGTCTGCTCACACGTCATCTACGTCTGCTGCTCTTCCTTCAGAAGAAGGGTTTATTCCAGTACTTAAGAACTTCAACTTTCTGGCTCTATGGTGCGGCCAAATCTTTTCACAGCTCGCTGACAAGATTTATCTCGTGCTCATGATTGCCATCATCACGAGTCGATTTCAAGGAGCGAGCCAAAGCATCAGTGGTTGGGTGTCCGCTTTGATGATTGTGTTCACGATTCCAGCTGTCTTGTTTGGATTTGCGGCGGGCGTATTTGTTGATCGATGGTCTAAAAAAAGAGTTCTTGTCATTACTAACTTCTTACGAGCTAGCTTCGTATTTGTGTTGCCTGTACTGCTATGGCTAAGCGCTGATTGGACTCCAATTTATTCAATCCCTATTGGGTTCCTGATGCTCTTGGGGATTACCTTCCTTGTATCAACCATTACTCAGTTTTTTGCCCCTGCTGAACAGGCAGCCATTCCTCAGCTCGTCGAGAACAACAATCTGTTATCGGCCAATTCTCTCTATACCACCACGATGATGGCTGCCGTCATTGCAGGGTTTGCGCTTGGAGAACCTGGTTTGGAGTGGGCAGATCAATTGACTAATGTGCTGAGTGCGAAACTCGGTACGCAGATTCCCTTTGGAAAGGAGCTGTTTGTGGGGCTATGCTACGTTCTTGCAGGAGCCGTGCTGTTGCTTATTCGTGCGCCTCAAGAGGAAGCAACATCGGAGACATCGACGACACAGGTCTGGACAGACATGAAGGATGGTCTTCATTTTCTTCGAGATCATCCCGCGGTTCGGTCGGCGCTCATTCAGCTTGTCATCTTATTCTCTGTATTCGCTGCCCTGGCAGTTTTAGCAGTGCGGTTAGCTGAATTGATTCCGACAATTGATGCGGATCAATTTGGATTTTTACTTTCTGCTGCTGGAGCAGGTATGGCATTGGGAGCTGCGGTGATTGGACAGTTTGGGCAACGAATGAAGCGATCGCTCCTGAGTCTATCGGGGTCGATTGGCATGGCTTTGTGTTTAGGGATTCTCTCCTTCTTTACGCAGCAACTTTGGCCAGCTCTGATCACCATTAGTTTTCTTGGAAGCTGTGCAGCGATTGTGGGAATTCCAATGCAGACCACGATTCAAGCTCAGACGCCAGAAACAATGAGGGGAAAAGTGTTTGGGTTGCAGAACAACGCTGTTAACATTGCCCTCAGTTTGCCCTTAGCGCTTGCTGGACTCGCGGAAACACTGTTTGGTTTATCCAGCGTCCTTCTCGCCCTCTCAGGAATCACGCTCACAGGAGGTCTCCTAACCTGGTATAGTTCCCGTAAGGGTTCTAAGCAAATGCGTGTGTAACCGTAATCCAGTATGGTCACTAAGCTAATCGGTTTTGTTGAATTCTTAGATACCCGATTTGCTTTTTGAAGACGGCATATAGTTACTTGAATGCACATTGCGTGGTTGGGTAAAAAGTCGCCCTTTTGTGGAAATGTTACGTACGGCCGAGAAGTTACGAACGCGCTCTTAAGTCGTGGGCATCGCGTCAGTTTTTTTCACTTCGATCAACCTGATGCATCAAGCGATCGCACCACTCTCCAGGAAGTCTCTATCCCCTGTCTCTTCAAGTCACAGGTTTACACGATTCCATCTCCGAAAGCGAGCAAGATCCTGCACGAATCATTGCGGCAACTTAGACCGGATTTAGTCCATGCGTCGCTTACGCTCTCGCCGCTCGATTTCACGTTGCCTGAGCTATGTGCTGATCTCAATATTCCAGTTGTTGCAACGTTTCATCCGGCCTTTGACAATAAGCGTTTAAACTTTTCCTCTGGTACACAGCATTTAACCTATCAGATCTACGCACCTTGCCTTGCCCATTACAGTCGAGTGATTGTATTCTCGTCTACTCAACGAGATATGCTGATTCGATTAGGCGTTCCTAAAGACACTGTGGTGGTCATTCCCAATGGCGTTGACACTGAAAAATATTTTCCAGGCTTTTCAACCAGCCGTGAAACGATTGCTTCTAGGCGAGTATTTGTGTATCAGGGCCGCATTTCTCCGGAAAAGAACCTAGAAGCCTTGTTAAAGGCGTGGAAACACTGTCAGATGGGCAAAGACTGTAAGCTTATTGTCATTGGAGATGGGCCACTCGCAGCTATTTTAGCGGCTACTTATGGTGAGAATGCTGGTGTTCTTTGGAAGGGATTTGTTGCAGATGAGGCTCAGCGTATCGATATTCTCCGAGGAGCCGATGTATTTATATTGCCGTCTCTAGTTGAAGGATTGTCGCTATCGCTATTGGAAGCGATGTCCTGCGGTGTTGCCTGTGTTGCAACTGATGCTGGGGCAGATGGCGAAGTGTTGTCGAATGGAAGTGGAATCACGCTAAGCACGCATCGCGTATCGACCCAGTTGCAGACCATTTTGCCGCTGTGTCGCGATCATCCGGAATTAACTGCCCTCCTGGGAAAGAAGGCGCGCCAGCGTGCCGTTGAGCGCTACACGCTTGAACGAAATATTACTCAACTAGAAAAGTTGTATCGACAGGTTGCGGCAATGCCAAAAGTCTATCTGGGACATCTAGCGTGACGTCAAAATCGGATTTACCGACGCCTTGCTACTGTTCTTGCCTAAGCTACCCTTGAAGGGATGCCATGGGTAGGCTATGGTTTGAGCTGTTTGTGTAGTCTACTGAAGACCGATTTTCAATTTCAGTTAGATGGATGAATTCAGAAAACTGTCGGGTCAGTGCAGGGTTACGCCAGCCTCTCTCGGTCTCTTCTTGAATAATGCGAATGGATTCTTTTGGCGTAAAGGCAACTTTGTAGGGGCGCTCACTAGTTAAGGCGTCATAGATGTCAATCATTTGAAAAACTTGGGCCAGATATGGAATCTCTTCCCCCACAAGCCTATCTGGATAGCCTGATCCATCCCATCGTTCATGATGGTGACGAATAATTGGTAAAACACCTCTCATCGTTCTCAAGGGCTTACAAACTTGTTCTCCGATTAACACGTGTTGACGCATGACATCCCACTCTTCGGCTGTCAATTTTCCCTTTTTTAAGAGAATTGAGTCAGGTATTCCTACTTTTCCAATATCGTGCAGATATCCTCCCCACATTAGGTTTCGAATTGCTGAGCGAGGAAGCTTCAAAAATTTCCCGAAGGATTCGCCTCGTTGCACGAGTCGCTCGCAATGATTGCCAGTATTCGGATCTCGGCTCTCGATTGTTGTGGCGATTGATAACAGTACTTGTTCTGCGTGATCTAGATCTTCATTTAATCGCTTTTGTTGAACGAGCGACTTGACACGTGCCGAGAGTTCCAGCTGGTCAAAGGGTTTTGTTAAAAAATCGTCTCCCCCTACTTCAATGCCTCTCAAGCGCGATCGCCGATCATTCAGTGCAGTGACGAAAATAACGGGAATCAGCCGGGTATGTTCATCCTTTTTGAGCTGTCGACAGACCTCAAAGCCATCCATGCCTGGCATCATGACATCTAATAGAATGAGATCAGGAGTGAAGCTCATGATATTGTCTAAAGCATGAACTCCACTCTCGGCTTCAACGACATCGTACCCCTCAACGGATAGAAGGGCGACGGCTGTCATTCTGCTAGATGGATGGTCATCGACCACAAGAATCCGTGGACGTTCTAAATCAAAATGGTTCACGATGCAATGTTCTATCCTTTTTCTTGAGAGAGCTGAAGCCTAAATCGAAGATATTAACTACTGCTTTAGAGAAGAAAAAGGGTTAACTACTCCAGTCATACCAGTATTAGATAAGACATGAGGACTCGTAATCAGGTTTTCTACGGAAAACCTTAATCTTTTCTGTGGACAGAGTTATATTGCTTTTCTAGATAATTTAACGCATGAATAGAGCGTTAGAGAACAATCGGTCTTTGTGCCTTTTATGACTCCTTTAGAAATGCCAGTGCAGGAGTGAAGTAGACATGACCGTCAACAATAGACCGTTATGTTTCAGTTGACCGCTAATTTTGAACGCAACTAGATTGAGCCACTATGCAGTTTATTGACCAAGCAGAAGTCGAAGTTCGAGCGGGTGATGGGGGCGATGGGATTGTCGCCTTTCGACGAGAAAAATATGTTCCTGCTGGAGGTCCATCGGGGGGTAACGGGGGGAATGGGGGCTCTGTCATTCTTAAAGCCGTTACAAATTTGCAGACCCTTCTCGATTTCAAGTACGCTCATCAATTCCGTGCAGAAAATGGTCATCGTGGAGGGCCGAGTAATAAAACGGGTGCGACAGGAAGCGATCGCATGATTGAGGTTCCGTGTGGTACCGCTGTATATGATGCAGAAACAGACGAACTGATTGGTGATTTAGTCGCACCTGATCAAACGCTTTGTGTGGCTGAAGGTGGCAAAGGTGGACTTGGCAATCGACATTTCCTGAGTAATCGGAATCGCGCCCCTGAGCAAGCACTGCCTGGCTTACCGGGACAATTGAGGGCAATTCGGCTTGAATTGAAGCTATTGGCTGATGTGGGAATTATTGGCCTTCCGAATGCAGGAAAATCGACGTTAATTGCGACGCTATCTTCTGCTCGCCCCAAAATTGCCAATTATCCTTTTACAACCCTTGTACCTAACTTGGGTGTTGTTCGTAAACCTACGGGTGACGGTACGGTGTTTGCTGATATTCCAGGCTTAATTGAAGGAGCGCATCAAGGGACAGGGCTTGGACATGATTTCTTACGTCATATTGAGCGAACTCGCCTTTTATTACACTTGATCGACGTGACCAGTGAAGATCCTATTCACGATTATCAAACGATTCAAGATGAACTAGGTGCCTATGCTCATGGTTTGGCAGAACGTGAACAGATCATTGCCTTGAATAAGTTTGATGCCAGAATGACGGACACCGATGAGATTGAGGCGATCGCTGACCAGCTGCGTCAAATCAGTGGATGTCCAGTGTTCGTTATTTCTGCTGTTGCGCGTATAGGCATTGACCCGTTGCTTGAACGAATTTGGTCAATTTTAGATAAACCCTCTGAACAGTCTGACCAGCCCATCACACTACACCGCTAGATTACTCCGCACCGTTGAAGAATGCTGGATTGTCTGTGTTTGGGCGAGCAGAGTCTTCTGGAGATCCGGCTGAACCAGTTTCAGTCTGAGGTAGCTGAAAATTAGGAACGTCTTGCGCTGATGGGTCGGACTCCAATGATTCATAGGCCATTCGAGAGATTTGTCGAATCATTTCTTGTGCCCTTGGGTCGTTATGAGGTCGCTGGACAAGGGCAGTCAATGCATACCGCTTTCCACTCGGCATATCAATGAGACCAACATCTCCCACCATAAGACCAATATCACCAGTCTTATGGGCGATTTGTGCGTCGGGTCCGATTCCTTGTGGGAGAAGCGTTCTAGTTTTTGTGCGCTCCATAATGCGTAGCATTTGATCTCGAAACTGAATGGGCAACAACTCGCCATCGCTGACCAGTTTCATGAGCGTCACCATGTCTTTTGGAGAGGTTGTGTTGGTTCCATCTAAATCAGGCAGCGGATTGCGGATGACTGTTGATGTCAACCCCCATGATTGAAAGCGTTCGTTCAGCGCATGAGCTCCACCCAGTTGCCGAACTAAGATGTTTGTTGCACTGTTATCGCTGATCACAATCATCTTAGTCGCAACAGTCAACGCTGAATACTGAGTACCGACAGGTTCATATTGCATATCACCAGAGCCGGAACCCACGTCATATTCGTGCATGGTCCACACATCATTCAGGCTTAGCCGTCCGGCTTCGACATCTTGGAAAAAAGCTACCAAGATAGGAACTTTGATAGTGCTGGCAGCAGAGAAAATACGTTCCCCATTCAAGCTAAGGTAGTTCGTTGTGTTTAAGTCGTATAGAAATACGCCAGGAGTTAGACCTGAATAACCGCTTGTTAGATTCTCTAAGTTGGTTCGTAAACCTATCAGCTCTTGACCGACTTGCATAGGAGTCGCCAGTGATTGATTTCGATTACCAAATGCAGTCGGAATCAAGTCGTTTCCTAATGGTGACCCATTCTGTGATGAATCAATCCCAGAAACGGGTTGACCAGCTTGTGCAGTACCCGTTTCGAGATGAATAGGCTTGAAAAAAGAAATCATCGTACCGGCAATAACGCCAATGCCAATGCCCAAGATGAGTAACCGCACAACGTAGACCAGGGCAGTTGTTTCTTTTTTGGGTTTTTCGGGAACGCGAGCTAGCTTGCCCGTTCGACGTTGACGGGAAACTGGACGCGGATTCAGACGCTGGGGAGGACGTTGATAATTAAGTGTTTCAGCTTCCGAGAAAACAGGAACGGCTGGTGCTGTTCTGCGGATTTGACCTGTTTCATAGGGAACAGGATGCGTAGCAGATTGCCGATAATTGGGAGATTGCTTTCGATAGTGAGCAGGATTACGCTTGAAGGCCGGCGCGTAGGCTCCAATTTGAGGCCGTTGCCGACTCGTGTCAGGGCCTAATGGGACGTGTCGCCCGTCGCGACTCCGATAAAACGATGGGTTGGCTTTAACAATGGCCCCCGGAGAATTTTGTACTAATCCTCCTTCTTGCTGAAATGAGCGCTGTGTGCCTTGGGGGGCGTGAGATGATCGATCTCGTTGTCTCTGGCCTCGTTGATAGTCCGATGCAGCCTGCCGATCGCGCCGCAATCGATTTTCAGGTGGTCGACGCCGACGTTTCCGTGCGCTACCACCTGACGTTGATCCTTTAGAGGAACCGCTGAATGCTCGTCCACCCGGAGCCTGATTTCCTGATCGCCGTGTCCGCTGCGATCGCCCTTGCAAATCTGACATTCATATCCCTCCACACCAGCAAAATCAGGAAATAGTCGCGCTTATTGGAAGACGAAACAGGAAACCTTTATGCACATGGTACATTTGTGTTGATGTATCGTCCAAAATTTTTCAAAGAAATAAAATCCCTGCGATTAGATACAAGGTTGAGGTTACGTCGTGTGCCCAATATCCTTTTAGAGCAAGGGTTAAAACCCAGGCGGACGCTGATCAGAATTAAAGCATGGTCGTTTGCCTATGGTCTCTTGAGAAATTTAAGTGTATTCCATTTTCTCTAAAATCTCCTATTCGAATAGTTGAGCCGTAACACACCGAGATGCCAATAAACGGGCATGATGAGAGGTCCTTATCGATTATGATCTAGGCTGCCTGACAACAATGGAGAGATTTCTCTCGCTAGGGCTGATGTATTTCATATGATGATGTTCTGAACATTCGGAGCTTCATCAGTCGGTTTTCTCAGACTGACCAGCAGCCCAACCCACTTGTCGGAGAATACCCCGCAACATCGATACTTCAGACGGTGAAAGAGCTGCACGATTGAATAGACGACGAAATTTTTTCATACGGCTGTCCGCAGTGTGAGGCAAAATATAGCCGATACGCAACAGTGTCTCCTCTAGATGTTCGTAGAACCCTTCTAATTCTTCGATAGCGACAAAGCGGGATGATTCAGAATCGTACAGCTCACCATCATTGTCAGTATTGTGGTGATCATATTGACTATCGGGTTCCTCTATATGAGCACGGGGATTTGGTTTCGACGATGATGGAAGCAGTGATGCTCGTTGATTTCTGGCTTGACCGTCGATAAGTGTGAGTTGACGCATTTCGTAGCAGCAAATCGCAACGGCCTGCGCTAAGTTAAGGGACGAATAGACGGAACTTGTTGGAATCCTGAGGTAACGCTGCGCGTAGCTAAGTTCTGTATTGCTGAGGCCTCGGTCTTCTGGGCCAAAAATTAGTGCAGATTCAATGCAATGAGGCGAAGGAGGCGTTGGAGATGAAGCTGCAGTAGTGGGGCGATCGCCCAGAAGCCATGGTAGGACCTGTTGAGGATGCTCAAACAGCTCTTCTAGAGGATCGCGTTCTCGACCAGTTGTCGCCACTGCTCGATGACAATCAGCGAGGGCATCCGGTAAGGAAGGCACAATGAGAGCCGTTTGCAGCAGATCTTTAGCATGTACTGCCATTCGCAGCGCCTCATCATCAGTTGGGTGGCAACGAGGGTTAACCAAGATAAGGCGTGTTAGCCCCATATTTTTCATGACACGAGCGATAGAACCCAAATTGAGTGCGCCAGCTGGTTCAACCAGAACAATTCTTATTCGCGATAGGGTTGAATTCGCCATAATTAAAAAGAGTGGAGACGGATACTATCGCTTGCTTAGTTTCTATGAGACTTCGTAAATGGATTGTCGTTTAAGTATGTGTGTTTAATGATATGGGGCGTAGCCAATCAAAAGCTGACCTACCCACGAAAATATGTCCGGTGTGCCAGCGGCCTTTTGCTTGGCGTAAGAAGTGGAAGGACTGTTGGGACGACGTTAAATATTGCTCGGAGCGGTGTCGACGACGGCGATCGCAAGCATCGTCAGACGATTAATGGTTATTTGCGGCACTCAGCGATCGCCAGTGCCCATTAGATAGAGCAGGGCCATGCGTACGGCAACCCCAGCAGTCACCTGTTTTGAAACGAGGCTCACTGCCGGATCGTCCATAATCTCTGAGCTGAGTTCGACGCCACGATTGGTTGGTCCGGGATGAAGCACTTTGACGGATGGCTTGCAGTGTTTGAGGCGATCGCGAGTAATGCCGAATTGGTGATGATATTCCCGCAGGCTTGGCAATAGGTGTTGAGTCATTCGCTCATGCTGAAGCCGCAGCGTCATGACGAAATCGGCATTGTCTAGGGCAGGTTCTATGCGCCAATGAACGTGGATGTTTTGAGAGCGATCGCCCGCATAGGTTTTGAACATTGCAGGAGTAAGGGTGGGTGGACCCGCGAGGTGAACATCTGCACCACCCGCTGTCAGGCTCCAAATATTGGAGCGAGCAACACGAGAATGGAGCACATCACCCACAATGGCAATTTTCTTACCAGACAAGAGGCTTAATCGGGGGCGATCGCTATCCAACGTCGTACACAAAGCAAATAAATCAAGCAGAGCCTGAGATGGATGCTCATGTTGCCCATCTCCTGCATTTAGAATTCCGACACCCGTTTTGAGCCGATCCATTTCCTGCGCAACCATCAACGGTACACCGGCTTCCCCATGTCGAATCACCATCAGATTGGCACCCATTGCTAGATAGGTCTTCGCCGTATCTAGAATCGTTTCCCCTTTTTTTAGAGATGAAGTGCCTGCTGCGAAGTTAAGGGTATCTGCCGATAGGCGTTTTGCCGCCAGTTCAAAGCTACTTCGAGTTCGAGTGGATGCCTCAAAAAACATCGTTGTCACAACACGGCCCTGCAAGGCAGGAACCTTCTTCATGGGTCGCGATAGCACTTCCCAAAAACTGAGTGCTGTTTGCAGAACGGTGTCATATTCATCTGGCGTGAAGTCCTGCAATGAGATGACATGACGACGATTCCACATCGAAGAAGGAATTGCAGTCATGTTACATGCCCATAATTTCGTATCCTGAGTCAACGTAAAGAATTTGACCCGTGATGCCACTCGCTAGATCACTAGCCAAAAACGCTGCGGCATTGCCGACTTCTGTTTGCGTCACGGTGCGTCGTAGGGGAGCGATTTCCTCAACGTGATGAATCATGTCTAAAATGCCGCCCACTGCCGAAGACGCAAGTGTGCGAATGGGGCCTGCCGAAATACCGTTAACGCGAATATTGCTCGGTCCCATCTCAGCAGCTAAGTATCTCACGTTCATCTCTAGGGCTGCTTTTGCAATTCCCATAACGTTGTAGTTTGGCACAACACGAACGCCTCCCAGATAGGTCAGCGTCACAATGCTGCTGCCTTCGCTTAATAGAGGCTTTGCTGCACCTGACAGTTTGACTAGCGAATAGGCACTAATTTCAAGAGCTGTTGAAAACCCTTGGCGTGAAACAGCGCTGAAATCCCCACTTAAGTCATCTTTATTCGCAAAGGCTAAGCAGTGAACCAGTATATCGAAGGTGCCCCAAGAGGCTTTAACCTGTTCGAAAACTTCAGTGACTTGGTTATCATCCTGCACATTACAAGGGAGAAAAAGACTAGGCTCTAACGGTGCAACTAACTCTCCTACCTTTTTCTCACTTCGTCCTTTTTCATCAGGGAGGTAGGTGACTCCCAGCTCTGCGCCAGCCGCATGAAGTTGTTGAGCAATGCCCCAGGCAATTGAACGATTGTTTGCAATTCCCGTAACCAGAGCTTTTTTTCCAGTGAGATTCAGCATAAGTAGAGATAAAGATGTGCCTTTAGGAGAATACTGAAAAATGGTGCACGGAGGGTAGGGCTCGAAAAGAAATTCAGTCTCCTAATCTTTGAATTCAAGATATTTGGATTCGAGACTGGTGCATCGTTATGCCTGATAGCCGGTCGTTGTCGGAGTCAACTTAAGTCTGTGAAATGCTTATTATGCGAGGACAAAACATCTGCTTCCCTCTTCCAATGCTGAGATGGTGGGTTGGAAGAAAGAACCTAATGGCAAACCTGGTGAGGAATATCATCTTCAATTAATATTCATGGCGGGTACTGCCTGATATCGATTACAAAACCGCGTTATGCGTCGAGGATTTGTATCCGTTCTGAATGAATGATTTGGGATTTGTGCTGAGAAGTTAGTGCTGAGGATGGCAGTGTTCAATCTGCATCAGCTGCAGCACGATGGCATCAATCGCAGGCAAAAGGGTATAGCCTGATTGATGGGGATGATTGGCCAAAATGCTAAATGAGAGCGTTCCCAAATCGGGGTGATTAAGATATCCAGAAAGTGATCGCACTCCCTGCAGCGTTCCTGTTTTTGCGAAGACACGTCCATGAGCTAGAGTATGGCGAAAGCGATAGTGAAGGGTTCCACGTTTTCCTGCAATGGGTAGCGTTTTAATATAATTAGCCGAATTGGGTGCTTCATACATCAAGTTAAGAACTTGAACTAACGCTCTTGGAGTCGCTTGATTTTGACGTGATAAACCTGAGCCATCAACTTGGTAGTAGCTACTTGGGTCAATGCCCAAGCGATGCAGCTTTGTTTTGATCTCTAATGCTCCGCCCATCTGATTGAGCAATATCTCAGCTGACCAGTTGTTGCTATTGAGATTGGAGTTATGAATGAGTGTGTTGATATCAGTACTTTGATTGACTCGATTGCTATAAAAGGCAGATGCAGTGGTGAAGAGTTTGATGTTTGATGCAGGGATAAAAAATGTGTCGCTGTTGTAGCCGTAGAGCACCTGTCCTGTGTTTATTGATTCAACATGCATTCCCCACTGGCTGCCTTCATATTGAGATGGATTGAGGATCTGTTGAATTTGAGCATGAATCCTGTCCTGACAGCTACCGATGCGATCGCCTTCTCCAACGGCCTGAGCAGCATTAGAGGCTGACATCCATGTATTTGATGTATTCGATGCTGCGGGGGGCGGGGTCAAGGATGTTGAGGATTCGGATAACACGTGAATTGGAAGAATCGCCACATGTTTGGTGATTTCTAACACGGCATCGCTACTGTACTGTCGATATTGATTCACTCGATTTTGAGCGATCGCATATCTTGGATCGGCTGGAGGGACTTCGGCCATAAACTCAGCAGCCGACCACCATCGCCGAGCAATCTGCTTCCATCGCTGCCCTGATTGTGCTGCTCGTCCGTCTAGAACCGCTTGCTGAGCGATCGCCACGGCTCGCTCAAAGCTGTCAGGTGGGGGCACAAAAGACTGCGCGGATTTTGTGGTGACCTGTTGGCTGATCAATTGATCGGCTTCATCCAGTATTGATGCACGTGTTATGGCAAAAACCGACTCATGGGCATTTGAGGCCATTTGACCAATCGAATCAGCGGCATCGGTGGTGAATCCCCAAGCAATGAACCCGAGAAACCCGATACCCAAACCCAACACCCCAGCTAGTCTTGCTCTAAATGAAATTGGTTGAACGAACTGCCGATAGCTTGTTGATGTGTTGAAGTCATCAGCTTTAGTTTGAAACCACGTTAGATGTAACTGTGGTTTGACAAGACGCAGCTTGTGCCGCACGGCCTTACCTGGCGACTTTGAGTTCTTGTGAATGGGCTTGTGCTGATTCGTATAAGCAGGTTTCTTATAAAGATGAACCCACCAGTTGTCGAATTGCTGAGCTGTGGTCAGCGTCCATCCATCTCCCAATTGGTTGCTGAGAAGTGTTGACAGATCATCACCTGAAACTTCTTCCCACTGCTGATCAAACGTAATGCCCGATGAATCAAATAGCTGGATATGAAGGTTGAACATTGAGGCTGTTGCCCAGTTCTTTTCACACCTCACCCGACAATAGGTTGTGTGAGGAATAAGAGAATGGCGATCGCCATGAATTGGAGATCGATTCATTGTTTGATGCACTCCTGAGGAAACGGTCTTGTGGGGAAATGGCAGTTTGCGTGATCGGTGGTTTTTTTAAACAGGGGAGCTTGCCGATCATAGGTTGAATGTGAAATAATTAGAATTTGTGACGATAAGCGCATGTGGGCACAAAAAGTAG
>JBCBLF010000076.1:0-19507 GCA_038520475.1 Cyanobacteria bacterium J06627_8
TTTTTTTTTTATAACATATCTATCTTTTAAATAAAATTTGTTGGGTCACCTGTTTTTGTGTCAAATAATTTTTATTGGGTTTTAAATCTTCCTCAACCAAAAACCCTTTTGTGGGGGGGGGGGCGCCCCCCACACAACTGTACTTAACCAACATAAATCTGATTGAGAGTTTAATGCTTTATATCGTTTCTCCAAAATCCTGAATTTGCAAAGAGAGCCAGATCGTCATACCGATGTTTTGTTCAACCATCGATCTTTCTGGATTAGATCAGACAGTGCACCACGCCGTTAAAATTGATGGATGCAATTCCAAGCGTGTTCTACACAGCTTGACAAATCAAATAAATTTGATTTGATATAAATATGGCATCGTTGCATCTTGAGAGACACACTCGCTAATGGTTATGTTGACTTCAACATGGGCGATCGCCTGGACTTCTGAAGGAGATGATTTATGGCAACTGACCATCCCCAACTGTCTTCTAACGCTGTGCAAGCTGGAGGAAGCCTCAGTTTCTTTGAACGCTACCTGACGATTTGGGTCGTTCTCTGCATCATGGCAGGCATTGCTTTGGGACGCACGTTTCCAAACATTGCTGAAGCCCTGGATGCGATGAGCATTTATCAGGTGTCAGTCCCTATTGCCGTCTGCCTCTTCTTCATGATGTATCCCATCATGGTCAAGATCGATTTTTCTCAGGCAAAGCAGGCGGCTCGGGCACCCAAACCTGTCCTGCTGACCCTAGTCGTGAATTGGATCATCAAACCCTTCACGATGGTGGCCTTTGCTCAATTTTTCCTGGGATGGCTCTTTCATCCATTGTTAGACGCAACGGAAGTGATTCGTGGCGTAGAGGTTACGCTGGCAAATTCCTATATTGCAGGTGCGATTCTGCTTGGCATTGCACCCTGTACCGCAATGGTGCTGATGTGGGGCTATCTGTCTTACAGCAACCAGGGACATACGCTGGTTATGGTGGCCGTTAACTCTCTTGCCATGCTGTTTCTCTATGCGCCGTTAGGAGGGTGGCTATTATCGGCCAATAATCTCACAGTGCCCTGGAAAACAATTGTCTTATCGGTGCTCGTCTATGTGGGGCTTCCGCTACTGGCAGGTGCCATGTCTCGGACCTGGATTCTGCGCCATAAGGGGAAAGTGTGGTTCGATCAGGTTTTTCTTAAGTACCTCAGTCCAGTGGCGATCGCCGCCCTGCTCATTACGCTCATCTTGCTCTTTGCCTTTAAGGGAGAACTCATTGTCAGCAACCCACTACATATCGTGCTGATTGCTGTTCCGCTGTTCCTCCAAACTAATTTCATCTTCTTCATCACTTACGTTGCTGCCCAAAAACTAAAGATGTCCTACGAAGATGCGGCACCCGCAGCGTTGATTGGAGCGAGTAATCACTTTGAAGTGGCGATCGCCACAGCCGTCACGCTATTTGGACTCAATTCGGGGGCTGCCCTAGCCACTGTCGTAGGTGTGCTGATTGAAGTTCCAGTGATGCTCATGCTGGTTGAATTCTGCAAGCGTACGGCATTCTGGTTTCCCCGTGAGCCAGAGAAAGCCACCCTGGCTGATCCTCGCTGCTTACAATAGGATGACTTCAGCCATTTAGTCTAGGACGAGATTCACTATAAAAAGCCCACAATATTAGAGGGATAGAATTAGAGGGATAGACTCAGTGTAAAAATGGCCGACGCGCTCACGCTAAATCATTCAGGTATTGATTGATCACACGCCGTAGAGATCCCCATGTTATACAGGTGTAGAAGCATTTTTTTCTGCGATCGACGGGTCAACATCCTTTCCATAATGTTCCTAAGTGATTTAGGACTTGCATGGTCGAACGGTTGGAACATCATACGGAATGCGTCAGTCCTGATGATTGAAATGAGTGATGAGAGGTGAGGCGAGCAGCGCCCTGCCTCACCTCTCATCACTGATCTAGGATGGTTACATCACCGTCTTGAATCGCGAATTGGAGCTTACTACCCCTGCCGTCTTCTGCGAATGTTGTATGGATCCGTTTGCGCTAAATCCCCCGACCTGGACTGAGTCAGCGACTCATGCGGCGACCTTCTGCTGTCCAAAATGTGGGGCATCGTCTAATCAATCTGAGAATGTTTGGATTAACCGGCGATCGCCCGTTTATGCCCTTGATCATCGAAAGAAGTGGCAAGAGTTTTATTTGTGCACATGTGGATGGTCATGGTGGGCCTGGAGTAGCGATCGCCCACCCAATGATTTTGAGTTAACGAGCGACCCACCTGAACCGCCTGAACCACCCAACTTTCCTCAGCGCCGCGATGATTTCTTTTAGGGTGGTCCATGCAACTACGACTGAGCAGGTAAACCCTCATCATCTGTCAAACACGCGGTTGGTGATGGTTGGGCATTGCTCCAACACGGCACCCTCCCAAAATGCGTTGGTCAATCAGACAAGCACTATACTATGCTAACCATTGGGCATTCGGCGTTATTGATTTAGGCAATGAATGGTGGCATGAAGCATTGCTCCACGCACACGTTCACTATGCATGTAAGTAGCGTCAAACATTTTAAGCGCTGACCTTTTATCGAGCACTAGTTTGGGAATACAACTTCGAAGTTACGTTTACATTGATAGTCTGCAACCGCAGCACGCATCTTACTTGGGCACAGAGGCTCAGGGATTTTTACCGCTACCTGGAGATTCATCACTCTGGGTCGAAGTCATTCCCGGCATTGAAGTTAATCGGCTAATGGACGTGGCACTCAAGTCTGCGGCTGTTCGTCCTGCATTGTTGATGATTGAGCGTTTATACGGTCTGCTTGAAGTTCACGCTAAAAAACAAAGCGATACCAAAGCAGCAGGACGAGCAATTTTAGATGCGCTGGGCGCCAGTGAACGCGATCGCCTTAAACCACGAATTGCTTCTAGCCAAATTATTCGAAATATTGATCCCCACCATGCACAGTTGATCAACCGTACTCGACGAGGCAATATGCTTCTGGCAGGGCAAACGCTGTACGTGCTCGAAGTGGAACCCGCTGCCTATATTTCGCTTGCAGCCAATGAAGCCGAAAAAGCAGCCCTCATTAATATCTTGCGAATTTCGGCTGTTGGTAGCTTTGGCCGACTGTATCTAGGCGGAGAAGAACGAGACATTCTTGCTGCCTCACGAGCCGCGCTAGAGTCATTAGAGAATCTGCCCGGACGAGACGACCTATTGATTCAAGGACGTCGAATGGAATAATCCAGCCCGTCAAGGGCGACACAGTTGGCATCTGTAACAGTCAGCATCTGTAATAGTCAGCATCTGTAATAGTTAAGAGGGATGGTCAACAGCTAGATGGCCGTGTCAGGCATAAACTCAGCGCAGTAAGAGGAACAACAATCGACGAATGGCTAACCCAGAACATCTCGCTCTGCTTCAGTGGGGCACCGCAAAATGGGATGATTGGCGGTTTCATTCGCCAACCGTTCAGCCTGACTTGAGTCACGCTGACCTGAGTGGATTTGACCTGAGTTTTGTCGATTTATCCCACGCCAATTTAGAAGGGGCAACGCTGGTTCAAACCTGTCTGCGGGCCGCAAAACTCGACGGCGCAGATCTCAGCAAAGCAAGATTGACGCAGTGCGATTTGACAGGCGCAAGCTGTATAGCAGCCAGGTTAGCGGTTACAAGTGCCGTAGGAATCACAATGGCAAACGCAAACCTATCCAACGCGAATCTCATTGGTGCCGACTTTAGAAGTGCTAACTTTAGAGGCGCTGATCTCAACTCTGCAAATTTAGTGGGCGCAAACCTGTTTCGGGCTAATTTACGAGAAGTGGATCTGAGTCACGCCCAGTTAGAGCAAGCGACCCTCATTCAAGCGAATTGTTTGGATGCCCATCTCAACGAAGTCAATTTTAAGAAAGCAACACTTCACGAAACTGAATTTATGGGTACTCGTCTCTACGCGGTTGACTGTAGCCATGCGAGTTTAAAGGGTGCTCACCTGACTGGGGCCTATCTCTACAATGTTGTCTTCAGGGCCGCCGATTTATCAGAAACTGACTTGCGATGGTCAACAATCATCAAAGCTGACTTCACCTACGCTCGATTATCAGGCACAAATCTACGAGGAGCCGTTCTCAATCGCACGGTGTTGGCCCATACTGACCTACGCCACGCCAACATCCAAGAAACCTCTGCTAGCTATCTTGATTTGACCGATGCTCACCTGCCAGAAGAGGCCCACCCCTTTCAGCGCACAGATAAAGACATGGGGTTAAGCGAAAATTTCGGTTCTCTCTACTCCCCTTCAAATAATCCCTAAGTCAGAAATCCTTACAATAGAGGCAGGACACCCAGCCTCTCAGGGTGTGTGTCCTAGCCATATTGAATATCGCTGTTACATGGTCACAGCTCCACACACTCTCCGCGCCAAAACGGTTCGGTTACGTTGGTTCATTTATTAGACAAGGGGTAAAACGAATGGTTTTGTTTGGATTTGGAAAGAAGTCTGCAATGCCGAAACCAGAAGAGGCGCTTCCGGGCAGACAACAAGAAATGCCCATTGAAAATCAGCATTTTGTTAACGGTAATCTGATTAAAGGCCCATTCCCCGAAGGAATGAAGGTAGCCATGTTTGGTATGGGTTGTTTCTGGGGAGCCGAGCGACGCTTTTGGCAGCAAGAAGGCGTTTATTCCACTGCCGTTGGCTATGCAGCTGGGTACACCCCTAATCCAAGCTATCAAGAAGTGTGTTCTGGCATGACAGGTCACAATGAGGTCGTCCTTGTGGTGTTTGATCCCAACGTGATTTCGTACGAAGAGCTGTTGCGAGTGTTTTGGGAAAGTCATAACCCCACTCAGGGAATGCGCCAGGGGAACGACACAGGAACGCAATACCGCTCGGGTATCTACGTCTACTCCGATGAGCAGCGCAAGTCGGCTGAAGCATCTCTAACGATGTTCCAAGAGGAATTGTCGAAAGCGAATTACGGCAAAATCACAACCGAAATTCTGGATGCGCCTGAGTTCTACTACGCAGAGGACTACCATCAGCAATACCTCGCGAAGAATCCGGGTGGATATTGTGGCCTTGGTGGTACAGGTGTTACTTGTCCGGTAGGAATTACAGCGTAGTTAAACCGTATTGGTAAGGTGGGCAATGCCCACCTTATTATCGGCCACCAGCATCATGGATTAATGGCTGTAGCAGGGGTCTATCCATCGGTCACAATGTTTGGGCGATCACAGGTTCTGGGCGATCGCAGGCTCTGGGCGATCGCAGGCTCTGGGCGATCGCAGACACGGAACCAACACCCCTGTTTCGGCACAACCATCGCCAAGTCATATGCCGTTAAGCAGCCTGACTTACTCAGGGAGATTGAAATTTTCCTGAAAAAACTTACCTCTCATTCATTTCATCTTCAAGCAAAGCGAGGACCTTATCAGCCCATTGGCGATCGCTTTCTTTTTCAGTATCTGAGAGGTTGGCATAGGGAATATCAATCTGTTGCCGCCATCGCTCAACGTTCTCTGGCGTTAAGTTATCCAGCATGTATCGTGTCCAGTGAGCCCACTGTTGATGCTCTAATTCGGCAAGCTTTTCTCTCAGACTCATTGGTTTAGATATCTACGATGCCTAAAAACACCAGCAAGGTATAGACCAGCAGCATAGCGTATGGGGTTGCAAAAATTAAAGGAACATATCGTTCAACCTTGGTCAGCTGTCGATATCCGGCTTCGCCTCGCTCCTCCTTTTCTTGCTTAATTTCCCACTCCCTTAGAAAACAGGCAAACGGAAGCAGCGGTTCCATTTCGTTAATGACCTGATACTTAAGACTATTGAGCTGTCGATACGACGCAATATTGACCGACCAAGTCAAACAAAGTGCTAGGCCAATCAACGCGGTGAAACACAGCAAGATGCTTGATGGCCCCGCGAATAGCTCCTTATCAATGACTAAAGACAGCAAAGCGAGTAGCGCAGACAAAAGAGAGATGTAAAACGTATTGGCTTGACCTCGTCGAGCACTGACGCGATCGGCCATTTCAACACATAGCTTGTATTGTTCCAGCAGATGTTCTTGATAGTTATCCCCGTATTGAAGTCGATCCACGCGTTCCTGCCTTTCCATATCAATCCTGTCTGGTCGATGACGACATTAATTTTGGACAAACCAAATCCAAAAACATTCTGAACGATTGCAGTTGCATAAGGTTAAAACAGCGCGCCAGATTTTCTTTTTCATGAGAACAGCCGTGATGGAAAACCAGACCCATTCGATAGGATTGAGGAGGACAGCCTTAACTTGACAAGCTGCTAGGCTTTGTTTCACAACTCGGAAAGCGCTGAATTGTGTAGCAAGATTTACTGATACAGTTTAGAGAGATGCGTTTCAGGCTTCACTGACTGGAAACGTTGCATGCTAAGTCAACACTGAATTTATCGGATTTTATGGATACCAGGAAAATCATCGATACCCACATTGAGTCGTCACATCTTTTGCCTGCACCGATTGAACTAATTAACCAACTTCCTCTCAGTGAAACTGCTGCTGAAACCGTCATGGTTGGTCGTCAGGCGATCGCCGATATTGTAGACGGTCACGATTCTCGAAAATTTATCGTCGTCGGACCATGTTCGATTCACGACACAAAAGCAGCCATCGAGTATGCAGAACGGTTGAAGAAGCTTGCGGATCGAGTTGCAGATAAACTCCTCATTGTCATGCGGGTTTATTTTGAGAAGCCTCGGACCACTGTTGGCTGGAAAGGGCTAATTAACGATCCATTCCTTGACGGTTCATTCCACATTGAGCAAGGGTTGACGATCGCCCGTCAATTGTTAATCGCAATTTCAAACATCGGGCTTCCAGCAGGGACCGAGGCTCTTGATCCGATTACACCTCAATATCTCTCTGATCTCGTGTCATGGTCAGCCATTGGTGCACGCACGATTGAGTCTCAGACCCATCGGGAAATGGCAAGTGGTCTTTCAATGCCGGTTGGCATGAAAAATGGCACAGACGGAAATGTAAAAGTTGCAATCGATGCACTCCAGGCGTCACGAACGCCCCATCATTTTCTAGGGATGAATCCGACTGGACAGGTCAGTGTTTTTCGGACGAAAGGGAATCCCTTTGGTCACATCATCTTGCGAGGTGGCGGGGGAAAAGCCAACCATGATGCACACACGGTTCAGATGGTTGAAGCCCAATTAGCTGAGCGGGGCTTACCCAAACGCGTTGTCATCGACTGTAGCCACGGCAACTCAAATAAGGATCATACGAAGCAATCGATCGTCTTCAACAGCATCATCGATCAAATTAACGATGGTAATACCTCGATTATTGGATTAATGCTAGAGTCGAATCTTTTCGAAGGCAATCAGCCCATTAACGAAGACAAAAGCTGCATGAAGTATGGCGTCTCTATCACAGACAAGTGTATCGGCTGGGATGATACAGAGCAGCTCATCATGGCGGCCTATGAGCGGATGAAAGTCCCCGTTAGAGTCTAAATTAATTGTCATTTCTCATTCGAAAACCCATATTTTAAGCTTGGACATCCCTAATATGTTCGGATATGAGGTTTGAGGTTTCATAGCATCGTGCACATTGTATAGAGCAGGAGTTTTGAGGAGTGTGCCGTACTCCTCAAAACTCCTGCTCTATCAAGACTTATACAAGTCCGCGATGTCCGATTTATTTGTGTGTGTAATAACAGTCGAAATCCATTATCATCGCTCGCAAAAATGAAATAGATGTCGTGGACTTATACCAGTCCCGTCGAGGAGAAAAGGTTATTCACAGAAGGAGCAAGCACCTTGGATTTTTGGGTACGCACCAGCGGGACGTGGATCAATGTGATGACGGTGTGGGTTGGGACAACCCTGGGTCTCGTGTTGAGCGATCGCCTATCTAAATCGATGCAGCGTATCATCACCCAAGGACTGGGTCTCCTGACCATGCTCATCGGGTTGGAGATGGCCGCCTCACTGATGGACACTCAATCTGGACTGGTTGATGGGGTGATTGTAGGACTCTTTGCAACCGTCATTGGCGGACTACTGGGTGAATGGTGGCAGCTCGAAGCAAAATTAGAGGCCATTGGAAACTGGTTAAAGCAAAAACTGAGTGGAAAGGGACGCTTTACCGAAGGGTTTGTGGCAGCAAGTCTACTATTTTGTATCGGACCACTGTCCCTGATTGGAAGCCTCGAGAATGGACTGACCGGAGATAATACGTTGTTATCCATCAAAGCTGCGATGGATGGCCTTGCGGCGATCGCCCTGACGAGTAGCTTTGGAATTGGCGTCGGGTTCTCCAGCCTAGCGTTGCTGACCTACCAAGGGGGATTGTCGCTCCTGGCTGGATCTCTGTCCCAAGCCCTCCCCCAAGATCCATCAACATCCCCTGTGATTCTACTCATTACAGGTGTTGGTGGGCTGATGATTGTAGGACTCGCTCTCAATTTACTGGAAGTGGCTAAAATTCGGATTGCTTCGTTTCTCCCGGCGATCGCGATCGCACCGCTTCTCCATCTGATCGCAGTCTGGGCAAGCAGCATCATTGGGCAAACAGCATCATAAGGCGATATCAGCGTTCCATAGAACTGTGACTGCTGCTCCCAATCACTTGGTCACTGATTGAAAGTCCCACACGATCTGCTTTTCGATTTCAAATTGGTGCACCTCTTCAACCCATCGCACTATACAATATTGCTGAATATAAACTTAACGCGAATTAACTTGAGCCACCTAAAAGACAGAGAAGTGATATTGACGCATTTCTGCTGACGAAGGCTCAGCGTTTGGTGTTGTTTCTCGATTAATTGTTTTGAGCGATCGTTAGTCGCTGAAAGCAATTAATCTGTGGTTTAAGCAATGCCTGACGTTATGATGCAAACTGTCGCAATTTCATCGAAAGTTTAGGGCTGAATCATGGCAGAACGTCCAATCAAGAAATCTGAACGCCAAGAACTGGCAAAATCACCTGAAAACGAAACATCCAGCCCAAAAAAACGAAACTTTGCTCCACCGGTTAAAGCAAAGGATCGCGACAAATCTGGTACTAGTGATACTCGCAGTAGTGATACTCGCAGTAGTGATACTCGGCAAGAGCGCGATAAAGGAAAACGTAAGGGGAAAGGAAAGGGAAAGGATCGTGGCAGAGACAGCAAGCCAGCTCCTGTAAACTTAGCGCTAGTCAGAGGCCCCAGACCAGGAAAGGTTGAGCCTCCGAAAGAAGAAGAGGTGCTTGAGGCATCCACCAGTGATGAGGAGACAGAGGCAACTGTAGCTGAAGCTGCTCCAGTTAACGTTGAGGTTGTAGCTGACTCTGCACCAGCTGAAGCAGAAACTCCAGCTCCTGAACCCGTTGCTGAGCCCAAGGCCGAGTCTCCTGCAAGTGAAGAAGCACCTGTTGAAGCATCAGAGCCTAACCCTGTGACCGCTGCTGAGCCTGGTCCAACAGCTGCTGAGCCAACCCCCGAACCTGTCGCTGACTCCACACCGGTCGAAGCACCCACTGAAGAGGCATCTGCTGCAACAGCCCCTCCAGCACCGGAAGCTGTCGCTGAAGCGCCCCCGGAACCTACTCCAGAATCAGAACCTGCCGCCGAGCCAGTAGCTGAACCTGCTCCGACACCGGAAGCTGTAGCTGAGCCAGTATCTGAAACTGCTCCAGAGCCTGAAGCGATGGCTGAGATGGCTCCCGAAATCGCTTCAGAGTCAGAGCCTGTGGTTGAAACAACACCTGAACCTGTCTCAGAAGCTGAACCTGTCGCTGAGGCGACACCTGAACCTGTTTCAGAAGCTGAACCTGTGGCTGAGGCGGCTCCCGAAACCGCTTCAGAGTCAGAGCCTGTGGTTGAGTCAGCACCTGAACCTACCCCAGAATCAGAGCCTGTTGCTGAGGTGGCACCCGAACCGGCTCCAGAGTCGGAAACCGCAGTTGAATCGACACAGGTTGAGTCCACCGTTGCTGATGAACCAGAATCATCTGCTATGGAAGCCGCAGAACCAGCACCGACTGAGCAGGTTACTGCTAAAGAATCTTCATCAGAATCTGCCGTAACGGAAGAAGCATCCTCTGAGGCATCCTCAGACGATGCTTCTGAAGCTGAAGCAACTCCAGTTGAAGCCAATTCTGCTGATAATGCGCCGGCTCCAACTGAAGCAACCAGCGATGAAGCACCGTTAGCTGAGGCATCAGTAGAGTCACCATCTGATAAGTAAGATCTTGATATAGAGTTGCTTCTTCTCTGGAAAACACTAAATAGACCGACCTGTATTCCTGATGTACCGAGGAATACAGGTTTTGATTTATGTTGTAATCACAGCTATTGGCTTCAGGACACCGTTTAGGGCACGCTCCGCACGTCCTAAACAATACGGTTTCATCACTAAGCTGACTACAGCCATAACAAGTCTCTCAATAAAAATACGAATGATGGGCCCCATAATAAAATGCGATCCAATTACAACAACTGGATCGCAACATGATAGGAGTGTAGAGGAGAAAACTTATATCTCGATGGCCAGAACTATCGACTTCAAGGGTGTCTCTCAGGGACGCAATAACGCCTGAGAAGATATCGATTCACAGTCATAGAGAATTTGCGGTTGCTCAGAAACTGTTATCCGTCAATGGGTTGTACGTCAACTGGATGAGCATCCACAACCGCATCCGAGTTACTTCGCTGGACACGACGCTTGTTCAACTGCTCCATCAAAATTTGAGATACTTCTGCAACTAACAGTGTTACTACAACACCGTCATCAATCCATCCAATAATGGGTAAGAAATCAGGCGCAATGTCAAATGGAATAAATAAGTAACCAAGCGTAGCAAGAACGATAACCCAGCTATATTTGGCATTACGGAGGGTCTTGCGATACCAGTTGTAAAATGACTGCGCAATATCGACGCTTTTCATCGGCACACCTTCTCAAAGCAACAATTCAACCAACAGCTTTATATTGACAGGAATTAATCAGCCCTAACAGTGAAGATATTGCACTGAAAACGTTCGGTTGTCTCTCCAAAAAACTGTCACAATCAGCGTTTATAGCAGTACGTGTATAGATCTGGACCAGTATTTTAAGAAAAGCCGCACGGAGCGTAGCTTTCCTTAAAAATACCGATTTGGATTGAGCGCATGGCGCCGTCTGTCTGCTGCTGTGACTGGGTTGTGCAACCAAATTGCGTGTTGTGCCAGAGCCATCAGTACTAAGACACTGCATCAGGTCGAGAATGGGGCAGCATTCTGTCGAGAATATCGGCGTAGGAGCGATCGCCGCTTTCATAATGAAAGACACTTGAAATAAAGGCTTTCGCGTTTTCAGAGTCGAGAGGGCGTGAAAATAGATAACCTTGAGCATATTGACAGCCCATTTGACTAAGCCACTCTTGCTGAGCCACGGTTTCGATGCCTTCTGCAATCACCGTTTTCCCTAATCCATCTGCCAACGTGATAATGGCCCGAATAATTTCTTCGCTACCAACATCCGTGCCAATGTTTTTCACAAAGGATCGATCAATTTTGAGGATATCTACAGGTAACTGTTGAAGATATCCTAACGATGAATACCCTGTTCCGAAGTCATCAATATAGATTTGAATACCCATGTCTCTGAGCGACTGCAATTTGCTACATGCCACATCAATGTTCTCCATGATGACGCTTTCTGTAATCTCAATATTGAGCTGTAAAGCAGGCAGCTTTGATTGTTCTAATATTCGACTGATTTGATCGATTAAATCTGGCTGCACGATTTGATTGCTTGATAGGTTAACGCTAATACTGAACGGCTTGTCTGGAGAAAAGATAAGATTCCATTGCTGAATTTGAAAGCAAGCTTTTTCTAGAGCCCAGGCTCCAATCGGAACAATTAAGCCTGTTTCTTCAGCGAGTGGAATAAAGTCTGCTGGACTGATAAGCCCTTTTTCGGGATGATACCAGCGAATTAACGCTTCGAATCCCATGCAGTCTCCGGTTGTTAGACTCACGATGGGCTGATAGTTAAGCTTAAACTCTCGTCGCTTTAATGCATTGCGGAGATCATTCTCCGACTTCAGGCGGTCTAACGCACCCGCATGCATATCAGGATGAAACACCACATATCGTGCTCGACCGGCTGCTTTAGCTTGGTACATACAGATGTCAGCATCTCGCAGCACCTCTTCTGAGTTCTGATAGCTTGAATCACACAAGACGATGCCGATGCTAGCTGTCGATATAATGTCGTTACCTTGAATTGAAAACGGCGCTTTCAGCTTTTGCTGAATCCGTTCAGCCAGCTCAATGACACCCGTAGCATCGTAAATGCTTTCAAACAATACAACGAATTCATCACCGCCCAAGCGAGCAACCACGTCTGAGCGGCGAATACTCTTTCTAAGTCGCTGAGCAATTTTGACGAGTAGCTCATCACCAACGTTATGCCCTAGGCTATCGTTTACAACTTTGAAGCGATCAAAATCTAGAAACAGAACGGCAAATCGATGTTCGAGACTGTTGTGCGATCGCCAGAGGACGTCTTCTAGCTGTTTCATCAGCATAGCCCGATTGGGCAAACCGGTTAAATCATCGTGAAAGGCAGCATGGAATAACCGATGCTCCGTTTCTTTTTGAATGGTGATATCTGTTTGAGAACCAGACATGCGGTAAGGTACATCGTTTTCATCTCGCACCACAACACCACGACTCAGCATCCAAAGGTAATGGCCGTCCTGGTGCTTCATACGATATTCCACCTTGAGATGGCCTGTCGTACCTTGCAGATGAGCGGCGATCGCAGACTTGAGCGCATCTAAATCGGCAGGATGTATTCGATCAAACCAAGTGTGTGGATTGTTCTCTAGCTCGTCTTCTGCAAATCCCAACATTTCTTTCCATCGGGGAGAGAAATAAATTTGGCTGGTCTTAAGATTCCAGTCCCATAGGCCATCATTAGCACCCTTGACAGCAAGAGCATAGCGCTCCTGACTTTCGCGTAGAGCAGCTTCAACCTGATCACGCGCAATCAAACTATCGCGCAATCGTTGGGTCATTGCATTGAAGGCAGTCGCTAAAGCCGCGCAGTCACCATCCGGCGGAATGGCAACATATTCGTCAAGGTGACCGTCTGTGATACGCCGTGTCGCATCAGTAATGGTGCGCAAAGGCTTCGTCGTCGAACGGCTGACCATAACAGCAAGAATAGCCCCCAGACCAGTCGAAACGATGACGATTGCAAGTCCACGCTTCCACACACCTGCGACATTCGCATCGAGTTGAGCCGTCGACAATTCGAGGCTAATTGCTCCGACTTGTTGGTTCATCAAAATAATTGATCGACCAGCATGAAGGTGAGTCTCAAACCATTCAAAGGTTGTTTCACCATGATTGAGAAACACTCGCCCATTCATTTCATTGGAAAACGATGGTTCTCGAATGGACGTTTGGTAGTCGTGTTGGAGATTAGCAATGACATGGCCATTGGCATCAAAAATATACCCACCAACGACTAGAGAATTATTGTCCTTGATGACTTTCATCAGCCTCAACAAGTCATCCGCAGTAGAAGAATGTAGCCAATCAGCAGCGGTCATTTCTAAGGTGTCGAGCAGTAAATCAGCTTCTTGCTGAAGCTCGACTTTAAATGCAGCTTGTTCTCGATGAATCGACAGGGTCGTAATACTACCAATGGCGACCAAGATGACTCCGGTCATGCTGACAGCTAGCTTACCTGTTAACGACCGGCGTTGAAACGGAAACAATGGAACCAGCTGATTAATGCGTAATTTTGAATTAGGTGTCACTGGGATATGCATCTGTTGATCCAGTGACGCTCGTATAAGTGAAGATGGCGTTGAAGGCGTCAATCGTTCATGAATGGATTGTTCCTGATCTGAAGAGGTCAATCGACGTGAGCCCATGCCATTATCCAATGGTGCTTCTGACTGGGCTGCACGGTGACCACGAAGAAATTGAAACAGCTTTATCACAACAGAATTGCCCCCGTTTCCACAGCAACATTACTCGTTGCTACGTCTAAAGTGCCCGTTCTGTTCGACTGTCGCGACGTTTTGCTGGGAAAAGACTTCAGCAGGACTCTTGCAAATCGGATCTATAGCGGTGTTCAAGATAGTCAAGCACATAACTGTACTCAACTAACGCGCACATCGCTATTTGCTCTAGCCATTTAGGCTAGGACACCCAGAATTATTCGGGTACCCAGCCAATAGCCAAATGGCTTACCGCCTTGTCCTAACGGAACTGGTGACAGCCATACAACATTTTTCACTAATATTCGAGCAGCTATCGATGAAGACTGACCTGCTGCGGGAGACAGCCTCATCGATGACTGCTTTCTAGAGAATGTCCATAACATAGACTACCGTTCTTCCCAGGCTCTCATTTTTCCAGGATTGAGCAGTCCATAGGGGTCCACTTCTTCTTTAAATTTCAGTTGAACGGGGTCAATTGTTTTCCGTCCTCCATCTTCCAAAATGTAGGTATGGGGGTTTGCGATGAAGGCTCCCTTCGTTTCGTGATATCGAATAATTTCGTTCAGTCGCTCTTCAGTGGAATAACGAACTAACTGCAATGCAGCAGGAATCGCTGTTCCTCCAACGCGCAAAAACTCAAGGTGCATCATCACTTCGTCACCAAAATGATGAAACATGTGCTCAACAAGTTTCATCTCCTTATCTGCTGGAAACAGGGTTTGTAAGTAAGTAATGCTCGGGTCCACACTCCGAGCATGGAGTGTCGTGTGGTTCCAAGTGTATTCCATCAGCATCGTGCCTTTGCCTAAATCCTTTGAGGCACGCTCACTGGTAATCTGCCCACCCCATTCTCTAACCAACTCGGCAAGGGGTTCTTTGCAGGATTCAGACACCATCAGCAATGCACAGCTTTGCCCTTCGGGTAACGAGGCTTGCAACGCAGTGAAATAGCTGGGAACCGGCCATGCACAGATGGTGACTAGTTTTTTGATAATGCCATCAGAATCACACAAGGCTTGCCCAAAGCGGGCAGCCGTCATGAAGTCAGGAAAAACGACGATAAATTCACTCCAGGGGTAGGCAGGTCCGAGGGGAATTTCGAGTTCTGTGATGATGCCATTTGTGCCGTAAGCATGATTCACTTTTTGGACATCATCACCCCGTAGCTCAATCACACGAGGCTCATCTTCCATCGTCACAACGCGAACCGCATGCAAGTTGCCGCGATCGCGTAGCTGACCATACATAACCGAACCAATGCCACCACTACCGCCACCGATGAAGCCTCCGACCGTTGCCGTGCGATAGGTAGAAGGAGCCATACGCACTTCCCAGCCAGACTCCCGAGCTTTCTTATCTAAAGCCACCAACTTTACCCCAGGTTCTACACAGGTCACTCCTGGGTTGATCCATTTAATCTGATTCATCTTAATCAGATCGAGAATGACGCCACCTTCAAGGGGAACACACTGTCCATAGTTACCTGTTCCTGCCCCTCGCACGGTTAGCGGGATACGTTCTCGCACACAGGCTGCTGCCACACGAATCACTTCAGCTTCAGAGGTTGGACGTACCACTAAGTCTCCCCGCTTATCCGACAGCTGCGCGGTTAAGACAGGGCTGAACGTGTAATAGTCTTGGGAAAGCTTTGTGATTTGATTCACATCCCGGACAACTTCAATGCCGTCAAGGGATGCTGCAAATGCATCCCAATCCACCGATTGCACAGCTGCTGTCATCGTCCATCCTCCATAAATTCGTATCCTGTCGATTCGTAACGTACGGTTTGATCATGGTTGGGGTAACTGGCCTCAACGTGCCGCAAGTCATCTTCAACTATAGATAACCATAACGTTCATTTATGGTGTATGACCGTTCGAAGACAACATGTTGGCAACAGCCACTGGCACTCGTGCTAATTCTGGTGAAAATTCCAAGCAATATCGGTAGAGAGCAACCGGGCGATCGCCCGCTTTGAAGTAATCAGGATCTTGGGGCGAGAGATAAATAGCCGTGACTTGATTCGCTGTGATAGGAGACGTTTTGTCAGATGTGTAGCGATAGTCGGTGGTCGTTTCTACTTCGTTCACATAAGGTTGAGGAATGCCGCGAAAAACCTGTTGAAAAACTTCAGTTGTGATGAACTGTGCAGCGTCAGGTGATTCTGTGCGTCGTCCAACAACTGTCGATATCAACTGGCGATCGCCTTCCATTCGAGTGATCTGCCGATTGGGATTGTCGGGGTCGACCGCAACCGCATTGACCAGGCGATCGCCCATGCCAGGAGTCATTTGATTGAGACTGGCTCGCATCAGATTTAAGCCGTTAAATGCGCGATCGGCAATGACAGTTGAGTCCTTTTCGACTGGCGAGGATTTGAACAAAGATTGGGGCGATCGCCACCAGTTCTCTGGCGAATTCATCATCACATTTACTGAACGCCCTGTAATCTCAGGTGGCTCCACAAATCGTGCCAAAAAGGTAACGGATTGATTGAGGTAGTCTTGATTGCCATCAAACCCTGGAGTCACCACCTCCGGAGCAAGAGGGGCGATCGCGTCGATTAATGTTGTGCTGACCCGCCATGTGCCTTCAAACCAATCTGGATAGAGCAGATCTCCGTTGACGGTTTCAGTGGGTGGTTTTGTCTTCCAGTTGGGATACTGTGCCAGTCGATAGCTTAGGGGATGAAAGGGAGTCGCTCCACTACAAATAAGCCACAGAGCGAGCAGGGCAAACAACCAGATGAGTCGCCATCTTGGTTTGACAACGGGATATAAATCAGATTTTTGGAGTCGCTGAGACTGCCGTGCTGAATATCGTCTTGCCAAAGCAACCTCTCAAACGCTAGATCATATGGGCGATCGCTACTACCTGTACGCCTATTATGATTGATCAAGACAGAGATGCCGTTATCTTCAATGCAAAATTACATCGAATCTAGTGGTCCCAGTAGAACTAATAAAAAACTTGATATAGCTCTGTGAATGTTTCGTTTGAATTCAATTTCCAGATAGATTGCAGATCAACGCTTAATCCGTCCTGATCGCAAGGGCGTCCAAGACACATGACATAATCAACTCTAGCGAGTGTCAGTTCAACGGGCCCTAGGTTATATTCTTCAGATGAATTCCGTTCTGTGGAGAGTAATACGAATCTTAAATCGCGATTATGAGCCATCAATGAAAAATAGCTATCGTATCCAACAATGGCAACTGTTTGCCCCGAAGGAATACTCTCACTCATTCGTTCCAACCGTGCTCCACTGTTGAGTCGCTCATAAACGAGTCGATCCGTCGTCCAATCACTGAGTGTCCAAATGATATCCTCACGGTTTTCTTCAGGCCAATAGGGATTATATTGCTGAAACTGATATGCCAAGGGCTTTTCAAGATTATAAATACAGGCATAGCCCAGAATCATAATGCTAGTTACCCTCAGGCCCTGTAGCAATCTATCTTTGACTAGAGATTGACACCGTAAGTGATATAAAAACGCAGCCACGCAAAGACCGCTAAGTCCATATATCAAGGTGAAAAAACGGCTCTTCCACGGAGACCAACCGACCATGTAGCTGATCGCAAGAAAAACGCAAAGGGTCACAATCGCCATCCTTCGCGGTAGCTCTTTTTCCCATATCAAGCACCACATCGTTGCAGGTACGATGAGAAATGTGCTGAATGGCCCAAACCAAGACATATTTTCATGGGTCCGCCATCGAAGTTCAAAAGGCATCCATCGATCAATTTGGCTTCGCCCTAACTCTCCAAATAGTGGGTCAAACGTTTTTTCATAGATGGATTGGAGGGCTGAGGTAATGGATATCCCTGCCAAGATCTCCCATAACTTATCGACTGGATACAGCAGATGAACGCTTTGAAAACTGTAGCGCGTGGCATTTGCTAATCCACCCATTAAACCGTCATTATTACGATTAATTTCTACAAAATATTCTGGACCAAGGAATCTCCCAAACTGTTGATAATTATCAAGAAATAGCCAGCTTTGAGATAGAACTAAGGCTGGAAGTAAAGTACATACAACTAATGGCCAATGCTTGATGAGCACAGTGATGAGATTCCATTGATAGCCTCGTTGAATCACTAAACTCAGCCACACGATAAGAAAGAAAAAGGCAAACAGCACAAATGTGGTTTTGACAGAAATACCAAAACACAGGGTTAGCCCTAGTCCCAACAGCGATTCGATCGAGGTCGCTCGTAACCATTGATCTGCCCAAATCACACAGGCTAACGCCACTGCTGCAAGAATGATGTCGTTTTTCGTTGCTGTCGATTGATAAACCACTTCAGGTAAAGCAGCAATCAGGATTGAGGTTGTCAGTGCAATTGTGTGAGTCGTTCGGGGACGGGCGATCGCATACGTTCCTACCATAATTGAAAGATACGATAGCCAACTGAACAGCCCTAATCCATAGTCACTACCAATGCGAAGAAAAAGATGAAATAAAATATCTGAGCCAACTGGAAAGGTGGCTTGAGGCGAAAGGCTGAATTCTCGTAAAAGTAAGCTACGATTTTGCTCCCACAACAACACCCGCGGCAAGTGGTATGTTAATGCATCCCAACTACTCGGAGGGAGGAGAAGCGCTTGCAGCAGGAGATAGGTGCAGGCGATCGCCATGACACTCAGCAGAACAGGAGTTTCTCGCCAAACCGCAAAAATCGTTTTGCAGAGTTCGTTTAGGTAGCTCCACTTTGATGCGATCAGTCGACTGGATGCACCTACAACGACAAGTTCAAGGAGAAGGCTAAACTCAGGCCATCTTATGAGAAAACCGACCTGAAAAAGCAGCGAAATAATTCCCAAACCGGAGATAATGCCGAGTGTGAATGCCGTTGGCATAGAGTACTGTGTTGGGCAGGTTCGTAACCAAACAAACACCCCTGCACACGTGATAAGAACCTCAGCAATTGCCCCAAATATAAGCAACACATCAAGGATGGACATTGAACAGTATTTTCTTTAATGATTTGTCTAATAATCGAGTCTTTAAGCTTGTTGTATCGGATGAATCGTACCGTTAACAGTACCCACAATAAAGGACTCAATTTACAGAGGGTTATACCTGCGCCAAGTACAAAACTGTGAGGGTCTTTAATCTTTCGCGCAGCTGTTTCAAGCTAATTGCTCAGCGATTGAAATGGTTCAACTTGCAGACCCAACCGACATCAGAAGCGGCATTAGATAGGGCTCTGGCGATCGCATGAAAAATGTAAGCCTTGCTGCTTGAGCATAGACTTTTATAAATGCATGTCGATTTGAATAGTGCGCAGGTTTGATGAAGTGCCACTCATTTCATGCATCACGATTCATTTCTGAAGGCTACATGCAAGGATTAGTATAGCTTTAGCAATTTAGACTGGGACACCAAGTATCATTCGGCCCCTTGTCGCATCGACAAATGGCTTGCCGTCTTGTCCTAACAGAACTGGCGACGGCTATATAGCGCTGTGCGCGTTGGTTAAGTACAGTTATGTGTGGCGCGTTGCGCCACACATAACTGG
>JBCBLF010000077.1:0-19417 GCA_038520475.1 Cyanobacteria bacterium J06627_8
GCTCCAGATCTGTTAGGGTTCGGCGAATCAACGAGACGAATTAAGCACTATTCGGTTCAGCTTGAGGTCGAAGGCTTGGCCGATTATCTCAAGCTGTTGCGGATCAAGCGCTGCGTGCTGATCGGTTATGGTCTCGGAGCCTGGGTTGCATCAGCTTATGCGTTAGCGTATCCCGATAGCGTGAGGGGCTTAATTGCGGCATCTCCTGAGGGGGTCATGCTAGAAAAGCTGAACGGACGTTGGCGCGGTTGGCCACTGTTGTCGAGTCCAATTCCGTTCGTTGGCTGGGCTCTTCGTTTGTGGGCAGGCGTGACGGGACTATTCGGAAGAGGGCGATCGCCTCGGACAGCGCTCCGACTGCGTCGGATGTTGCGGCAGTCTCCGGCCGCCTGCCAGCTCTTATTCCGGAGACGTCGAGCTGAGCGACAAAGCGAATATCTTCACGATCGCATCTCGGAACTCCAGTGCCCTATGCTTGTACTTCAATCTGAAACCGATCCTGCTGATCTGATTGCAATGGCTCAAGTTTACGCCCAAGCTCCTCGGGCAGAGCTTAACGTATTGCCTGCAATCGGAGTTCCAGAACCCTGGAAGTTGAATAAAGAAGCTGCTGCTACTCTACAAATTGATGACGCGATCGCTTCAGTTATTCAGACCTTTGTGGAGCAGCACTGTCGTGACTGATAGACAGGTTGCTTGCAAAACTGGTCTGAACAAAGGTTCGAATATGGGCGAGAAATTGGGTGGGTTGCTCCACGTGAACTGTATGCCCACAATTTGGAACAGTGGCAATGGTGCAATTAGGGTGGCGATCGCCTATCTCTGAGGCAATCTGTCGATATTTTGCATCGTGTTCGCCTACGATCAGCAGCAACGGTGTCGTGCTTTTTCCCAAAGCGTCCCAAAGCGAAGATTGTTGTCCGGTGCCCATCCATTGAAGTGATCTTGCGAGTAGATTTGGATCATTGCGCAACCGGCGATTCATCACTGATGGAAACGATAGATGCTGATTGAGCGAAGCGAATAGCGGTTGCTGATACCATTGCTCGATAAATTGTTCAAAATTTATCGAGAGTAGAGTTTGAGCGAGGGCTGCATCGTTTGTGCGCCGTGTGTCTTGTTCGTTGGCTGTGTGGAGTCCTGGAGATGCAGATTCAAGTGCGACGCAACAAAAACGCTCGGGATACTGTAGCGCTAAATAGAGAGCCAGCCGTCCACCCATCGAATAGCCCACTAAGCCACATCGCCTGATGTCAAGTGCGTCGAGCAGTTGCACAATGCCCTGCGCTGTTGATGGCATCGCATACTGTTCCTCAGTGCCAGTGACATCAGTTTTGCCATGACCGGGAAGGTCAATGGCGATGCAAGATGGGCGATCGCCCCATTCGTTAACGACGGCATCCCAGTCGTGGACACTGCCCATAAATCCGTGCAGCCAAAGGATCGGATAGGGCCATGATTTCCAAGAGCTTGCATCCTGTGTAGCTGTCGCTTGAGCTTCAACCGTTGATGGATTCTCCCATTTGCGCACACAGAATCGATAGTCGCTGAGATCAACCCATTGATCGTCACCGATCGACCTCATGATTCAGACGGAGGGAGTTCAAGGGGAAGCGTTCCTAAGACTCCTTTTCGATAGTCATTCAACAGCTGTCGAGCCGCTCGCTCGACATCATTTTGATACTGCTCACGGGCCAGTGCGATGAGATAGCTTTCTCCCGTCATAGATGTGATGTCGAGTCCGTAGCGATCGACAAAAGTACTGACTGGACAAAGATCGGGATGCGTTTCGTGAAGTTGTTTTAGGACATCAATGAACGATGACGCAACTCGCTGATTATCATAAGCAGCTTCACCGATATCATCGCAAATGGCAAGCTTCAACGCTGCGATTTGATCCTCAAGTTGAGAGGGCAACACGCCTGGAGCATCCAACAATTCCAATTCCTTAGAAATGCGAATCCATCGAAGTTGTCGAGTGACGCCAGGACGACGTGCGCTTTCCACAACTTTTTTCTTCAAGAGTCGATTAATCAACGCAGACTTTCCAACGTTGGGAAATCCCATCACAACGGCGCGAACCGGACGGGGTAACATGCCGCGATCGCGCCGTCGTTGGTTGACGGAATTACCGGCTGCTTTGGCTCGCTGAACAACGCCACCCACGCCTTTTCCCTGTTTCGCATCAGTGAAAAAAGGAACATCTTCTTGTGCCCGAAACCACTCGTCCCACTGGTGTCGAACTTCTGATGAAATCATATCCATTCGATTGAGCACCAGCACTCGATCTTTTTCACCAACCCATTTCTGAATCGAAGGGTGATGGGTTGCCAAAGGAATTCGAGCATCACGAACTTCCAACACGACATCCACTCGATTGAGCTGAGTTTGAAGTTGCCGTTCGGCTTTTGCAATGTGGCCCGGATACCACTGAATGGCTGGAGATGACATGCCGATGACCCATGCAACGAAATGAGCCTTCACATCCTATCCCAACTTTTGACGCGATGAGCCTGGGCGAAACGTTAAGGTACAACGAGCACTGGACAAGGCGATAGATTAATCACGCGATTGCTAACCCCTTCTGCTGAGTCTACGTTGGTCAAATCAGCTCCTCGGCTTCCCATCACAATCAGGTCAACATTGAGTTCGTCAGCAACATCACAAATGACAAAGGCTGGGTTTCCCTCTTTTTCCAGGGTTTCGGCTTCAATTCCCTGATCATTAAATAATGCTCGGGCCGTGTCGAGGAGTTTGGCGATCGCCTCGGGTGATGACATTTCAGGGTCTTGCGATGATTCTGGATCAGGAGGTTCCACCACTGACAGAATGAACAGCTTTCCACCATAGCTATTGATGAGGCTAGCCACGATTTCGGCTGCGTGACGAGATTCGCGCGTTTGATCAATTGGAAATAATACAGTCTTGAACATGCCACGATTCCACTACATTCCGCATTCGATATTTTCTCCTAAATCTGGAGCTGCCACACAATCAGTAATTAATTGAAATTAAACACATACTCGTTTGATCCAAAGGTTTGAATCGTACGCCAATACTGGACGGGGATCGCTGATCGTGTTTTATGCAATCTCACTTTGTTCAGGTGACATTTTGTAAGACAATAACCATAAAGGCAAATCAATAGGTAAAAAGACTTACTAGGGGGTTCTCCAGTGCCAAAGAAGACCTTAGCGACGCTAACTCCGTCAGACTTAGCTAGCAAGCGTGTACTCGTGCGTGCTGACTTTAACGTTCCATTGAATGATCAGGGAGCGATTACCGACGACACTCGAATCCGTGCATCATTACCCACGATTAAAGACTTGATGTCTAAAGGTGCAAAGGTGATTTTGAGCAGCCACATGGGACGGCCCAAGGGCAAGGTAAACGATGGCATGCGCTTGACTCCTGTAGCGAATCGATTGTCTGAGCTGTTAGGCAAGCCAGTCACAAAGTGCGATGACTGTATTGGCGATGAGGTCGCGAAGACAGTGGCAGCCATGCAAGATGGAGATGTCGTTTTGCTGGAGAACGTTCGATTCTACGCTGAAGAAGAAAAGAACGACCCCGAGTTTGCGAAAAAGCTTGCATCAATTGCAGATGTCTATGTAAACGACGCGTTTGGAACGGCTCACCGTGCTCACGCTTCTACTGAAGGTGTAACGAAGTACTTGAGTCCTTCTGTTGCAGGATTTTTGATCGAAAAAGAGCTGGAATACCTCAAAGGTGCGATCGAAGAACCAAAGCGCCCGCTTGCAGCTATCATTGGTGGGTCGAAGGTTTCGAGCAAGATTGGAGTAATTGAGACGCTGCTTGATAAGGCAGACAAGCTCCTCATTGGTGGTGGAATGATCTTCACCTTCTACAAAGCACGAGGCCTCAATGTTGGAAAGTCTCTTGTTGAAGAAGACAAGCTAGAGTTGGCAAAGACCCTTGAAGCGAAAGCTAAAGAAAAAGGTGTAGATCTGTTACTTCCGACTGATGTTGTAGTCGCGGATAATTTTGCGCCAGACGCAAATGATCAGACCGTTAGTGTTGAAAATATTCCCGATGGCTGGATGGGCTTAGACATTGGGCCTGATTCAGTCAAGGTTTTCCAAGATGCGCTTAAGGATTGTAAGACCGTCATTTGGAATGGTCCAATGGGTGTCTTTGAGTTCGATAAGTTTGCAGTTGGAACAGAGGCGATCGCCAATACCCTCGCTGAGCTGACACCGACCGGAGCCACAACCATTATTGGTGGTGGTGATTCTGTCGCAGCTGTGGAAAAAGTTGGTGTCGCTGAAAAAATGAGTCACATCTCAACAGGTGGAGGCGCCAGCCTAGAGCTTCTAGAAGGGAAGATTCTTCCTGGCATTGCAGCTCTAAATGATGCATAGACGAATAAGCATCAATCAATGAACTAGAAGGTTAGCGTTTTGATTAGAATGCAGAATTCTAGCCTTCTAGGTTCTGAGCCGACTCATGGCGATCGCCGTTATGATCGGCTCTGCTTTATCGGATATCTTACGCTCTAGGGGAGTCTATTTCCCTAATGCGATTGATAGGCATAGTATCAAGTTTCCAAATAAAGACGACAAATAAGGATTGCTCACTGCAGAGCAATCCTTATTTTTAGGAGGATTTTTAAGAGATTGGCATAAGAGAGTATTTAAAAGTACTCTACTTTAGAAGGAAAATAAGTAACTTCCCGGAATCTCCCTGTTAATACTGAGAATTTCCTTAAAGGATGCACAGTATTGACAGAGAGGTTTTTGCTTTCTTTCGGATGAAAGGTCAAACCTGCTGAAAAAAGAGAACATCTGACACTTATTGTGCTGAGCGCCTGAGATAAATCCTTTTTTAGAATGCCGCTTATCGCAATACATGCAACACAGTCATTCGTTGTCTTATGCAATGAGGCGTAAGGCTGCGGAAGATTCTTTTCTCAGATTTTCCTACGAAAAAATCTTTTAAGAGCATCTATAAGACTAAGTTTCATGATGAGTAGGTCAGCCAGACGAGCTGCGGATTGAGTGCCTATGAACGCATCAAACGTACCAGAAAAGCGCTTCCGGTTCGATCGGCAGCTATGGGATCGCTTCATTAACATTGCTCAGCCTTATTTTTATCCAACAGAGCATCGTGGAACGCAGACCTTTTTAGGATTGCTGTTGGTCGTCTTACTACTTGTCGTTAGTATTTCGTTCTTCCTTGTGATTGGCCTGGCTAAGGGTGGTCAACAGGTATTTCCTGAGTTTTTTTCCACTCCTGCGGCTCAATTGGTAAACCGCATTGACGCGCTGATTCAATCACCTGCAATGCCAATCGCAATTGGGATGTTTGCAAGCTGTATCTGTGTTCTGTTTCTTCTACGTCAAAAGTTATTGCCTCATTGGAAACAATGGACGTTGCTTTGGTTACTTCTTTTCTTATTATTTTGTGTAACTGGAATAAATGTAACGATTAGTTATGCACTTCGATTTGTTAATACCGCTCTGAATGAAAGAAATGAACCTGTATTTTGGCAGTACCTTTTTATTTTTGCAGGCGTTTTTGTTCTTGCAGTCCCTATCATTGTGCTGTATAGATACACACGCTTTAAGTTTGGATTATTTTGGCGAGATTGGTTAACAAAGCTTTTTTTAAATCGCTATTTCAATGATCGTTCGTATTATGATCTTGATTCAAATGCGATAAATACAGAAATTGATAATCCTGATCAACGAATCACAGAAGATATCCGCTCTTTTACCACTACAACTCTTCAGTTCCTACTTGATATTTTGGATTCTATTCTGACAGTTATCTCGTTTGCAGCAGTTCTCTACAGCATCTCTAAAATATTAACGTTTGGATTATTAGCCTATGCTGCTTTTGGGACGATTGTTGCTGTTTTGATGGGGCAACGACTCATTAAGATCAACTATAATCAGCTTCGGCTCGAAGGGAATTTCCGTTACGGGATGGTGCATGTTCGGGATAATGCTGAATCAATTGCTTTCTATCAAGGCGAAGGACTGGAGCGGAAAAAAGTTACTGAACGATTGATGTCGGCGATTAAAAATTATGACTTGTTAATTATTTGGCAATCACTAATTGATCTTTTTCAGTATGGATATGATTATTTCACTCGAATTGTGCCGTATTTAATTGTGGCTCCTTTATATCTAGCTGGAGAAACTGATTTCGGAACGATTGGTCAAGCAAGCCTTGCTTTTTATCAGTTGTGGAAAGCACTTTCCCTGATCACAAATAAAATTGACTCAATTGCAATTTTTGCAGCTAGCATTAACCGATTGGGAGCATTTTATGAGCGTCTTCAAGATCTGAAAGATCTCCCAAATCAGCCAATTCAATCTAATATTGAATCAATCATTGCAAAGCAACTCAAAGCTCAGAACTTGACTGTATTCACGCCGAATAATGAGCAAAAACTAATTGAAAACCTGTCGTTTGATATGGCAATTGGAGAGCATTTGCTCATTGTAGGGCCGAGTGGATGCGGAAAAAGTTCGTTGATGAGAGCGATCGCCGGGTTGTGGACAAATGGTGAGGGAACGATCGTCCGGCCAGATGTGACAGAAACCCTATTTTTACCCCAGCGGCCCTACATGTTGCTTGGCACTTTGGGTGAACAAGTCATTTATCCCAATACGCGCACGAATGTCACCGATGATGAGATTCAATCTGTTTTAGAACAGGTGAATTTGGGAAGTCTTGCGGAACGAGTTGGAGGATTAGATGTGGAGCGTGATTGGCCGACCGTCTTATCGCTTGGAGAGCAACAGCGGCTTGCCTTTGCGCGAATTGTGTTGAGTCGACCGAAGTACGTCATGCTGGACGAGGCAACCAGTGCCCTTGATGTAACAAACGAACGAGAATTGTATGACCTCATTCGAGAGATGGGGGTCACCTACGTGAGCGTTGGTCACCGGCCGAGTTTGCTTGAGTTTCATGAAAAGGTGTTGGTGCTAGGACGGGATCGAGCCGGATGGCAAGTGAAACCATCCCGAGAATATGAGTTTGCATAGCTTCTCAGTCCTACAGCCTTAAGCTACTTCTGGGGGAGTGAGCTGGCCCACCACTGAACGCAAATTCTTCAAAAATCAGCTACCAACTAACGTCAGCTTTCTCCCTTTGGGAGACGCCAAGCGAACGACGCCGCTTAGCTGACGTTCCCTGAGCGAAGTCGTTGGCGCAGTCTCTCTGGAAGAGACAGGGAACATGTGTAGCTGCTTCTCAGAGAAACGGCATAACAGACTGAACTCCTGTGTAGTGCTATGACACAGGGTGCACGATTGCGTGTTCACTCCGGCCTTCCACTAAATGGCAAGCGACGTCATGCTGATCCGATGGGCTTCGCCAAGAAGGTTTGGCGTCTCGACAGCGAGGCTCGGCAACCGGACAGCGAGTGTGGAATCGGCACCCTGATGGAGGTGAAATCGGAGACGGAATTTCTCCAGTGAGACGAGTGCGATCGCCCCTATCATCAGGATCTAGAGATGGAATAGCGGAGAGTAAAGCTTTCGTATACGGGTGAGCTGGGTTCGAAAAGAGTTGTGATGTTGGCGCAATCTCAACAATTTCGCCTAAATACATCACCGCAACCACATCACAGAAGTGAGCGATCACAGATAGGTCGTGACTGATGAAGAGAAACGCCAGGTTCATGTCTTGCTGCAAGTCTTTGAGCAAATTTAAGACGCTAGCTTGAATGGAGACATCTAAAGAAGCAACTGCTTCGTCAGCGATGAGAAAGCTGGGATTGGAGACCAACGCACGGGCGATCGCAATCCTCTGGCGCTGTCCTCCAGAGAAGGCATGGGGAAATCGTCGCAAGTGTTCGAGGTTAAGCCGACATTTTTCTGCCACCTCTCGAACTTGCTGGTCAGTTTCGTGCCGGCTGCTGGTGAGCTGGAGTGCTTCTAAGGGTTCTGCAATGATGTCACGGACGGTCATTCGTGGTGACAGAGAGGCATAGGGGTCTTGGAAGATCATCTGTGCGTGACGGCGCATTTTTTTCTCGTCGTGGGACGATAGATGTCCGACATCAAGAACCGTGTCGCCGATTCTGAGCGTAATGTCTCCATGGGTGATCGGTGCTGCCTTAAGGATTGCCCGACCGACTGTTGTTTTGCCTGAGCCTGATTCTCCCACTAACCCCAGAATTTGTCCGGGTAGAATATCGAAACTGACACCATCTACCGCCCGAACAAGCTTGGGTTTCCCTTTCAGAAACCCTCCTCCGACAGGATAGTGAACGGCTAAGTTACGAACGGAGACCAGTGGGGCGGTCATAAACTTCTCTCCAATACTTTCTCTTCTAGCAAATGGCAGGCTGCGGTGTGCTTGTCACCCGTCAGCGTTGAGTTTGGAATAATCGTTTCACAGTGAGGATGATCGGCGGCATGGGGGCAGCGAGTATGAAAGACACAGCCTTGCGGACGTTCTAGGGGGCTTGGAATGTCTCCTGGAATGGGAAGGAGGGGCTGATCGAGAGCATCGAGTCGAGGAATCGCTTTAATCAGTCCTTGAGTGTAAGGATGCTGGGGATTTCGAATAATCGTACGAATGGCTCCAGTTTCCATCGCCCGTCCCAAATACATCACTAATACGTGGTCGGCAATCTGTGAGATGACACCCAGATCATGAGAAATGAAAATAATAGACATGCCGAAGTCGCGCTGTAGCTCGGCCAGCAAATCCAAGATTTGAGCCTGGATGGTGACATCAAGGGCGGTAGTGGGTTCATCAGCAATAAGGAGCGCAGGCCGCATGACTAGCGCCAGTGCAATCATTGCGCGCTGCCTCATCCCGCCAGAGAGCTGAAACGCATACTGATCGATTCGCAATTCAGGTTCTGTTATCCCCACACGCTCCAGCATTTCAATGGCAGTGATGCGGGCTTGTCTAGCACTCACCTTCCGGTGAATGCGAATGCCCTCAATCATTTGATTGCCAATGGTATAAAGCGGAGAAAAGGCAGCTGAGGGTTCTTGAAAAATCATCGAGAGTTCACCGCCGCGAATCTCATCGAGTGCTTTGCTGGGCTCCGATAGCTTGGCGATGTCAAGCTGCTGCCCCTTTTTGGTGGTGTAGAGAATTCGAGAGTTGGGGGCGATCGCCGCGTTATTCGGCAACAGACGCATGAGCGCGCGTGTTGAGACGGATTTCCCTGATCCAGACTCACCAACGATGCCAAGCGTTTGTCCTGGAGCGACTGAAAATGAGAGATCGTCGACGGCGGTTACGAGTCCCTCATCGGTACGAAATTGAACCGATAAATTAGACACAGTCAACAAAGGTTCAGAAGACATCGATTTCTCCTAACGTCGAATGCCAGAGTAAGGATCGGCTGCATCGCGCAGACCATCGCCCAAAAGCGTGAACGATAGTACTGCAACGACGAAGAAAATGAGAGGAATGAAAAACCACGGTGTGAGCTGAATCGCTTGGACCGTCGTCATTTCTTGCAATAAGACGCCCCATGACATCGTGGGACGGCGGAGTCCTAGGCCGACAATAGACAGTGCCGTTTCATCTAAGATTCGATAAGGGAAGTTGATGACCAGTTCGACGATGATGTAGCTAGCAAAGCCGGGTAGGAGGTGACGGGTAACGATACGCCATCCTGATGCTCCCGATAGCTTGGCGGCTAATACATATTCTTCTTCACGAGATGCGAGTAGAAACGAGCGAATGCGTCGGGCGAGCGTTGGCCAGTTAACCAGGCCCAGCACGAGCGTCATCGCAAAATAAACCTGTTGATTGCTCCAGTCGCGGGGAAACATCGCGGTTAGCGCCATGTATAGGGGGATGGGCGGAATGACCCGTACCAGATCGGTAAAGGCTTGAATCATGCTATCGACCCAGCCGCCGACATAGCCAGCGATTCCGCCAAATAACAGACTCAGAACAAACGAAATCATGATGCCGAGGAAACCGATCGTTAGTGAGGTGCGGGTGGCAAACATGACGCGGCTGAACAAATCTAAGCCACTGGAATCCGTTCCAAAAAGGTGAACTTGCCCCTGATCAACCCCAAAAAGGTGGCGATCGCTCGGAATGATGCCGAGCAACTTATATGGGATTCCTTTGACGAACAATTGCAGTGGACGTCGAATGGGCATCCCATCTTCTTCAATGGGTTCGACGATGTATCTCTTTTCAACAACGCTATAGCCGCTGGTTGGCCAGTAAACAAAGGGTTGAAGTTGACAGCCCCCTTCACCACAAAAACGGATGAGCTGGGGTGGCCCAGCGGTGTAGTCAGAATTGCGAGTATCGGCTTGTCCAGAGTAGGGTGCGATGAATTCTGCAAACAGAGCAATGATGATGAAAAGGCTGAGAACGGCACCTCCAAGGGCGGCTAGCCGATTGGACTTAAAGCGGGTCCAAAATAGCTGCCATTGAGACGCTGTGTAATAGCTTTCCTTTTGCCGTTTGATGTCTTGCGCGGTTTGGATAGAGGCTGAAGCCATAGTTATCGTCCTTGCGCTAGGCGAACTCTAGGATCGAGGATTGCGATAAGTAGATCTGATAGGAAATTAGCTGCAATGATGACGCTGGTGACGCAAACAAGGATACCCGCTGCGGTGTTTTGGTCGGCGTCTAGGAAAGCGAGTAGAAGCTCTTGCCCGAGTTCTCCGAGCACCAAGATAGAGGCAACAATCGGCAACTCATTAAAGGAGCGAGAGAAGTCAAATCCAATCGTGGAAACGATCGGCATGACTGCTTGTCGAGCCGGATATTTCATGAGCATCGGCCACCCTGACATGCCACGAGCTTTTGCTGCGGTGACATAGAGTTTTCCCAGCTCATCTTTCATCAAGCCACGCATGGTCTGGAGCTGAAAGGCAGTCGTTGACCACCCAAGGACGAGGAGAGGAATGTAGGCGTGGCCTAGAAAATCGAGCAACTTTGCCATAGACCACGGTTCGTCTCGATAGGCTTGTGAGACGAGTCCAGTCACATCGAGCTTGAACACAAACGCATTGAGCATTAGCAAAACGAGGGCGATCGCAAAATTTGGGAGTGCCAGCCCGAGATAAGACAGCAGCGTCACTACGCCATCACCCAGTCCTGATCGACGGGTCGCAACCCAGATTCCGACAGGAATGGCAATCAGATACGAAAACACCATTGCGCCCACAACTAGGACAAACGTGTAGAGAAACTTATCCTTTAACAATGAGTTGACGGACGTTTCCACGCGAAAAGCAGGGCCAAAGTCAAAGCGAGTTACCACATTCCAAAGCCATTCACCATAGCGAACAAGGAAGGGGCGATCGAGCCCCAAACTCTCGCGTACTCGGTCGATTTCTGTTTGGGTGATGGTGACTCCGGTACCCGAATATTTCCGAAATAGTTCCCGCTCTGCGTAGTCTCCTGGCATGAGCTCAATGAGCGCATAAATCATAAAGGAGACAGCCAGCAGCGTAAGCAAAGAAGTGATGAGTCGACCGACGACAAATCGCCAAAAGACCTCATTTGTGGCAGCGCTAGACGTGGACATAACGAACGAAGATGTGGATGAAACGGAACTTAGTTAGTATGCTCAGGCTGAACAGGCGATCGCCTTCCGTAACTGTAAAAATCGACGCGAATGCTCTCAGCACTGCTCAGGTCCTATCGATATTTACTCCAGCGGAGTAAAGAATAGATTAAGGAGAATCAATTGTTTAATATGTAGAGCTTCCGCATGTTGAGTGAATGTTGGGCCTAGCATTTCACTATCCGAAATGTGTTTGGGGCCTAAACGTGAGCCGTTTGTTTGACACCGTTTCTTGGAAAACTAGTTGCATGCTCTCAAGTTCTACCGACACCCATGCATTCAGAACGTCAAAAGCGCAAGGGTAAAAAGACTAGAAGCAGATCGTTAATTGGACTCAACCCTAGTACAACTGTTGTAAAGTAACGTGACGTATTCTGGGAATGCTATCTAAAGGATTCGTGTTTTGAAACGAGTCTCCAGTGTTGTCAGTAATGGTTCTATGCCGACGAGTTTTGCCATCAATCCAGAACAGGTGAACACGCAACAAATCACTAAGGTGCTGTTAGGCGCTGCAATTTTTGATTTGAGTGGTCTCCCTAAAACGTATCTCACGAGACGTGAGGATGTTGACGTCCACTGGGTTCAAACGATTTTTCAAGCACTAGGGTTGCAGTCCATCATCGCTAGTTTCTTACCCTGTGACGATTGCCAGCATGCTGTTGTTCATGGAAATGATTACAGCGTTGTCGTGATGGCTCAGCCGTTGCAGTATGCAGCTGTCTTGATTGATCGCGCAGACTATAACCAACTGTCAGACGAACTGATTTCTTGGATGAAAACGGTTGAGCCAGCGACGTTAATCCAAGATGCACACTTCCGTGAAGCGGTTTATCCAGCGATGTAAGTTTAAGGCGAGCATTGATGACTGACCATCCTGTCGCTCAAGACCTAGAAATGCTGAAATCCTTTTGACTGAGCGAGAGATGTTAACGGCTTGCCGTTTTGGATAAGCAAGACGTCGGGCTCTGCTGTCAGAGTGCCGATAATGGCAGCTTCAGGTCCTAGATTGGTCATAAGCGATCGCCCGATGGATTCCGGCATACAGAGGATGAGTTCAAAATCTTCTCCTCCATATAAGGTCCAATCCAGGGCTTGTTCGGGTGATAGCCAAGACGAAAAACAAGACGGCATCGGTAGATGCTCATATTCGAGGCGTGCCCCCACTCTGCTATTTCGACAAATCTGAATTACTGCATCTGCAAGACCGTCGCTGCTATCCATTCCGGCAATTGGACGGGTTGAATTTAGTGCGCTCAGACTTTTTAACTGATCGATGACGTCAAATCGCGGTCGAGGTCGTTGATGAGCAGTGATCAGTGCCCTACGATCGTCGTCTGACAGGCGATCGCCACATTTAGGAGAGAGCAACAATTCAAGGCCAGCACGCGAAGCTCCATGTGGCCCTGTGGCAATCATCACATCTCCGGGGCAAGCCGTTGTTCTGAGTACAGCACGGCCCTGTTGCACTTGACCAAAGGCAGAGATGGCTAGAGAGATAACCGGTGATCGGGATACATCGCCACCTGCAATGACGCCACCAAAGGTTGTCAAGCAGTCGCGTATACCGGTGTACAGTGCCTCAACGTCCGCCACGGGGATTGTTCCAGGCAGGCTTAGGCCAATGGTTACTGCAATGGGTGTGGCTCCCATTGCAGCCAGGTCAGACAAATTAGCGGCGATCGCCCGCCACCCTGCATCTTCAAGCGACATCGTCACCATATCTGGCGCTGCATGACCGACACTGAAGTGAACGCCATCAATGAGAACGTCTGTTGTGACAACACACTGATGACCATCTTCAACGTCCAGCAGTGCAGCATCATCACCAACAAGATGCGACGGGCAAAATCGATGCAGTCGTTGAAGGAGGTCGTGTTCTCCGATATCTGAAACGTTCAAGTGAATGCGGTACTCAGATGAATGCGGTGTTCAAACAAATGGATTCGAGATGTGTAGTCACGTAAGCGCTGAACGATGATGGTTTCAGAAAGTGATGAGTGAGTTATGCCGTTGGCAAAACGAGGTTGTCTTGTCCGTCAATAACCCGTGCAGACTCAATGCGATCGCCAACCTTTAGTTCATCCAAGACGCGCTTGTTCTCAACCACATAGCCAAAGACGGCATAGCGTCCATCCAATAGGTTCAGTCCAGCGGGCGTTAATTCAGATTCAAACTTCAGGAAAAAGAATTGAGACGATGCTCCATTAGGATCATTTCCTGGGCGGGCCATTGCAACGGTGCCATAGGCTGAAAAAGGCAAGACTGGATCTTCCAGATACATGCCAACATCTTCCATGGTGAGGCCGTAGAGCGGTTCCTTCTCTCCTTGAACCATAATCTCAAGCGGAATGGCACGGTATTCTCCCGTGTCTGGATCAATGAAGCCGACATCGGAGCCTGGCGGATCTCCGGCCTGTACAACATAAAAGTCTTCTGCGCGAGTAATCTCAAGCCCGTCATAGAATTCACGCTGGACCAGATCAACAAAATTGCCTGCCGTCACTGGAGCGTTGTAGCCATCTACAACTAATTCCATCGTGCCCTTATTGGTCACCATTTCAATGGTTGCTCGACCTTTGAGCTGTGGCAAATTGTCATATTCCTCTGGCACTTCAAACGGAAATTCTTTGACCATAAGGGACTCAATTTCCCCGATGACATCCAACATTTCCGAGCGCTTAATCCAAATCGCTTCTTTGTCGCGTTCATCAACATAGGCACGTAAGTCAGCTGCGTCAGTTGTTAAGGTTGCGAACAAAGCCTCGACCTTTGGTTGATTGGCCACTGGAACGTCCACCAGAACTTCGTTTGACCGGCGCAATAGCTTCTCAAATCGATCGAGATTTCGATTAACTGCGCTCACTCGACGACTACCTTGCACGCGGAGCGTTTCAGAAATATCTTCTAATTCCCTTTGAAGGCGACGAACATTTTTGTTGTCAATTGGCAATGCATACCGTAAAAGCGCTTTCCCATCCTTAATGGCGTTGCCTGGAGGCAGTGCACTCAGCTGAATTTCCGTCGATTGAGTGCCATTCTCAACTGAAACAAGAGTCGAATCGCTGGCCCATGCGTTACCTACTCCACCCGAAAGAAGAGCTGACATGGCGATCGCCATGGCTGCCATCACGCGCATGACCGTCGTCGTTCGCCCCAGGCGATGCAGGTGCTGTGCCAGATAATGAATCACGTTAGAAAAAGCCTTAGAGATACCGGAAACGATAGTTGCAGAAGTAAGAGTCACTAGATTCTCCGAGACAGCTATTACGTTACGTTGCCTAATTGCCATGTTCAATCTTGCCATAGTTCGGTCCTGCTACGGGCGATCGCCTGTAGTCGATGGGGTGATGGTTTATTCGTTAGGAGTATTGAGAGGGTGGTACCTTCCTGCATCGATGCATGCCTTGTGTCTGAAGGACTATCGAAAATGCTCGACGAATAAATAAAAAACACCACAAAGTGTCGAGAGACATCCCCTTGAGGGTTACAATGAATTGCCCATTGATCTCCATGAATGCGAGGCTATGATTTCCAGTAACGACTTTCGCTCAGGTGTCAGTATTGAACTTGATGGTTCGGTGTGGAAGGTTGTCGAGTTTCTACATGTGAAACCGGGTAAAGGTTCAGCCTTCGTACGAACCAAGCTTAAGAATGTGCAGTCCGGAAATACGGTTGAACGAACCTTCCGAGCAGGTGAAATGGTTCCCCAAGCGACACTGGAAAAGAGTGTCCAGCAGCACACCTATAAAGAAGGAGACCAGTTTGTTTTCATGGACATGGAAACCTACGAAGAGTCTCGATTAGGTGAAGATCAAATTGGCAGCGGCGTGAAGTACATCAAAGAAGGGATGGAAGTCAACGTCATTAAATGGAATGAACAGGTTCTTGAAGTTGAATTGCCCAACTCTGTTGTGCTTGAGGTGACACAAACTGATCCGGGTGTCAAAGGCGATACGGCAACAGGTGGAACGAAGCCTGCAATTGTGGAAACCGGAGCCCAGGTCATGGTGCCGTTGTTCATTTCCATCGGAGAAAAAATTAAGGTTGATACTCGCAACGACTCCTATCTCGGTCGTGAAAACTAAGCGAGTCAGTTAAGTAGCAAGAGCGATCGGCTACGCATGATTGAGATGATGAGCAGCAGAGACAAGAGGCCGAATTGTGGAACTGAACTTTGATGAACTCCAAGAGTTACTCACAACCCTTGGAAAAACAGATATTGAAGAGTTGACGCTTAAGAGCAGTGATTTCGAGCTAACGGTTCGCAAAACACATGCTCAAAGCACAGTCACATTGGCTCCGGCGACAGTGATGCCTGCTGACCCGGCAGCATTGGGCTTACAGTCTCAGCCTGCCGTCATTCCAGCTGTTGCTCCTATTGCTGCTCCAGCTGTCGCAGGACCTCCGTCGGCAGGCACCGATTCAAAGCTACTCGAAATCACGTCTCCGATGGTCGGCACATTTTATCGTGCTCCAGCTCCTGATGAGTCTCCCTTTGTGAGCGTTGGCGATCGCATTTCGACTGGTCAAACGGTTTGCATCATTGAAGCCATGAAGTTGATGAACGAACTTGAAGCTGAGTTCTCAGGTGAAGTCGCAGAAATTTTGGTCGACAATGCGGAGCCTGTCGAGTTTGGGCAGGTGTTGATGCGCGTGAAGCCAGCATCGTAACTTATCGATATCTGATTCGAAAAGTTATGGATGTACGAGTTTGTGGATGTAAAGAGAGATTGGGTAGTCATCGATCCACATCAGGTTATCCACTTCAGATATTGGTCTTAAGGTATTTGCGAGATTAGGCTGCTACTCTAGAATGAATCCATACAAGAGGAGAAAAGCCTCTTGCTCAGTGGTTCGATAACGCTAAGCTTGAGTATCATTTCTTTTGTAACGTGAAGGAATGGACTCTAGTTTAAAGACTTGCTTTAATGCGTAAGACCGCATTAGCGGTGAGGTGGTTGATGGTGCTTGACGAAAAAATGAGCGCTGGCTCCACAACTAGATTGCTTAGCACATAGGATTAATGACAACGCTAGATAAACAGTGAGGCCGTTATGAAACAATGGTTAGCTCTTCCAATTGCACTGTTGGCGATCGCAGGATCAGCTCCCAGAGCATTCGCCCATATGATCGAAACTGACTTCAGCCTCTTTGGCGAAGAATTGGAATTCACATCCACTTTTAGCTCAGGTGAGCCTGTTGAAGAGGCTCAGGTCACCATTTATTCTCCTGAAAATCCTGATGAGCCTTGGGCAGAACTAACGACTGATGAAGACGGTCGCTTTTCTTTTGTGCCTGATGAAGCGGTTGCCGGTGATTGGGAGATTCGTATTGAGCAGGGAATTGGACACACTGATTTGTGGACCGTTCCTGTGAACGAGATTGGTGTTGATTACGATAACATCAGCTCAGGTATCCAAGATGAGCCAACCTACATTGCTTCCCTAGATCCATATGCGCTTGCTGCTGCTGGCGTCTTGGGGTTAGGCGCGTTTCTTGGAGGCCTCTTGTATACCACTCGAAATCGTAGCGTTTAATTGGCTGACTATCGTTACGCGACGCCAGGTTTCGAAGCTTCCAGATATTCGCAACTTCCATGCAAACGAGAAGGAGCAAAGAGGTGAGCCATTAGCTCACCTCTTTGCTCCTTCTCGTTTTGTTGACTCATCTACAGGATTGATTCAGGTCCACTGACGCAGGTATGCCAGATCTGGTATCTGTTGCGAATAATTGAGATTAGGTTAGGCTATTGCCCGAATTCTAGTCGAGCTTTTTCAACGAGTTCAGCGGTAATCAAATCAAGTTCTTCAGATCGTGCCAAAGACTCAATGCGTTGGCGAGCCTGGGCACGAACAAAGTAGGGAATATTTCGTAGTTTGATTTCAGCTTCAGTGGTCCACTGAATGTCATCGGTGAAATCGAAATAACTCATGGCGATCGCTTACATGACACAGCAAAAATGAGAAGACAAAGCGCTGATCGACTGTTGCGAGCGCTGTTCTCATATATGAATCGTCTGCTGTGACGTGATTTTTAATGTGGATTGATGGGAAAGTTTAATGATTTGTTGATGAAACTACATTCATCAGCAGGGTGAAACACAGTATGGTGTCTTCTGTGCACGAGGATTGGTCACACTCAATGCTACAAGCAAACTCATCATTCAACCTGACATGCCTTTGACGCTACAGCAACGGATTCGAGAATTTTACGATGCCTCATCTGGCCTATGGGAAACCGTATGGGGCGAACATATGCATCATGGATATTATGGACCTGATGGGAATATCCAAAAAGATCGATACCAAGCTCAGGTTGATCTGATTGAGGAATTGTTGCGCTGGAGTCACATCCAATCTGCTAGCCAAGTGTTAGATGTGGGCTGCGGAATTGGGGGAACAACACTCTATTTAGCTGAAAAATTTGGTGCATCAGCGACAGGCATTACGCTAAGTCCGGTGCAGGCGAATCGTGCTCGAGAGCGAGCTATCTCCCATGGCATTGATGCTCGGTTTGACGTAGCCGATGCATTAGCGATGCCGTTTGAAGACGAGTCGTTTGATTTAGTCTGGTCGCTTGAGAGTGGAGAGCACATGCCAGACAAGGCTCAATTTATAAAGGAGTGCTGTCGGGTTCTTAAGCCTGGCGGGCGATTTGTGATGGCTGTATGGTGCCATCGTCCGACGGATTCATCGTCAGGTGGAGTGCTGACCGATGATGAGCGTCGGCACCTCGAGAAGATCTACCAGGTGTATTGTTTGCCCTATGTGATTTCGTTACCAGACTTTGTGGCGATCGCCGAAGATCTGCCGCTCCGGGATATTGATACAGCAGACTGGAGCACAGCCGTATCTCCGTTTTGGTCAGAGGTAATCGCGTCTGCAATTTCACTTTCTGCCGTGATCGGCCTTATTAAAGCGGGTCCAAAAACAATCCAGGCAGCGCTCTCAATGCGGCTCATGCAGCGCGGCTATGCTTGTGGATTGGTCCGCTTTGGAGTGTTGACGGCAACTCGAATTTAAAAGTCGGTGTGATCGGTCAGTGCTGACTGTAGTCGCTCTAGAACAGTATCGACTGGAATAGACCCAATATCTTCAGTTGGTTTGCCCGTGTGGCGAACTCGAAGACTAATCGTGTTCTGTTCGACTTCTTTTCCACCGATGATACCCATGACGGGAATCTTAGCTTTCTCTGCATTTCGAATCATTTTGCCGAGGCGATCGCTCCCCTCATCAACCGTGACTCTTGCACCCAAGGCTTTCATTTTTTCAGCCACTTGTCGAGCAAAGGAAAGGTGGTCTTCAGTTACAGGTAACAATCGAACCTGTTCGGATGCAAGCCACAGTGGAAAATCACCTGCGTATTCTTCAATCAGGATGCCTATTAGCCGTTCGAGTGATCCAAACGGTGCTCGATGAATCATGACGGGGCGCTGACGGCTTCCGTCTTCTGCGACATATTCCAATTCAAATCGCTCTGGCAAGTTGTAGTCGACCTGCACTGTTCCGAGTTGCCATTCACGCTCTAGAGCATCGCTAAAGATGAAGTCTAGTTTTGGACCATAGAAAGCTGCTTCTCCAGGGGCTTCAAAATGTTCCATTCCAAGGGTTTGAACAGCTCTTCGAATGGCATTTTGCGATGTCTCCCAGACGTCTGGAGTGCCAATGTACTTATCAGATTCTGGATCGCGGAAGCTAAGACGCGCTTTAAAGTTTTGTAGCCTCAAACTCTTGAAGACCGACAGAATCAGGTCAACAACCTTCAAGAATTCATCATCGAGCTGTTTTGGAGTAACAAATAGGTGAGAGTCATCGACAGTGAATCCTCGAACCCGAGTGAGTCCACCCAGCTCTCCAGATTGCTCATATCGATAGACCG
>JBCBLF010000078.1:0-19172 GCA_038520475.1 Cyanobacteria bacterium J06627_8
CACTAATCTGACTAAGCTCTACCTCAGTTACAATCAAATCGCGGACGTAGCCCCTCTCACCAACCTCACCAACTTGACTGTCCTTTTCCTTATTAACAATCGAATCACGGACGTGGCCCCTCTCGCCAATCTCACCAAGCTGAGGGTGCTTCACCTCAGTGATAATCAAATCGCAGACGTGTCCTCCCTCGTCAATCTCACTAATCAGACATCGCTTTGGCTCCATGGCAATCCAGTTGAAAATAGCCCCTGACCCAGCAGCCCAAAGCCATTTGCCAGTTCTGATGCTGGAACGCGATCGCCTGAATGTTCTAAGGGCAGTCGCCTTGAAAAAGTAAGGCACTTCTTATATAAAAATTGCTCACTTACATAAGAAATGAGCAATTGTATTTGCAAATCATCGGGGAGGGACGACGACACCCGTGCCGAGCGTGTCTCATATCCAAAGTGGGGATGATAAGATGTGGCCAACAAAACACAGATAGAAAAGAGCGATTGACGTGCTTGGCAGCGGACAATCGCTTTTCTGTAGGAATGGTAACCGAGATTAGCAACAGCCGTTGGAGTCGAACTAGTCCAGCTCAATCTTGTACGTTGATTGGAGAGGATGCAGAAATTGCTTCATTGGCAGACGGCTGTGAATCAGTCTGATGCAACGGCTGATGATGCCTCTGTGTGCCTATCAGCAATCATCCCTGAAGTTAGCCCTATTAATGGTTTAGTCCATGCTCATATCAATTCTTCAACAACCCACTACACATGAAGCGCGCTCACGTGCACGCGAGCGCGCTTCATGTGTAGTGGGTTGTCAGAGACAAGGTATTAGACGAACGTAAACGCTGAACTGTTCAATGATAGGGTCCCAGAGACATCTTCTAGGACAGCAATCAGTTCCTCTGCCTCCATTACTGTAGGCTGATATCGCAATTGATAATCTGCTGTGCCTCCACCGGTTGGAAAGGCTTCTAGACTGTAATTCTCGGCAGTCCCATGAAGCTGAATGACATCTTCAGAGGAGTCAAAATCGGTGATGAGGGCAAAATCAGCAAACCCAAGTTGTGTCGGATGTCCGTCCAGATAGTAAGCCGTCTGAGCGTCCCCAAGAATAAAGCGATCGCCCCCTGCACCCCCAGTTAGCACATCACGTTCAGCCACACCTCGCTCTTGAGCATTGGTTCCATTCAAAACGTCACGCCCGCTGCCGCCCACAAGCGTATCATCACCGCCACTGCCGATAAGCGTATCCATTTCAGTACTGCCATTGAGGCGATCGCCGTTGATTGGAGCTCTCAAATCAGAATCATCTAAAACACCAGACCAGGTTGGAGAGAAAAAGGGAAGAGTAGGACTCAGCATCTTATCTGTCCTCATGAGGGTAAACGTTGATTATTAGTTTAGAAAGCCTCAACGTTTGATTCACCGGAGCTTTCAGCAAATATGGCTGCTCAAATGAGACACACGTGATTCACTAAATGACAAACGAATGGCATGTATCTGCAATTGCAACTTAGCAAAGGTTACGAAGATGTTGTGGATGAATGAGATCTTATACCCTGTTAAATCATCCCTAGCAATATAAAGCCATGCAAGACAAGGGTGCCACAAACGATTTGAACAAGCATCCTCTCGATACGCTACAAGGGCTAAACTTGATTACGCTAGTTATATTGCTAGGACACTTTGCAACAGAGGCGAGTTGATTATTGACGTTGTCAGTACTTCTATGCCTAGTGAATAGAAGCAGCGCCATGCAACGATTGAAATGTTTGTCAATCATGAATATTGTGCATTAACCAAAAGACATAATTCTTCTAAATTCATCCGTGGACTAGGCAATTAGAATGATCTTGATTTTCAACCGTGTTCCCTAATGGATAGGCACGGTTTCCCTGGCTGTTGAGCCGTGCAAAATTAGACAATTTCAAAAAATCTCGTTGCTATGTCTAGGTCTACTCTGATAAACGTTCTGCGTCGTGCTTACTGGATTGCGCAACTTTCCAAAAAAAGCCGTGTTCCGGCGGATGAAGTTGTCGATATGGTGGCAATTGGACACCGTCGGTTTCCCCGATATTCTCGTCGTCGGTTTCTCAAAGGAGGCTGCTTCCTGGCAGGAACTGCCTTAGCATGGGGAGTGCACCAGCGGTCTAAACCAGCGACCGCCCAGTCATCGATATCTCCAGTGTTAGTGGTGGGTGCTGGACTTGCAGGGTTAACCGTTGCGTATCGACTTCAACAAGCAGGCGTTCCTGTTGAGGTGATTGAAGCCCGAAACACTGTTGGCGGTCGCGTCCGAACTACCAGTGTTTCTCTAGACATACCTGCGTCAGGCCAGTCGAGCCAAACCCTCTCTGTTGAAATGGGAGGAGAAAAAATCAACTCTGATCATGCTTATATTCAAGCGTTAGCCTCAGAATTAGACTTAGAGTTGATTGACTTACTCGAGACTCAACAAGGATTAACCGAAGAAACTTTTTTCTTTGAAGGTCGTAAAGTTCCTATGTCCCAACTTGTACAGGACTTTATGCCGATAGCAAGTCGCATTGATGCGGATCTTGAAGCAATTGAAAATTTTGAAAGCTACGATGTGTTCGATCCACCGACTGTTGAGTTAGATAACATCTCCCTGGCAGGCTACCTTGACCAGATTCCCAGCGATGCAACCATGCGCAACATTATCAAGGTTGCTTATACCGCTGAATATGGTCTGGATTCAGAAGAGCAGTCCTGTTTAAATCTTCTGTGGTACATCGGAACGGAACCTGGAGAATTCAGTATCTTTGGCTCCAGTGATGAGCGCTATCACATCAAGGGTGGCAATGAACTGCTGCCTCAAACTCTGGCTCGCTCTCTTGACGCGTCTATTCTCACGGGTACTGTTTTAGAAGCGATTCGCGAACAAGCTGATGGACGCTATAAAGTCACCATGCGGACTAGCATCAATAGCCACGAGCGAATGTATGAGCGTGTGGTGTTGGCACTTCCATTTTCTGCATTGCGCGATGTCGCCATGGTTATGGATCTGCCAATTGCCAAGCGGCTGGCGATCGCCGATTTGGAAAATGCAACAAACGCTAAGTTGATTACCGCATATCGCGATCGCACCTGGGTTAATCGGTACAACTCAACAGCGGCGATGTTTACGGACACCGGTTTCCAAAATGCATGGGAATCAAGCCAAGGAACCTATAGCGAAGGGACAGCTAGCTTGGTCACAAATTTTGCTGGAGGGCGCCATGGGATAGATATTGAGCGGATTGCACCTCAAGCATCTGCTCAGGATTTTGTAGCCCAGTTTGATCAAATCTTTCCAGGGGTTGCCGACAGTCATTACACCAGGCAAGCCATTCGTAGCACATGGAACCGTGACCCCTACAGTAAAGGGTCTTACAGTTGCTATAAGGTCGGTGATTGGACGCGGTTCTATAATGCACCAGCTGAGCGAGTGGGCAATCTATTCTTTATCGGAGAGCACTGTTCTTGGGAATATGCAGGGTACATGGAAGGTGCTTGTGAAACAGGAGAGTTAGCCGCCCTCGAACTTCTGGATGAACTGGGCTTATCAGAAGCAGCTCATCTGCAAAAACAACGGGTTACGACTGCTCAACATCTGCATCGACACACTAGATATCAACGACCTTTCCATCAGGCTCGATTGAATCATCAGCGACTACAAGCAATGGCGAAAAGGTTTCGTACGATGAGTTGATTCACAGCAGCCGCATCTCAGCCCTAGTGATCTTAGAGCGAACTTTAATCCATATCCGACGCTAAACGCCATCGTCTGAACAAAGTTTGACAACGGGCGATCGCCTCTGCTGACCCACCTGATCGATCATATGGGATTAACCACTCCCTTCAATCATCGTTTGTGTAAAAATTAAACACACAAACTTACTTTTACATAAACCCAGTAACACAGTCCTTTCAACTCCTTTAATCTCCGCTCTCTCAATAGAGATTGCTTCGTGATTTGAACCCAGCCTCATTTGAGGGCACCACACTCTCATCCCATCGGCAAACCTGACAGATACCCTCGCCACAAGAGATTTACGCAGTTCTCAACGCTATGATGATAAGTGCTAGTAGACGACACTGATGAGGAGAAACCCTCCCCAAAGAAAACTCCGCGTGAGGAAATGCGATCGCTATGCCAGTCGATCCAAAGAAACTTCCAAAAGGTCGCACCGCCGCTGATGCAACTGTGGATTATGTCGGCGCTGTTCTCGAAACGGTCGCGCGTGGCTTTAATCGAGTCAATGAATCACTCGACAAGGTGGCTCAACAACAGGAAAAAACAGAGCTGGCTCTGGCACAGCTCACTGGGCAGGTTCGAGAGCTAGCAAAACAGCAGCAACGAACAGCTGATAATCTCGATCGCCACCTGGCTTTAGCAGAACAACAAACCATCAACATTGCAGAGCTAACAAAGCTTTGCACGGTTTTGGCATCCAAGGTGAGTTAAAAAGATATGCCCTCCTTCTCGTCAGCCGTCAACAATCTTCGCGGGGCAAAGGTGCGCATCGCATCCTAGGAAGCTTCTCAGAGGAAAGGGGTTGGTGACTTGATTCTGAATATCGGTGCGGAGTCAATAAAGGTGGCGATCGCCACCTTTATTGACTGGGAAATCGCCCTCTCGGTGAACAAGCTCATAACGGCGATCGCCTCACCTGTCATAGAGGCAGTCGTCTTTAAAATCAAGGCATTTCTTATGTAGGATCTCTTCATTTACATAAGAAATGGGCAATTGTATTTGCAAATCCTTAGGGAAGGAACGACGATAACCGTGTCGAGCGGATCTCGTATCCAAGATGGGGGTGGTACGATGAGGCCAACAAAACACAGATGGAAAAAAGCGATTGATGTGCTTGGTGGCTGGCAATCGCTTTTCTGTGTGACTGTTCATCGCTTGCTCCCCCACGAGTAGTCGTTGCATCTAGCGATCGCCACTCTTCTGAGCATTGTTCAACTAACTCATGGGCCAAAGCATTTAGTTTTAGAATAGAAACGCGATTCCTCAGCATGGGCAAATGATGAATCTACCGGCTCCACCAACTCCCCACCCCCTCTTGCTCCCGCTTCCCAGTGACCTCGCACTACAGGTCACGCCAGAGCAGTTTGCGGCTTTGGTTGCTGCGAATCGTGACCTCAGATTTGAACGTACCGCAACCGGAGAGTTGATTGTGAACCCACCCACAGGGGGAGGATCAGGCAAACGAAATCTTAGCATCAGCGGCCAACTGAGTAATTGGTTTGAAGCGAATGACACGTTGGGTGAAGCATTTGACTCATCGACTGGCTTTAAGCTGCCGAATGGGGCCAACCGCTCTCCTGATGCCTCTTGGGTGCGTAAAGACCGTTGGGAGGCGCTGACGCTTGAAGAACAGGAAGGGGTTGTCCCACTCTGTCCAGACTTTGTGGTTGAATTGCGTTCGCCGACTGACCGCCTTCAGGCTCTGCGGGAGAAAATGCAAGAATATATGGAGAATGGAGCACAACTCGGATGGTTGATTAATCCTCCGCAGAAGCAGGTGGAAATTTATCGCTCGGGTCAGGAGGTTGAGGTCTTAGACCATCCAAGTACGTTATCAGGTGAAGCAGTTCTGCCTGACTTTACCCTTTCATTGAAACGCATCTGGACTTAGCGATCGCCCTTCCACTGCATCGCACCTAAGGCGATCGCCCCTCCCCTGAATTGCACCCATGATAGATTTCGGTCAAATCAAGAATGCAATGAGTATTGCATAGCAACACACCGTCTACCTGGCTAATGTCGATCCTCTACGATGTCTAGAATCAGTCCAGCCGGATCCCTGACCATAAAGTGAGTTTGCTGCCAGGGTTCCTCCTTCAGCCCAAAGTGAATATCAAGTTTCTGTTTCTGTGCCTCTGCGTAGGCATCTTTGACATCAGCTACCTCAAACGACAGAACTATGCCATCGGTTGCTGCTTTTGTATGCAAAAACGGAGGTTGCGTTGCCAAGTTGGGCAACATGAATCCCACTTGAGCACCATTGTTCATATTGATCAAATGCAAATAAAAATCTGGGTCGAAAAATGCTACTTGAAATCCGAATTTTTTTGTGTAGAAGATCTGTTGGGCCTCTAGATCTTCACAAACATACAACGGATACATCGATTTGAACTGAATCATGTCACACCTCTATGGGGTAAAGATGTGATTACTTTATCCAGTGCCTACGACAATACATTGTAGATTTCGGCCATGTGTCTAATTTGCCCCGGTGTCAACCCAGTCAGACTGCGTATCTCTTTGATTCTATGGGCATCATCGTAAAATCCATCGTCAGTTGCCAATGTGTCGGGATTGAGTAACTCCCTCAGCGAGGCTTGTAATCGCATGATGCGTTGAATTTTCTTCGGGCCAAATCCGAATAGTGACTGCATGATGCGTCTGAATTGCCTGTCGCTAAGACCAAAATGGCTTGCGATTGCAGTTACCCCTGCTTCACCGACAGCTGCTTGCATCGCACTCAACACATTGCTGATATCCAATGTCTTAATTGTTCCGAGATTGTTTGGTGATTGCGCCAGACGATCGTTTAGAAGTTGGTCTAGTTTGTTCGCTAATTCGTTATGGTGTTGCAGAGTTTGAACTTCGCTTACCAGCGTTTGAATGGCGAGACTTTGTGTTGTGTGCTCGCCCGGAACTAAGGATTTTATTAACGATAAATCCATGCCAAAAAACATTGGCATCTGCTCGGTGCGAAAACTGACTCCGATATAACTGATAGGGCCTGTTAACTGAATGCTAAATTTTTCAGACGTGGGTAAATACACAATTGAAAATTCATTAAGACTGGGCGACATCACCAAGTCGGTCGCATTGTCTGGAATCACTTCAAGTAAAGTCTCGCCGTCAGCTACATCAAGCCACCAATAATAATAAATAAATGTGCTTAAACTCTGCGATGGCAACGCACAGTGGCAGGTTACCTTATCCGTATCAAGTTGATACAGTTGTAGGGGAAGTCGTTTTTGGCTATCGATAAACATGCCATTTACCTTACAACAGGTGGTAGTCACAGTACCTACTTGGTTGACTATAGCGGTGTTCAAGATAGTCAAGCACAAAACCAGTTATGTGTGGCGCAACGCGCTACACATAACTGTACTTAACCAACGCGCACAGCGCTATAGCTAACTGGATTGTAAATTCCGTCCACTCCTGCGTAGGGTTAGGTGGCAGGGCCAGGGGCATTATCCGTGTCTGCCTCAGAGCCTATGTTAGCCTGCGATTGATTTCCAGATCCGTTGAGGAATTGATAAGTTTTCCAATTATGTCTGTGGCTTATTTGCTAACCCAATCAGTGTCGAAAACATTTGATGAAGTCCATCCTCTTTCCTCAAACCCTCTACCTCACGAAAAACATCCGATCTGAACCTCGCTAACCCTTCTTTTCCTCTTACCTGTTCTATTTTCTCTAATACTTCGCGCGCTCCGTGTGACCATAAGGATAGCCAGTAGTCCTCGTTCGCAGAATACACAAATTCTTTTGCTTCTGAAAAAATTTGAATGTTTTCAAAACCAGCACTAGCTAAGATTGATTCCAAACCTTCTGGAGTATCGAATACTGGTTCGGATGTTGAACCTGATTTTTCTGATGGAGTGGGTTCCGGCGGAAGATACTCTTTGATAAGGGCATCAAACCATCCCCATTGCTCATAAAACAATGTGTCCCACGTAGAAACGCAGATGTGACCATTCGGCTTGAGAACACGGTAAAACTCGGACATTGCGCGGTTCAGTTGAGGAAAGAAGAAAATGGCAAATCCGCACAACACATAATCGAACAATTCATCGGAAAATTGTAGGTTCTCTGCGTCCATCTGCCGCACCGCAACCTTGAGCGACATGTTCTGGCGTGCAAGCTCTTTGGAGGTTTCTTGTATCATTGCTTCTGATAAATCAACTCCAACGACCTGACCATCGCGACCCACTGCTTCAGCGGCAGGAAAAAGTAATGCACCTCTTCCAGTGGCCACATCTAGAACGTTGGAGCTGGGAGAAATCTTGGCAATGTCAACCAAGTGTTTTCCAAAATGCGAAAAGAATGGCGGACCGACATGGTCATATGTGCTTGCAGCCCTGCCGAACATTCCACCAATCCATTGCTTCCTTTGGGCTATCTCATCGGAATCAAAGCTCATAGGTCAATCCTTTCATTCATGTGATTATACTTGAAAGCAGGCTAACGCTCGCCATCACCGGACACGGATAACTCTTGCTGACAGACAGCATTCTTCCACGTTCCAACGCATTGCAGGTGTTAGCCTGCGTTTATTTGCCTCCCGCAACATCAATAAACGAGCCTGTTGTATACGAGGCTTCATCAGAAAGTAACCATAAAATCGCATTTGCAACTTCACTAGCTTGTCCCCCCCGTTTCATGGGAAGCCGGTCTTTGATCCGTTCAACCCGATGAGGTTCACCACCATCCGCATGAATACTGGTGTAGATAAACCCAGGACGTACTGCATTCACTCTGATTCCTTCGTCCGCGACTTCCTTAGACAACCCAATCGTCATGGAGTCGATTGCCCCTTTTGATGCGGCATAGTCCACATACTCACCGGGTGACCCCAAACGCGATGCAACCGAGGAGACATTAACGATTGCCCCTCCAGTTCCTCCTTGCTTGATAGACATTCGTTTAATCGCCTCTCTTGCACACAAGAAACTCCCAGCGATATTCACTGCAAAAATCCGGTTTAGACGAGCCGCATCCATGTTTTCAACCCGCATTTGCTGCTCTAGAATCCCAGCATTGTTAACCAAAGCTGTAACCCGACCAAGCTGGTTGTCCACCCTCTCAAAAAGATGATTGACCTGATCCTCAGATGCAACATCAGCAGCAACCGCGATCGCACGAACTCCCATCTTTTTAAGCTCACTGACAACGGTTTGTGCCGCTGCTTGGTTACGCAAATAATTCACACAGATTGCATACCCTTGTTTGCCAGCAAGCAAAGCAGTGGCAGCACCAATGCCACGACTCCCTCCTGTAATGACCAAAACTTTTTCCATTTGTTTGATGAGCTCTTAACTACAGTATTGTCGTGATATGGAGGGAGCTCAACAAGGATTAGTCCAGGTTAACGTACAGCCAAATCCTATCGATAAGCTCAACGAGGAAACCCAAGCAGTCTAACGGTTTATTTGAGCGACTGCAAACAACCTCAAACTCAACACTAGCCGTTGTCAGCAGTCCGCTCCAACGGCTCAATTATATTACTGGGGCGTTGTTGTGCCGCTGTCAACGTCAGTGGGTTCTATCGCAAAAAGAAGATGAGGGTACAAAATCCCTCTTCATTTACGCAGCGATTTCGAAGATTGTATGGATGAAGGAGCTCTGTCCTGACATATTCTCCCGATCGATCCCTTGAACCTGCCCTTTGCAGATCATCGCCATCACTTCGTAGCCGTGCAGCGTCCGTCGAGCCGTATTGAATGAGTCAAAGCCCAATCCCAGTTTGCTCAAGCGCTGAATCCAGTGATGATCCTGCTCGACCCGATTGTTCAAGTACTTCGTCGGTCGGAGTTCGGTGTCTTCCCTTAGCCCCTCCTCCTGGTTCAGCTCATCAACGGCAGGCGTATACGCTGCATATTTGTCCACATTGATCACCCGTGGGGGCTGAGTGTGCTGTGCCTTCATCACCTTCTTGAAAAAGCGCTTAGCCGCTTTCGTATCTCGCTTAGCACTCAGCATGGATTCCAGCGTTTGGCCGCTGAAATCCACCGCTCGATACAGATATGTCCACGCTCCTTTGAGCCGAATGTAGATCTCGTCCACTCGCCACGAATCGGTAGTGGGACGCAGATGAGGACGGCACCGCTGGTCGAGTTCTGGACCATACTGCAAGACCCATCGGTGAATCGTGCTGTGGTCAACGGACAGACCCAGCTCCGCCATCATCTCTTCCACATCCCGATAACTCGAGGCATAGCGGCAATACTAGCGGACCGTGAGCAGAATGATTTCAGGCTGGACGTGCTTCCACTGGAAAAGGTAATTGCTCAACTGGGGGCGTTGATGAATATGGGTATGAATTTTGAAGAGGCATGGCAATGCCATGCTCGTATATTCGTATCGCTAATGATCGCATTGTTCCGAATTCATACCCGCATTCAGCAACGCCGAGATAAGAAGCGTCCGAGATACGTGCGACATCAGTTGTGTAAAAAATAAAAGTAAGAGTTAATTTTTACACAACTGATAAGTTCCTTCGGAATATGTCCCCAGGCCTCTTGACAAATGACCTTACTTTAATAAGAATGAATCTCATCTTTTGAATTCAAACACTGGAACTTAAGTAATAGCTAACGTCTGTGTACTTTTGCTGAAACGGACCTTGGCTGCACGGGCAATCATGAATGAAAATGGCTAAATCGTTAACAGGCTCAGAAGGGCAAGAAATTCCCCATGATCGCTGTCATAGAAGAATCGCATCGGACTCTATGGAAGGCACAGAGCATTGCTTCGAGTTATCACCTCAATTGGGAAAGGGCTATTGGATTGAAAATCAGCTCTGTCCTGGGTTAGTTCTAACCCTCACCGACCTGGAAAAAGAGCAAGATCGTGTTTATCACATCTACCAGCACTCACGACAACTGCCCTTAACCGCTAGCTTTCACCTGAAGGGTAGTTGTCGAGTCACGAATGATGGACTGAAGTATTCTCAGCAGGAACTCGCGGGAAAGAACTGCTTGTATCAGGTACCGTCAACCGCTGAGAAGGAAGAATTTCAGGCTTATGACCGTCTGAGTCGTATTCATATTCAGATTTCTCTAAAGCTTCTAGACGCTCTTGGCATTAATCAAATGGGCAACTTACCGGTTGATCTTGAACAGGCGATTGCCGGAGATAGCTCATCCATCTTCTATCGAGTTGGTAAGACGACTCCCATAATGTGGAGCATCCTTAAACAACTGATCCAATGTCCCTAAAAAGGCGCAACTAGAAAACTTTACCTTGAAGATAAAATCCTACACCTACTTGCGTTACAGCTTGATCAAGTCGCAAGCGATTGTCAACCTATCGATAGAACTCATTTAGGGTCATTCACGATAACGACAGGCTTTCCATCGCAGCCGTTCTAGACAGGTAGACGCTAAGCTGTAGCCAATCGCTTGAGTAGGAGCCGGATAAAATAGAGGTTACTTTAGTAGTCGCATGACTCAATGGCCACTCAAAAATTTTCGCCAGACTCCTGTATCGCTCATCCACAAGCTTGCACAATGTAAGTCGTAGTTTGTTTGTTGCTGGCTTCAAACGAAAGTATGGTGCTAGCCCTAAACAGTTCGTGCAAAAGAGTGCATTAATTTCAAGCCATTGAAGTGGCGATCGCAGTCTAGCGCATAAAGTCCGTTTCGAAGACGAAAACCGTCCGTCTCAAAGACATTGACGTGATGTGCAACAAGTGTCATTGCTGTATTCTTCCTTAATAGGAATTATTCGTAATTAAGGCGTTGATTCCCATAATGTTGCTGCTAAGTGATGAATTGAGGTGTTGCTTATGCAGTGATTCAACGTGCATGTGAAGTTTATGGTGTGAGAGAAAATGTGGAATTCGTTTCTATTGCTGCAACGCCTTGTGCGGGTCAGTGTCCTTTTGGGAGGAAGTCTTTCATTAGTTGTAGCTAAGGGAGGAATCGCTGCAGAAGAGACTGGGTCCTCTATTGTTGCTCAAGGAGAAGAAGAGGTAACAGTTTATTCATCGAGTCAGGAACAGCCGACTCGTCAAGAATACACGGGGCGAGCCCAAGAAGAGCGGATGAATACTTCTCTTGAGCAGCCGCAGGGCAGTGAATTGAACACGATTGAGCCAGAGGCAGTGCTGTTGAGTGAATTGGAGCATCCAGCCGCGACAATGGATGAGTGGGTGACTCAATTTGCTCAAGCGGATCAACCATCGCCGGTTCAAGTTACAAATGTGGTGCTCTCTCCAAGTGAGTCTGGAGTGGATATTGTCCTCGAAACCGATGAGGGACAACTCTCGTCTCCAGTAACTCAGATTGTTGGAGATGCATTTATTGCAGACATCGATAACGTAGCGCTTTCATTGCCAGATGGCGAGGATTTTCAGGTTGCGAATCCAGCAGATGGCATTGCTTTGGTCAGCGTCAACGCGCTGGAGGGCGATCGCATTCGGATTACTGTGACTGGCTCTGATGCCCCTCCAGATGTAAATCTAGCTAGTACAGCCCAGGGCTTGGCGCTCACTGTTGTTCCTGGGGTTGCAACAGCAGACCGTATTCCTGATGAAGACGCCATTCAAGTTATCGTCTCTGCTACACGAACCGAGGAGCCGCTGCTCGAAATCCCTCGATCGGTGACCATCATTGAACGCGAAGAGATTGAGCAACAGACCTTTGCACGAAATGATTTATCTACAATTCTTGGAAATTTGGTGCCAGGTTTGGGACCACCGACGGACTCAGGCAGTACGCGAGGTCAAAATTTGCGTGGACGAACGGCACTGATTCTAATTGATGGCATTCCACAAAATACCAATACGTCATTTTCAACAGAGCTGACAATTATTGATCCTTCGACGATTGAACGGATTGAGGTGGTTCGAGGTCCGAGTGCCGTGTATGGCGATGGTGCAGCCGGGGGCGTCATTAACATCATTACTCGTCCCCCTGTTGAGGAAGGATTTGTGGGCGAAGCCGCTGTGACGCTCAGGCCCGATATCGGTAACTTAGCGGATGATGGGTTTGGCTATCGGTTACAGGCTGGCGTATCAGGACGGGAAGGACAATTTGATTTCCGAGTCAATACCGCTCTTGATGTCGATCAAGCTACCTTTGATGCTCGCGGCAATCGAATTCCTCCAGATGGGTTATCGAACGATAATCGTACCATTGGAGTACTCGGTAAGTTAGGCTATGATCTCTCCGAGACTCAGCGTATTCAGCTAGGAGCCACCTTTTTCAACAGCAACTTTGAAAGTGAGTTCATTCCGGATCCAGTTGTATTGACGATTCCAGGCCTTCAGCGATCCGAGGCTCTGCGAGTGGGTAATCTTGATTTTGATGATGACCCCCGGCAAAATGTTGCGACTGTGAACCTTACCTATCGCAACGAAGATATTTTGAACTCTCAGCTTGATGCGCAGGTTTATTACCGAACCTTTGACCTGACTCAGATTCCAGCTGATATTCGCGGTCGATTTGCCGATGAACTATTCCCCTTTGCGCCCCGCGTGTTTCAAACGAATTTGGATGTCGAAGAGATTGGAGCACGATTACAGTTTGATACAGAGATCACCAACAACTTCAGTGTGCTCTGGGGAGCAGACTTTGGGCGTGAGGAGAATGAAGCTCCCTTTAACGATATCGACCCAGAGTCTTTTGATGAGGGTGATGTAGAAGTCATCGGCACGCCGACGCAGACACCTCCCTATACCATCAGAAATGTGGGGGCTTTTGCCCAGCTGGAATGGGAGCCGATCAATGAGGTGATTTTAAGTGGCGGATTGCGCTATGAGAACATTGCAGCGGACATTGATGACTTTACTGGTTCTCCATTTACGAATTTCTTTGAACCGCCGCCAGATATTGAAGGTGGGCGTGTATCTAGTGACGATGTCGTGTTTAATGCTGGCATTGTGTACCGTACGACGCCCAACATCAGCCTATTTTTTAACTTTGCTCAAGGGTTTTCTTTCCCTAACCTTGACAGTTTCTTAGGCTTTCTTCCGGAAGGTACCAATATCGAAGATGATTTCGTCTTAGAACCTCAAAAAGTCAACAATTATGAGGTTGGTGTTCGCGGCATTTGGGAGCAGATCGAGTTTAGTCTAGCCGGCTTCTTGACTACATCTGAATTAGGTAGTGCGCTAGTTGTCGATCCATCTGGCTTCACTGAGACGGTTCGCGCTCCCCAGCGCAACTTTGGTATCGAGTTCACGACAGACTGGAGACCGACCGACCGCTGGCTCGTGGGCGGAAGCGTTACCTGGAATGAAGGAGACTTTGATCCAGGTGACGAAGGAGATTTTCAGCCTTTGAGTTCGATTGACGTTCAGCCGGCGACGATACGGCTATACATCGAAAATGAAACCCTTCCCGGTTGGCGAACTCGAATTCAAAGCATCCTTGTAAGCGATCGCAGCCGAGCGATTAATGCAGGAACCGATTTTTTTGATATTGATGGATACGTCTTGGTTGACCTGATCAGCAGTCTGGACATTGGCCCTGGACAGCTCCAGCTAGGCGTTGAGAATCTCCTCAACGTTGATTATTTCCCAGTTTCATCTCAGGAGCGAATTGGAATTCAAGAACTTATCCGACAGGCAGGGAGAGGGCGGAGCCTCAGCCTGCGATATGGGTTGACGTTTTGATTATGGTACAGCGTTAGCATGGCAATGCATTGGCTGAGAAGTCTTACTTAAGACGCTGTACCCGTTTGTTCTCTGCCATTTTGTCGCTCTACGTAATTTCGTGTTGAGTCCAATGGATTCGACACGAAATTACGTAAGATACGCTAACTTCAAAGCTTGCTTGCGCTAGTGCCTTTAGCTTAGATACAGGCACTCACTCTACATCGTCTCCAGATCTTTGAGGAGTTCTGGATCAATATGTTCAGCCAAAGCTTGAGCGATCGCCTCAGCCAGTTGAGCCACAGTTGGCTCTTGGAAGAGCTGACGAAGCGAGACTTCTACCTGGAAATTCTCTCTCACCCGAGTCATGACCTGAGCTGCAATCAGGGAGTCACCCCCCAAGCCAAAAAAGTTGTCTTGAATGCCAACGCGATCGCACCCCAGCAGCTCTTGCCACATTGCCACGAGTATCTCTTGAATTGCATTTTGAGGCGCAACGTATTCAGAGGTTGTTGGTGATTCCAGCTGCCATAGAGTTTGTAAGCTGCGGCGATCTATTTTACCGTTGCTCGTCAGGGGAATGGCATCTAATACCGCATAGTCTTGGGGAATCATGTATGTTGGTAGCTTCTGCTCCAAGTAGGTTTTGAGTGCTTGAGCATCAAACGATTGGACCGTGGTCGGCCCACGGGCGATGAGCACATCAAAGCCGAGCTGTTCAGCAATCGTGTTTTGCTGGGCTACAACCTGAAAACCAGTGAATCCCGCTTCCAGGATTGACCGTCGCCATTCGTCTCGGGAGAGCAGTGGGTGGTGCTGTCGCAGCCCTGTATCTTCGAAGCGGTCAAAGCCCTGCTGTAGTCCCATAGTTAAGTCGAAAGGCGCATAAAACTTGGTTTCCTCCAGCATTAGCAGAACGCCGCCTGGCTTGAGTAATAGAGCGATGTGGGCTAGGGTCTCAGCAATGTCTCGGGTCGCGTGCAACACGCTGACGGCAACTACGACATCAAAGCTATGCAGCTCATAGTCTTGGGTCTGAGGATGCTGCTCTATGTCCAATAGGCGAGTTTCCAAGAATGAGTAGGCTCCGAAATGCTGCTGGGCGTATTGCAGAAAATAGTTGGAAATGTCGGTGTAAACATAGGTAGTGCGATCGCCTGGGAGCATCGGCAAAATCTGTGCAGTTGTTGACCCAATCCCGGCGCCAACTTCAAGCATTTGCAGCGGGCCTTCTGGCTTCCAGTGCTGGAGCAGGGCGTCCATGGCACGCTGCATCACAAGGTTACTGGTATAGAACTGCTTTTGGTAAATCTCAGGTACCTCCTCAGCTGTATAGATCTCAGCCGAATGGAAATTTTCTGTTAGGATGTCGGCAATCCGCTCCACACTATTGATGATTAGACTGGTCGCTTCAACGTTAAGCCCGATGGCCTGGGGGGCTTCGGTGCTGACTTGACGCACCAGCTCTGCGGGTAGCTTGTCGGGTAAGGATAAATGCTGGATGTACTCTCCCGCCTCGCAGTGAAGATAGCCCTTTTCGCTCAAGTAAGTTAAGGCACGCTTGAGCCACGGTCGATAGCGCGGGTGGATCTGGCTTTTCTGCTGTATTGTTTCTAAAGACTGACGAACGCCCGGTTGGGTAAAGCCACCAATCTGCCGCAGCGCTATCCCTGCCGCCACACCATAAAGGTCATGCAAGTGCTGCCAGAGACGTTGAAAGGCATCCCAATCCACTGGTTCAGCGATCTGCTTGGCTTGGGCTACAGCCTCTGATACTAGGGCCTGCCAGCGGACCACGCCGTCAGCAGGCTCCTGCTGATAGGACGCTACTCTGGCTGTTGAGGCAATTGCAGAAGAGCTTGTCGCCTGGGTATTATCTGGAGGCTCAGGATTTACCTGCTCAGTCTCGTCTTCTAAGCAGACATAGGCTACCAACTGCTGAGCCGGCTCTCCTGCTGCAAGCACCACCGCTTGCGATACATCAGGATGTCGGGTGAGAGTCGATTCAATTTCCCCAAGCTCAATGCGATAGCCGCTGAGCTTGACCTGATTATCCTCACGGCCAAGAAACTCAAGTTGGCCATTGGGTAAGAAGCGTCCCATATCTCCTGTGCGATACAGGGATCCAAAGCTAGGGTGGGTGATAAAACTGGCGGCAGTTTTGGCCTCATCGTGCCAGTAGCCTTGCGCTAGGCCCAGGCCACCGATATAGAGTTGCCCTGGCGCCCACACCGGGCAGGGCTCCAGATTCATATCCAAGATATAGAACTGCTGGTTTGCCAAAGGACGACCGTACGGAATGCTTTTCCAGTCTGGGTCCACTGCATCGATAGGGTAAAAGATTGACCAAATAGAGGCTTCGGTGGCGCCGCCCAAACTCACCACTTGAGCATTCGGAACGAGCGTCCGAATGCGATCTGGGAGGGCTAGCGGCAACCAATCTCCGCTTAGGAGCACCAGTCGCAACGATGGTGGAACGATGCCTGGGCGTTCAGCCGCGTAGGTGACCAGCATTTGCATCAATGCTGGGACAGAATTCCAGAGGGTCACCTCCTCGCGCTGCAGCACCTCAACCCAAAGGGCAGGTTCTTTAGCAGCGGCTGCCGGTGGTATGACAATGGTGGCACCCGCGGATAGAGTACCGAAAATGTCATATACCGAGAGGTCAAAACTGAGAGAAGACAAGGCAAAGACGCGATCGCTCGGCCCCACACGCCAGCGACGATTGATGTCCAAAATCGTGTTGACGGCTCCCCGGTGGTCGATCATCACCCCCTTTGGAAGCCCTGTGGATCCCGAGGTATAGATGACGTAGGCCAAATCTGTCGATTGGCTCGGTGGCTCGATAGGCTCCATTATGGGAGGGAATGGAGTGGCATCAACCGGTAGCGCCTGGGCTTGAGTCGGCCACCTGATGGTGTCGAGCAGCCAGCTTTGAGTGAGCACGATCGCTTGCTGACCCGGTGCAAGGCTTTGCTCTAGCAAATACCAGCGCCGTTCTTCTGGTAGGGCAGGATCAACGGGAACATAGGCCGCTCCAGCCATCAGCACACCAAGCACTGCCACCACTTGCTCCCAGCCTTTATCCATAGCGATCGCCACCAACTGACGAGGTTTGACCCCTAGGTGGCGTAACTGCTGACTGAGCTGCTGGGACTGTAGCAGTAGCTCAGCGTAGGTTAGAGTTCTGGTCTCGCTTACCACCGCTGGGTGCTGGGGTTGCCGCTGGGCCTGGATCAGAAATAGCGTCTGCAGGCATGCGTCGGAAACGTCTGTCACCGTCGCGTTGAAATCGACCTGCAGATCGCGCTGCCGGTCGGGTAGCTGGAGAAAGCAGTCTTGTTCCCCGGTCACTGGTTGAGTTGCCAGGGTTCGCAGCCCTTGAACGTAGGTGTCAAACATGTCGTCTGCCATTCCTTCTGGGAATAGCGCCTGCACATAGTCCCAGTTGAGCACTAGGGCTCCGGCCTCCTCATAGACCTGGTGATCTAGCCAGACCTGGGGCGTCTGGGCAATGCCGTACGCAAGCTGTCCCAGCCAGTCGGTGGAAAAGGCCGAGCGGCCTTTTAACTGTGGGTTAGCCAGGAGGCTGGTAAACACCACTGGCATAGTGACGCGGGCAGCCGATTCTGCTGCGCGGGCAAGCTCCCGCAGCACTCGCACCCCGCTCACATAGCTATGTTCCAGGTCTTGCCAGAGCTGAGTCTGGAGCTGTTTGGCACGCTTCCAAAAGCTGCCTGGGTCGTGATAGTTGACGGCTAGCAGCGTCAGCGAGGTGAAATCTCCAACGATGTTCTGCACTTCGGGATGAATGGGCAGGCGGTTGAAGGTGGTGAGGTTGAGGCTGAAGCGGCGGGTTTTGCTCCAGGTTGCCAAGACCTCGGCGTACACGGCGACAAGCAAGCCCGAGGGAGTGAGGCTCGCCCGTGTTGCCTGCTGCTGCAGACGCTGCCAGGTCTCTGGCTCAATTTGGGCAGTGCGACGAATGAAACGGGGCTGCTGCAGGGTTGCCGGGGCGATCGCCAGAGGCAACTCTGGTGCTCTAGGCAACTGTGGAATCCGCTCTTTCCAGTAGGCGAGCGATCGCTGATAGACCGCCGATTGCTCAAACGCTTTGAGGGCAAGCACATAGTCCCGAAAAGAGGCTGTAAGGGGCGCTAAGGAAGCGCCCAACCCCTGATAAATCTGGCCCCATTCCCAGCACAATAGCCCCAGGCTCGCCCCATCCACCAAAAGATTGTCGAAGCTGAGGTAGAGGCGGATGCGCTCCCCGGACAATCGGGCTGCACATACTGTGAATAAGGGCCACTGGTGGGCATCGTGAATCTGATGAGAGAGTCGCTGTCGAAGGGTGCTGAGCTGATGCTCAATTTCAGCTGGCAGCGCCTGCTGCAAATCGAGCCTCTCTATGTTGTAAGGCGGCACGAGCTCTAAAATCTGCTGTTGTCCGTTCGGCAGGATTACCGCTCGCAGCATGTCATGACGGTTGATGAGGTGTCGAAAGGCATCATTCAGGCGATCGTAGTCCAGACTCTCTGTCTCAAACTCGGCGTAGACGTGGGCCGCCACATTGCCAATCTCAAACAACCCACTGCGACCCAACCAATAGGCTTCCTGAATATCATTGAGGGGGAAAGGCAGATGCCGATTGTCTGGGTCAGGCGTAAGTTGAGGAAATGCGGCTCCAAAATCCTTAGATAGCGTCTCATTAGAGAAATCCTGAAGGATCTCAGCAGACAGCGCAGCAATATTCTGAGACTTGAGCAGCGACGTTATGGGGAGGCTGCTACCCAGGGTTTTCTCAAAGTCAAACTTTAGCTCCAGGG
>JBCBLF010000079.1:0-18934 GCA_038520475.1 Cyanobacteria bacterium J06627_8
GAAAAGCCTTGTTTGGTATAGCCCACAGGCATTTGAAATGGCTGGATATGACATTCCAGAAACCTGGGATGACATGCTCGCCCTATCCGATCAGATTGTGACTGATGGAAGCGTGCCATGGTGTTTGGGCGTGGAGAGCGGAGATGCCACTGGATGGGTCGGTACCGATTGGGTCGAAGATATTATGCTTCGTACTCAGGGAGGAGACGTGTATGACCAGTGGATTACCCATGAGATTCCCTTTGATGCCCCGGAGGTGACCCAAGCCTTTGAAGAATTTGGGGCGATCGCCCTTAATCCGGACTATGTGGTCGGTGGCACCGTTGGCGTCATCAGCACTCCCTTTGGAGACTCTCCGAACGGTTTATTTGAAGATCCTCCAGGTTGTTACATGCATCGTCAGGCAAACTTCATTGCGTCTTTCTTCCCCGAGGATGTCGTGTTAGGAGAAGATGTGGATGTCTTTCCACTGCCCCCAATTGACGACACGTTTGGGCTGCCGATTTTGGTCTCTGGGGATGTGTTTTCGATGTTTAATGACACGCCTGAAGCCCGCCAGTTTTTGGAATACCTAACAACGCCTGAACCCCATGAGATTTGGGCTGGATTGGGTGGCTTTATTTCTCCTCACAAAGGCGTTGGCACAGATGCTTACCCCGACACGGTGAGTCAGACCCAGGCTGAAATTTTGGCCAATGCCGACTCCATTCGATTTGACGGTTCAGACATGATGCCTGGTGCCGTGGGCACAGGAGCATTTTGGACTGGAGTCGTTGACTACGTTGGAGGCTCTGATCTCAACACCGTTTTGTCGGATATTGAGGCGAGCTGGCCCGAGTAAGGAAGAATCGTAAGGCTGCAACGTTGCAATGCGTCGATAAACTGACGGGCACCTCGTTAATCGAATGTGCGTCAATTGATGCTGGGCATCACCTCAGAACATTCCCATTTCCATCATGCGGCTGATCGAATCCCATTGCCATTTGGACGATCTCAAAAGTTTTGAAGATTTTAATGAAGAATTTCAAATGCTTCGAGGTTGGGTAGGCAAGAATTTGGAGGATAGAGCAGGATTGATGATAAGTGACATGAGCGAATCAAACTGAGCGGCTAACCGGAGGATGTGCTTCCGAGGTTTCTAACTTAGGCTGACTCGTGTCAGTTCACGCGTGGTTGTTTTCAATTGATATGGAATGAACCGAGTACCCGTAGAAATCGCAACACTTGCTCCAAATGCCTCCAAAATTCGCCTGAATGAAGAGGCCACTCAAGAACTGATGCAGTGGGCGGCTGACATCACCAGCTCAGATGATACTTTCTTCGCACGAGGTCGCAAGTTGGCGAGCCGACTAGGCGCTCACTATCGAGAGGATGGATTGACTGAAATTGGATTTTGGACGCCGGAATTAGCCGGAGAAGTGATTCAGTCAGAACGAACGATTTATCTAGAATTTTTTACCCCAATCGAGCCTGTTGATTTTCGCGCGCCAGAGCAATCGATCACGTTTCGATGCGATCGCCTTCCAGTGCCTCAGCAAGGCGAATATGTTTGGGCGGTGGTTGACGGGATACAGCCTGGAACACGAGACCAGCTTGGAACGCTCTATTGGCTCCAATATTTAGACGGCTTGGCGAACCTCCATACGGTGCGAGATGTTGTGGCGCTCTCGTTGCCCTATGGGGTGTTTGCTCCTGCAGAAGTGTATGACATGAAGCGACTTGAGCGCGATCGCAAAGATCTGGCTCATTTTAAGGCGACTGGCTATGAGGTTCCCACGGTTCTCCCTCCGTCCACTCAGCCAGACGCTGAGACAGACGACCAGACGTCTCTTGACCCCCAGACGGCCCTATTGATTGACTCCAAACATAAGCTTCCAACAGTGCCAGCTCCCGTAAATTTGCTTCAGCTTCATGTGGCAACGGCGTCACCGGGAGGAACGCTGGAGAGCCTCACGGAATTATTCCAAACTATTTCCGACAAACTGGCAGCGGGTCAGCCCTTGACCCCTGCTGAAATAAACTACACCGGCTATGACGGTATTCAGCTATTGCCGATTGAACCGACGATTGAATATCGCCACGAAGGAGATAATACGGATACTGAATTTTTTGCCATTCCCAACCAAATTCAGCTTGATATGGAAGCGGCCGTGGTTCGGCAAAAGCTCGCCATTGGAGAACAGTCTTCCCCAGACGATACTCAAACGTTTGAGATTACGCTACGAAAGCCAAACACTCAAAATTGGGGCTACGACATTCCAATTCTGGGATCATCGGCAACCAATCCAGCTGTTTTAGGCAGTCTTCGACCGGATGAGCTGGTGGACTTTATTGCCACAATGCATAACTTTTCAGAAGGCCCCATTCAGGTGATTTATGACTTGGTGTATGGTCATGCCGATAATCAGTCTCAACAGCTCATCAGTCGGCAGTTTCTCAAAGGCCCCAATATGTATGGGCAAGACTTAAATCATCAACTGCCCATGGTGCGAGCGATTCTTCTGGAGATGCATCGTCGAAAGCTCAATGCAGGGGCAGACGGCATTCGCGTCGATGGAGGGCAAGACTTCCGCTTCTTTAATCCGCTAACGGGCTTAGTTCAGCAGGACGACGCTTACTTACTAGAAATGAGTAACGTCGTTCAAGAAATTGGAGGGTATCAGCGCACGCTCTTCACTATTTTTGAAGATGGTCGTCCTTGGCCTCAAGAAGGGTGGGAAGAAAGTTCGACGTATCGAGATTTAATTGAGCTACAGCCTGAATCCTATCAATGGGGACCGCTAATCTTTGCCCACAATACGCCGGCCCTGCGTGGATTTTGGGATGAAAAGTGGCGGCGGGTCACCGAAGTGATGACTATTGGCGATCGCTGGATTACAGGATGTGCGAACCATGACACGGTGCGCCGAGGCACTCAGGTCTTGTACGAAAATAAACCGATTAATTGGAATTTGGGTGAAACCCTTCCAGAGGTCCTTCAGCATGCCTATGACAATCCTGCGGTGAAATTGTGGGTGTATGGGTTCAGTCCAGGACTACCGATGGATTTCATTAACGCACTGATGCACTCAGCATGGGGATTTTTCCGCAATACGGATGATCGCTATGGCGTCAAGGTCATGTCTGAAGAAATTGGATTTCTGGACTGGCAAATGACCCATGATATCTATGCTCAGGTGGGTGCATTCAAGCGCATCAAAGCATTAGGCTTCAATGATCTGGATGTGCTTCGCCAGTTTTGCAAGGCGCTCGCCGTTGCGATGGCCCACAGTGAATACGATTTGGAAGCGGTGTCGCAAATTTGTCATCGTTGTCTGGGAGATGATGCCTCACAGTGCGATGTGCCCTCAATTGGTGAGCTTGAGTTTGCTGCACGACCGGAGTTCATGAAAAACCTAAACGTGCCCCAGTTGAAGGTATTTGCGCGAGCCTACTTAGAAGATATGCATGACCTGAGTAATGTGTGTCATCAGATGGATCAGGTTGATCCAGTTCGGGCAGCGTTTAATGAGCAGCTTCGACGCTATCGATTGGCCCATCCCTGGGTCCGGGAAAACTTGCATGGGCTAGATCGCTTTAATCGGGTAAGTGACGAATCCTATACCGTGTTCTATGGGTTGCGCACTCAACCGACACCAGAGATCGACGATGAGTCAACCGCAATACCCGAGCATCCGACTCCTGAGTCACTGGTGATGGTGACTCACATGGGCGGCGACCCGGTCGACGTTGCGCTGGCAGACTGGCTCCAGCTCAACCTCAGCGAGTGGAAGGTGGCGATCGCGACTCCGGGGCTCACCCTACCTGAGGACCTGTCTGACCTTCGAGTGTTTACGCTAAAAGATAGCGAGGGTGTTCTTCTAGAGAAGAAATGCGATGGTTAGTGGCTTCAATTACAGCCGTCGCAGTTCCGTTAGGACAAGACGACGAGCCATTTGGCGATATACAAGGAGCCGAATGATACTCAGTGGCCTAGTCTAAATGGCTAAAGCTATCACTCGTGGCTTCAATGCACAAAGGGTAGGGCAGCCGATGTGTCCTACCCTCTCGCATCAACAACTGGATGCTCCGTCCAGTTGATTCGGTGTTGCACAGGGATTATTCGTTCTAGAGCGGCTTGCGAATCATTCATTCATTGCTGGACTGATCTCACATTCGCAACCACGCTCGCGTCATGTTCGGATTCTATAAGTCCAGGTTCTCAAAGACGGATTTGGTATGACATGGGCTCGACTAAGAGCGTGATGCCCCTGAGTCCAACGACGCGGACGGTTGTTCCAGGCTGCAAAAATAGAGCGCGATCGCATCTCGCTGGCCACCAGGAGCCATCCATATACACGCGACCTTTTTGTCCAGGTGCAATGCCCTCCTCAACACGAGCTTCTCGGTTGATGTAAGTTTTCCGAATTGACGAAATTGATGTCGGGGGGGTGAGGTCGATTCCAAATAGAAGACGGTTGATGAATGATAACTGCATGAGGCGTTTCTCCAGCTCATCATTAAGATACAAGCGGTCACAATAGGAAGGTTCAAGGCAAGGATGCACGATTTCAGGAACAGGTACGATTAGCGCTAGTGATGGTGCACACGAGTTAAATCGAACACGGTAATTGATTAACTCGCCTGTTTCAGGCCATTACAACGCAAGGAGGGTCAATCCGATAAGGGCAAGCCATGTTAGCGGATTGAGGGGCTGCCCTTCATCAGAGATATCTCTTCGATATCCACAATTGATGCAGGTATATAAGCTGCCATGTTGAACCATGGTTGCTTGTTTACAGCGGGGGCAAGACATGTGCGGTAAGTGTTGTGAGGTATGTTGAGGCTCAAGTTGATAGACCATTGACGACTCCCTAATGAAGAAAACATAGTGCTGCCCAGACCGAAAACAATGATTGGGCCTTCTCAAGTGCGATCAAGAGAGAGCAAGGACAGCACCATGAAGAATCAGAAGTATGCAGCGGCTGAGAGGGGGCTCTTGTCTCCAAGGTGCAATAGACAACTCCCTGGCTTTTGCATATGTCAACTATAGAAATGCGGTGTTTACGAAAAGCCCACTGAAACCGTTTCAGAAACACTGAGAAACAGGGCGATCGCAAATCTTAATATTCTCTAGAATCCTTTGATGCGGTGAGCCTAGCAGGCAAACCCTGAAAGTATTTTCGTTTCAGGGAACATATTGCATCGACCCAAAAACGAGTAAATGAACTTCATATGAGGCGAATAAAGTTGCACGTGTAGATCTACAACCACCAGCTTTTCATCCTACTGCAATCCCTATCAATTGTCACCAAACGCATCGTTAAGGATAGCGTTGAGTGTTATTTTGCTCACTATTCTGCCTGTTTGCCCACAGGTGCAGCCCATACTCCACCGACCGTCAATCAGAAATCAGAATTGTTACTGCTCAGTTCCCAGCATGGTGTTGCTAATTAGAGAAATGAGTTTCAGCAAAATCTTCAGCCTTTGACATCAAGCATAGACAATTCATAGCATCGCAAGTTTGTATCATTTTGCTACCACTCTCTAAGTAATTAATGCTAGCCTTAACGACATCAGAATCAGAAGTGTTTGTCGTGTGCAACGGCAATAGGAAAAATGGCAAGTTCACAGCCCCCTCCTCGCCAGCTTCGGCTGAGAGAGGAATTTCGCGATGAGATACAGAAGAGGATCAAGGATCGATATGGTACGCGTCAGAATTGGGAAGAGAGAGTAAAAATCAGTCGCACCACTGGGTGGAGATTTTTAACGAGCAAGTCGCTATCTTATGCCGTCTTTGACCACCTCAGCGATAGCCTTGAATACCAGTGGGACCAGATCGGTAAATCAGCCGATGACCTTAACTCTGCACCTGCACAAGAAAACAATTCCAGCGATTCTATTGATATTCGTGCGATTCGTCAGGCGGTCTTGCCGCGCATTGAGCGGATTTGCGGGACAATCCAACTGTTCGGACATCCCATTCCGATTTCTCGTTACGTGGAGCTGACTGTATACAAGCTCCAAACGTTGTTTAGCCGACGATACGAATCTCTGGCATTGCTTGGCAATGACTTCACGCTAGACAACTACGATAGAGAACTGGGAACGATTCGGAACCTGCCTCGGATTGGTGGCCTCCAGGCTGCGAGAGACAATCCTTGCCTATTGGTTTACGGGTTGCCTGGTTCTGGAAAAACAAGCTATCTAAAATGGCTTGCCACTCAATGCAATACAGAAAATCTGTATCCTGAGTTGGTTCCGGTTTTTTTGTTGGCTCGCAACTTTCCGTTTCAAGTCCAGAAGTTCGATCTCCCCTCTAGCATTGCTGACTTCCTCGAACAGTGTGGTGTCCCAGACGCGAGTCGACAAACCCACAGACTGCTCAAAGCTGGAAAGATTATTTTATTCATCGATGGGCTGGATGAACTTCCTGAAGACATCTTGCATCACCATTGCAGAAATATTGCACTGACTGCCGAGCGATACAACCGATGCCGCTTTATCTTTAGTTGCCGATTACCATTGATTTTGCCCATCCAGCAGTTTGAAAAAGTATTGGTCTATGGGTTTGATAGCGCTCAGCGCCAAGCTTTTGCTGAGGAATGGTTTAAGGCTGAAACCGAGAATGCAGCATTATTAACGCCTTTTCTGCTTCGTCTAAGGAAATTTAAGCCCTTTGGAGAATTAGCACGAACACCACTACTAATGGAGCTGTTGTGTATCGTTTTCAATCAATACCAAGAGTTTCCTCCAACCCGAGCAGACTTATACCATTCGGGCATTCGATATCTTCTGTATCGTGAAAACCAGCTGGCAGGCAACAGATTGGTTCGAATCATTGGTCAGGACGCGATCTGGAATTTCCTGCGTAAGGTGGCCGCCGACTTTTTCATGCAAACTGAGCCAATGGTGTTGTTTGAGCGGCGGGCGGTTCTTAATCGAATTGAGCAAATGCTGATGCCAACGGTGCGTCAAGTCGAAGGCAATACATCGTTGGAGCACATCCTCGAAGTGATTGAGGTCTCCTACGGGTTGCTCGTCACTCATTCGTTGAATTACTGCTCGTTTTCGCATCTAACGTTTCAAGAATATTTCACAGCAGACTATCTGGTTCGTTCGGGGCAGCACGACATCGTACTTGAACATGTGACCGACCCAAAGTGGCGCTTTGTGATTGAGCTTGTTGCAGAGCTGCTTCCAGCAGACAAGCAGACCATATTCTTTTCTCAATTCAAAGAAACCTTGGACAAACTGATTCTCCGCAACGAACGATTTTGTGATTTCGTTCGTTGGGTCGATTGGATTTCCCAACAGGCACTAGATTCTGTTGAATCAACCATTACCCATCAACGGACATTGCTTCGAGCGTGGTATTTTACGTTCACGCTTAAGGATACCTATGTGTCGTCCAACATCGGACAACAGTCTTCGTATTTCCTGTTGCCAGACTTTGATGTTGCGACCAGTACGATTTCGAGTGAGCTACTGAAAATTCATGCGCTCTTTTATCGAGCATTTCATGCAACGAAAACCGATCGCTACCAAGTCTTTGAACGAGCAGTTTTTGATATTCGTGAATCGATTCAGCACAATTCAATGGAAGATGAGAGCGATATTTTAAGGCTGCTGAACCAGTTAGACGGTTGGATTGATGTGATTCGGAGTCGGAAAGCTCAGTTCAATCATCCACTCATGTGGTGGGAAAGTGAACGAGAATATTGGCGAAGGCGCATCCAATCATTGATGGACAGCCTTCATGGACTGCAAACGGATTGGATATTCACAGAGCAAGAAGAGCAGCTTTTGATTCAGTATTATCTTGCTTCGCGACTGTTATCTATTTGTACCGTGCGGGCTATGCATCGGCTCTCACTACAACAACAGCAAGAGCTGACTCAGTCATTGCTTTCGATTCCGTTTCAAAGGCCATCTGTTGATGAAGAATTTGTGGGGTACTGATGGCTATTTCTTGATAATTGTTTCGAATTTAGAGACAATACGTCGATAAAATAGCCTATTGTTTATTTTTTCGAGCCAAGACATAATCATAGGTGTTCCATTGAAATACATTCTGGAGTATTCAGATGGTTGAGCCTAAGATTGTTGATACGAAGCCTGTTGTAATGACGCTAGAGCCTGGTACTTACTATTGGTGTTCATGTGGATTTTCAGATAATCAGCCCTTTTGCAACGGTGCACACAAAGGGACAGAATTTACTCCTCAGGCATTTGAGGTGTCAGAAGAAAAGCAGGTTGCCCTATGTTTGTGCAAGAAGACTCAAAATTCACCATTTTGTGACGGGACCCATAGCAAGCTCTGAGCGCTGGTTTTATAGGTATCACTGTAGCTAGCCTTAGGATGTGTCGGTGAGTGTGCAAGATCGTACTTATGAAGCTTTAGCCATTTAGGCTGGGGCATCTAGGACCATCGGGTTCTTTAACACACAGCCAAATAGCTTCCTGGTTTATCCTCATGGATCTGGCAACGGTTATCAAAAGGATGGCCTTAGGTTAGCTATAGTCCAATTCCGTTTCTCTAATGATCAGCTACAGATAAGGCTCGGTTACGCCAGCGTGACTGAGCCTTATCTGTAGCTGCTTGTTAAAGCAGTGATATGCCATGCCTAGACCTGAGATTCACGCGATCGCAAAATAAACTCAGCGATCGCCAAATCGACTGGAGTCGTGACCTTTAGGTTTGTTTCTTCTCCCCTAACAATATGAACAGGTAAGTTGCACTGTTCAAAGAGGGCTGCATCATCCGTCACGGTCCAGCCTTCAGTTCGGCCTTTCTCATGGCATGCTTTAAGTTTAGCCACGTCAAATCCTTGTGGGGTTTGGGCCGCCCAGAGATTTGAACGGTCTGGAGTCTGTTCAATGATGTTTGTGTCTGGTGACACGACTTTAATCGTATCGGTGACCGGAACCGCTGCGATAAAGCCAGATACGTCGTTAAGTGCGTCTGCACATCGATTGAAGAGATCCGGTGTTGCTAAGCATCGGGCTCCATCGTGAATCAGAACGTGATGAGCGTCTTGGGGTAACGCGTGCAGACCGTTGTAAACCGATTCTTGACGCGTCGAGCCCCCTTGAATAAATTCAATGGGCTTTGTCAGGTTCAGGTCGGCGATCGCTTCTTTGAAGTCAGGCCAATCGATCGGCTGACCAATCACGCCAATCCAGCTAATGCTTGCTGAGGCTTCTGCCGCCTTAATCGTCCAAGCCAAAATAGGTTTGTCGATGAGCGTTAGCAAGAGCTTGTTGCGCTGTTCTTTCTGAAGGCGTTGCCATTCGCCTGCCATTCGTTGGCCTTTGCCAGCAGCGGGAATCAGTAAGTGCACGGTTCAATAACGATGAAAGATGATTATTCGACACGAGTATATCAATCAGCCTGTTAACGGCTGAACTGAGCTACTGCAATGTTAGGGGAGAAGGGACTAGAGAAGACAAATAAGGACCGATCTGAAGCGTGAGAGGGGACTATCACTTTTCTGTGATATTTCTTTGCAATATTACATAGCAAGGGTTAGGAGCCTTGAACTTATACCGACCGCGCCGTGTTCAGAGAGGTATCCATCATGTCTTCGGACTTGAATTCAGCAACGTTCGACCGTTCTGTGAAGGGTAAGCAAGATCAATATTGGAGATATCGTTGGCTTCTGTGGGTGATGATTGGTGTCTTTGCAGGAGGTGGGTTTGTTTGGTTTACGAGCAGAGGAAATCGTGAGGTCGTTGCAACAGAAACGGTTGCTCAAGGACCGCCTCCGCGCCCGGTTGAAGTCACGCAATTAGCCGCGGGAGAGGGCGTCCGCTCAGTTGAATTGATTGGTCAAGTCGAAGCGCGAACCAGTGCAACGGTGCGATCGCAAACGGCAGGTGTGGTTCAGCAGGTTTTAGTTGAACCTGGAGATACCGTTGAATCGGGTACAACGATTGCAGTGCTGGATGAAGCCGATCAACGGCTCAGCCTGGCTCAAGCCCAAGCTAGCTTGGCGTCAGAGCGCAGCACCCTGGCAGAACTAGAGGTCGGTACTCGCCCTGAGATCATTGAGCAGCGACGAGCGAGTTTGCAATCGGCTGAGGTCAGACAGCAAGAAGCATTAGACAACCTAGAACGTACCCAAGAGCTGGTAAACGAAGGGGCGTTGTCGGAGCGAACACTCATTGAATCCAGAGCGGCTGTTGATGCAGCTCAAGCATCGCGACTAGAAGCTGCTGCTGCCCTTGCCGAAGCCACTGCTGGTCCAACTAATGAAGAAATTGCAGCTCAGCGCGCCATTGTTGCAGCTAATCAGGCTGCGGTTGATCAAATGCAGCTCGCGCTTAGCCGTACACAAATTCAGGCAACCGTTGCTGGAACGGTTGAATCTAGAATCGCGAACATCGGAGACTATCTGGAGGTGGGCGATCCAATCGTGTCGATGATTGACCGTTCTAACCTCGATATCTTTCTTGAAATCCCCGAAGATTTAGCAGGTCAAATTAGCCCTGGGCTTACGGTTGAGTTGACCGCTCGCGCATTGCCTGACTGGCGAGGCCAAGCCACCATTGTAGGCATTATTCCAACTGCTGATGAAGCGTCGCGGCGGCAGCGTGTTCGACTCCAGGTGACGTCTCCTCCGGCTAGCTTACTTCCGGGTATGGCTATCCAAGGTGAACTAGAGCTGCCGAGCAATACGTCAGGTTTCACCGTTTCCCGAGATTCGCTCGTTCAGAGAGCTGGGGAATGGATGGTGTTTGCCGTTGAGGACGATCAAGTGCAGGCTATCGGCGTCGAGATTCTTGCTGATATGGGAACGTCCATGGCGATCGCGTCTGACCAGCTTCGAGACGATCAATCGATTGTTATACGAGGTGCTGAAGGGTTACAGGATGGCGCAGCCGTAAATGTGATGGAGGAAGGCGAGTAGGTGAAGGTGTGCTTTGTTTTTGGTTCGTTGTTCTTGGCTATTGACGGGTTTGAATCATTTTGGTGATGGCGTTGCGATCGGCATTGAGTTTAGGAGCCACGGTTGTGATAAGCGATTGCAGTCTAGCAGGTGATGAGATCACGATGATAGGCGCGCCGCAACCAGTGCTGGATTTCTGTTAAAGAATCTCGCGCAATGTTGATGAATCGTCGATTGTCTTTGAAGCTTCCTCTGTCGGTGCCTTCAGCCAGGTTGGCTCCAATGCTATCTGCGGATCTCACAAGTTGCTTCCCAATGGTGTCTTTAGCAAAGGCGTTCTACGTCACTACGATTCCCCAGATTTCATCAGACAACTTTTCAGCTAATTGATATACCTCTAACTCCTTAAATCTTTTAGCCATATTGAATCTCCTAACGGCACTTCCAAAGAACCAAAGAGCCAAAAACAAAGAACCAAAAGCAAAGACCTCAACCTTAAAAATTCTCCACGACAAATCCCAGAAATTAACAATCAATTATTAAAGTCATGAATCCAATCAAAACTGCCGTTCAGTGGCGACATGGGACAGCCGTGCTGTTTTGTTTAATTGCCTTATTTGGTGCGATAGCTTTATTCAGCTTGCCGTCGGAGCTACAGCCTGGGGGCGATCGCCCCGAGATTACTATCACCACGCCCTATCCTGGAGCCAGTCCGACCGAGGTGGAAGATCTGGTGACCCGTCCGATTGAAGAGCGGATGGAGGAAGTGGAAGGCGTCCAAGAAATTACCAGCATCAACCGACTGGGGCTGAGTACGATTAGTCTCGAGTTTGACTGGGATGCAGATGTGAATGAGCGGTTCGTCGATGTGCTGAGTAAGCTCCAGCAAGTTGGCTCACTCCCCCTTGAGGCAGACGAATCGGATGTTGAGGTGGTCAGCGGCAGCAGTAGTCCCATGATGTGGGTTATTTTGACACCCAAAGAAGGGTTTACTGCAGATGATTACCGGTACCGGGATTTAGTCGATGATGTTATTGTGCCCCGGTTCCGTCAGGTCGAAGGGGTAGGACAATTTCAGATTTCGGGTGGACGAGAGCGTGAGGTTGAGGTTGTGGTTGATCCACGTGCTCTTGCCGATCGCAATCTCACCATCACGGATGTCGTAGAGGCCCTGCGCGAAAACAATCGAGATATCCGGAGTGGTCCGCTCGTGGTGGGACGTCGAGAATATCGTGTCCGTACTGTCAGTCGTTCGAATGATGTTGAGCAGTTGGAGACGTTTGTTCTGCGGCGAGATGCCTCTGGAACCGTCTATTTGGGAGATGTTGGCCGCGCTCAATTTGGGCGGAGAATTCAAGACCGAGCATTGATTCGAGAGGGAGAGCCCGCGGTTGCTGTGGGCATTATTCGTCAGGTTGGTGGGAACGTTCCTGAGATTTCTCAAGGCATTCGCACCGCGCTGGTTGAACTCGAAGCCCGCTTTGATCGTGAGGGAGAAGGCATCGCCTTTGATATTCCCTATGACGAAAACGACTACATCAACGAGTCCATTTCTTTTGTTCAAAGTAACTTGATCATCGGTGCCATCTTGGCATCGCTGGTGTTACTGCTATTCCTGGGGTCGCTGCGTACCGTCGCAGTAATTGCTATCACTATTCCGACGACCCTGATCGCCGTATTCATGGTGTTTGCGGCCTTGGGGCGATCGCTCAACGTAATCAGTCTGGCAGGGTTGGCGTTTGCCGTAGGGATGGTCGTAGACAATGCCATTGTGGTGCTTGAGAGTGTGTTCACGCACATGCAGCGCCAAAAGTCCCCTGTGCAGGCCGCGATTGATGGAACCCAGGAAGTCGGAGGGGCCATGCTGGCCTCAACGCTGACGACGATTGCGGTGTTTGCGCCCATTGTGGTGGTGACAGGAGAAGCTGGGCAGCTTTTCTTCGACATTGGGATGGCGTTGTCAGCCTCCGTTCTGTTTTCACTCTTTGCTGCCCTGACGCTGGTTCCAATGCTGTCAGGCTTGTTTCTGAATCAGGCCGAAGCCCAACAGATGCTGTTGGATCAGGTATATCGACATGGCAACTGGTTTGAGCAGGCCGTGGCCAGGACATCTGGAATGTTTCGACTCTTGCAGGGTTGCCTCGAACGGGGACTGTTGGGGACCGTTGGCTGGTCACTGGGAACCGGTCGCCAAGCTAGGCGTTTGGTGGTTCTGGCGATTCCAGTTGCGTTGCTGGTGGTGACAACGCGATTGCTGCCAGCAGCGGATTATTTGCCAGAAGGTAATCGTAACTTGGTGCTCTGGTTAGCAGCTCCTTTTCCTGGAACGAGTATCCCTGAAGCGGTTTCCCTATCTGCTGGACCTCGTCAATTTGTGAGTGAGCAGCCCACTGTGATTCGCACACTTTATGTGCATCGCCCGGGGCTACAGGCGATCGCCGCATTCCTTGACCCGGATCAGTCCACGGGCCAAAACCTGGATGGAATGGTTAATCAGATGCGGGCCGAAAGCGCTAACTACCCAGGCTACCGGTTTCTTGTGCCGCGACGGGTGCCCATCTTCCGCGATCCAGGTAAGGAATTTGAAGTTCAGATTATTGGTGCAGACCTAGACCAGCTTAACCAGCTCCAGCAGGACGTCAGTACCCAGGTGCGATCGCTCACGGGTGTGCAGAATGTTCGTTCAGACTTTGTGACCGGTGCACCAGAACTCCAGGTGATTCCCAATCGAGAGCGACTGGCCGAAGCGGGCTTGTCTGAACTAGAGCTAGGCACGCTGGTCGAAGCTGCCCTGGGTGGAGTCCGTGCCTCTGAATTTGTGGACGGACGTCGTGAACTTGATGTGACTGTGGAGTTGCAAGATACGTTTGTGGAATCGCCGGAGCAATTACGGCAACTGGCGATTTTCAGTGAAAGTGGATTTCAGTTGCAGCTGGATGATGTTGCTGATGTTGTCGAAACGACGGGACCGGATGTCATTAACCATGTTGATCTGGAGCGATCGGTGACGCTGACCGTTAGTGTGGCACGGGAAGCGCCCTTGGGAGCTCTACTCCAGCAAACTGAAGAGACGATTCTTGAACCACTGCGGGCTGCTCTGCCACCAGGCTATCGAGTGGAACTGGCAGGGTCAGCCGATGTCCTTTCAGAGACGTTATCGCAGCTTGGGAGAGCGTTTCTTCTTTCACTGGTGATTACCTATCTGCTGTTGGTCGCCCTGTATCGATCACTGATTTACCCAGTAGTGATTATGGTGACGGTTCCGATGGGTATGACCGGAGCGGTGTTGAGTCTGGTGATTGCAAATCGGATTCCAGGGGTTGTGGTTCCCCTCGATATGATTACCGGTTTGGGATTTGTGATTCTTACCGGAGTCGTTGTGAATAATGCGATTCTTTTGGTTGATCGCACGCTGCAACTCCAGAATGAGGAATATCCCCGGCTAGATGATGCTCTATATCATGCGGTGCGCGATCGCCTACGACCAATCTTTATGTCGGCAGGCACCAGTGTGCTGGGAATGTTACCACTTGCCGTTTTCCCTGGAAAGGGTGCTGAACTCTATCAAGGGCTAGGCATTGCGCTAACGGGTGGGCTAGCTCTTTCAACGGTCCTAACCCCAACGGTGGTTCCAGTTGTCATGCGACTCCTGAGTGATATCACCACTCGTCGCACCCCTCGACATCCTGACGCGAAACCAAGCCTCGATGCTGACCCGATGACTCAACCTGCAATGGCGAGTCTTGCCAGCACGGCTAATCGCTCTGAAGAGTCTAACGTTATTCCGTTGAGAACAGATCGTTCTAATTGATTGAAGAGACGTTATTCAGTGAAGCGTTGATTGATGTCTCTCTTTTTATCAGAAAAAAGTTCTGGAGATAACCCATGATTTCTAACTCAGGTCCATTTTCGAATTATGCAAGCCGCCGATTGAGTCCCGGTAGCTATTTCTTTCGTACGTTTCAACGGTTGATGACCCTCATCCCGAAGGTTGGTCTTCATCCTGTTCAATATCACGAGACCATTGAGCCATACAGTCTGGTTCGGCTAGCATATGAGGGAGAATTGACTAGAAGAGGCGTACCGTCCCACGAAACGTTTATCGAAGCATGCTACACGGGCCGCATGAATGCGTCTAAGCTCATTACAGCAGCTGCGATCGCCCGCATGGTTCCTTTTGATACGCTATTGTGTGCTGAGTATCGAAAGGCCGTGAATACATCATTGCTCATACAGCGTTTGATTCATGAGCACACTGAACCTAGGGAAGACTGATGTCATTCATCTCATCAACAGGTAACTACTCTCCTGTGTTTGTCCATCGCTTAACGTGAATCGTTTAACCGGAACATTAAGGATGCCTCCAATCCATCGAATCAAGCGAAACGTGTTGACAGCTAAACCTGGCCATGTCTTAAGGGCAGTCGCGAGTGCGATCGCCCTTTTAGGGGTATTTGGGTGCACCACACCCGTGCAATCTGAATCCTCAACGACACCCCAGGCTGAGACAACCCCCTCAGAAGTGACTACTTCCGCGAGTGCTGACGCCGATGTTCCTGCTCCCAGTACGAATCCAGACTTTCAACCTGTCACAGTATTAGAAAATCTAGAGCGCCCTTGGGGCATCGTCTGGCTGCCTGATGGCTCGATGCTGATTACCGAACGCCCTGGACGAGTGCGCGTGGTCCGAAATGGTGTTCTTGAACCAACCCCCATTCCTGGATTGCCAGAAATTTTTGTTGAGAGCCAGGGTGGCTTGCTCGACATTGCCTTGCATCCTCGCTTCGAAGAAAATCGCCTGGTTTACTTTACCTACTCCCACGGGACGATTTCAGCGAATCGTACTCGCATCGCCCGAGCGACATTTGATGGCAGTGCTCTGAACGATTGGCAGGTCATTTTTGAAGTATCCCAAACCAAGTCAAGAGCCCAGCACTTTGGCGCCCGTCTCGTTTGGTTGCCTGACGGGACGTTGCTAGCATCCATTGGAGATGGCGGCAACCCGCCAATCGAGCTCGAAGGAGAACTCATTCGTCAACAGGCGCAGAACACTGCGAGTCATTTCGGTAAGGTGATTCGCATTAACGATGATGGTTCGATTCCTTCAGATAATCCCTTTGTCAATGAGGCTGGGGCTGCACCAGAAGTTTGGAGCTACGGGCATCGTAATATTCAGGGACTGGCCTATGACCCCACCACCAATCAGGTTTGGGTGACGGATCATGGGGCTCGTGGGGGTGACGAAGTGAATCAAGTTGAGGCCGGTGAAAACTACGGATGGCCTGTGGCGACCCACAGTCGGGAATATTCAGGTGGACTGATTTCGCCAGAAACATCACTTCCGGGCATGGTAGATCCCAAGGTCATATGGACGCCGTCAATTGCTCCATCGGGGCTAGCCATCTACACCGGCGATTTTTTCCCAGAGTGGCAAGGTGATCTATTTGCTGGTGGACTGGTGTCCCAAGATATTCGTCGGATTGAGGTTGATGCGTCGGGTAACGTTGTGAATGAGGAGCCGATTGTCATTGGTCAACGGGTGCGAGATGTGCGCCAAGGTCCAGATGGCCTGATCTATGTATTGACCGATGAACCTAATGGACGACTCATTCGGCTTGAACCGGTTGAAGGCTAATCACGAAGAATAGCCGCTGTACATGCTGTACGTATTGATTAGTGCGCCCCACGCTGTCGATTCTATATGGCATGCAGTTGCAAGCCGCCATAGCGCTACGCGCTAAATTAAATCCATTCTTTTCAGGAAAGCCTCGCGTCGCGAGGCTTTCCTGAAAATAAATGTTCTAACCTATTTGCGGATTGCCATACAAGCTGAATCATTAGGCCGAATTCGGGTCAATGCCAAGCTCCCTTGGCTTTTTAGCTAATCGCTCGGCTGATTTATGTAACGGAAGTTGAATTTGAAAGGTGCTGCCATGTCCTACCGTGCTTGTTGCTGTGAGCTGCCCACTGTGGACCCGCACGATCTGTTGGGCGATCGCCAGCCCTAGTCCAAACCCACCGGTGTGACGCGATCGCGCTGCATCAACACGATAAAACCGCTCAAAAATTTGGGGCAGGTCCGCTTCTGGAATGCCAACACCATCATCTTCAACCTGAATCATCACCTCATTCGTGTGAATATGAACGCGAAGCTGGACTGTGCCACTGTCTTTGGTGTATTTGAAGGCATTGTCCAAAAGATTCGTCAATGCTCGGCGTAGAAGCTGTGAGTTGGTGTTCACTACGGCATTGTGTTGTGGTATTTGGTGAATGAATGTGCGCTTTTGCCGGAAGGCCTGAGCCGTTCCGTACTCGACTAGCGGTTTGAGCAGTTCTTGGATATTCATGTGCTCGCCAAGTGCTGCTCCAGTGGCAGATCCCTCATGGCGAGCTAAAAATAAGAGATTGTCGATTAGCTCACTCATGGCCTTGGCTGCGGTTTCAATCTCTTTGACACACTCCGTTTGAGAACTGGGTTGCATATTGGGAATAAGTGCGACTTGAGCGTTGCTGAGGATGGCCGCGAGTGGATTTCGTAATTCGTGAGAAGCGTCCGCAGTGAAGCGCTGCAGGCGATCATAAGATTGACGGATGGGTTGCATCGCAATGCCGCCTAAAATCCATCCGGTTAGGCCAATAATCCCCAGCGTGACAGGAACACCCAGCGTCAAACTCACCAGTGCTCGGTTGAGATCGGTTCGCAGCGGTTCTAAGGGAGTAGCGGCTTGAATATATCCAACAATGCGGTTGTTGTATTGAACTGGAATCGTGAGTTGACGGAGCATCTGATGCGCTGACGTACCGTCATCTGCCGTGCTATTTGTGTGAATGGTCTGAAAGCGATTTTTCGAAACCACCGTGGACTGATGGTTGGGGATAGAGCCGACAAACTGAATGAGCTGCCCATTGAGGTCATACCATCGGACATAGATGAGATTGTTTCGCGGGGCAGGCGCATTGTCACCAACGAGCATTGCACCCTTCTCTACATCTAAAACCCAGTCTCCTTGCTCTGGACGATAGGCAGTTTGATTGTCAGTGCTTTTGATTGCCCGATATAGCTCGTCATCAAAGGCTCGGAGTCTATCTTCAGCTTCGAGCGAATAGACGACACCGGTGAACACAATCAAGATGCTGCCCATCGAAAGGGCAAACCAGTAAGCCAGATTCAGTCGGCTGCGATTAAACATTGTGATTTGGTGAGGCCCTCTACGATATGTTTTCAGGAACAGTGAGACGATAGCCCATCCCGTAAACGGTCTCCAACCAGCTTTTGGCATCCAACTCATCTAACCGCTGGCGCAACCGCCAAATTAGCGCTGTCACTGCATTACTCTCGGGCTCCGTATCCCATGTCCATAGCGTTTGCTCAATATTGTCGCGGGTAATCACTTGGCCCGATCGCCGCATCAAATACTCCATCAGGTGAAATTCTCGACTCGACAGGCGAATGCTGGTTTGCTGGCGTTCCAACGTTAGGGTTGATAAATGGAGGTGTAAGTCTCCTAACCTTAGAAGATCACCATGCCATTGAGGCGATCGCCGTCCCAGTGCCCGTACGCGAGCAAGCAGTTCTGGAATATCTACAGGCTTAATCAAATAGTCATCGGCTCCTGCATCCAATCCCGTCACCTTATCGGTCGTTGTATCCTTTGCAGTCAACATCAACACGGGTGCGATTTTTCCTTGAGCGCGGTACTGCTGACATAAGGACACCCCGCTGACCACAGGCAGCATCCAGTCTAAAATCAGTAGGTCGTAGTCTTTTTGACTCATCAACCACTGGGCATCTTGTGAATTTTCGACGCCATCGACTAAATGTCCTGATTCAGAAAGGGCGATGCACAACGGTCGGAGTTGGGCTGGGTCATCTTCAACTAACAGGATAATCATGGGGATATCCCACATTCGAGCAAATCGAACCTACATCTTTCTAGTGTGAGCGGAGAATATAACAGAAATATGACATTCCCAATTGCCGATTATGATCAACAATAACTCTCTTGAACAGGTTGTACGCCTGTGGATGAGCTAGACCCACAGGCGTGGAAACGTTTCAGTTG
>JBCBLF010000007.1:0-48993 GCA_038520475.1 Cyanobacteria bacterium J06627_8
TGACCAGTGGAGCTGTTTTGGACACATTGAAAATGCTTCAAGCTGAGTTTTCGAGTGTGTCGCTTAGTCATTAGAATTCAATCAGTCGAACGGCTGCAACCATCACTGCCCACCATGCCAACGCCATGGGGACAGGGCAGGGTTGTTCTACGATGCTAAGGAAATTTATAGCTAGTTTCGCTAGTATCGTTAGGACATTTTTTGGAGAAGCCGCGTGCCGCGTAACTTCTCCAAAAAAGTTGGGGTTGACTTGACCATGCAACATGTTCAGGAGTTTGTGTCAGTGCCTAGATATCGCCTTCCCCCGCCGCTGCAACCAGGTGATTTGCTAGAAGTCGTGTCACCGAGCGGCACGCTACGTGAACGAGAAAGGTTTTTAGCTGGCATCGACGTGTGGCGATCGCGTGGGTATCGCGTGGACTGTGTACCGGGACATGATGGGCGCTGGGGCTACTTGGCAGGGACCGACAAGCAACGGCGCGACCAAATCAACCGTGCACTGAACAATCCTGACTGCAAAGGCATCTTATGCTCTAGGGGAGGTTATGGGGGAGCACGGCTACTGGAAGAATGGGCATGGCCTCGCTCGTTACAGGAATCTCCCAAATGGATAATTGGTTTCTCAGATATTACGAGCCTGTTATGGAGCCTGGCGCTGCAAAGTGTTTCTGGGGTTCATGGACCACTGCTCACTACCCTGACTCAAGAACCCGATTGGTCCCTTAAGCGACTCTGGAGCTGGGTAGAAGGAGGCTCGTTAGAACCCCTCAACGGGATGAGCTGGACTCAAGGACGGGCGATCGCTCCCCTCTTTCCAGCCAATCTCACGGTTGCCACTCACTTGCTGGGCACACCGCACCAACCTCTACTGGACAATGTCATTCTGGCTTTTGAGGATATTTCAGAAGCGCCGTATCGGATTGATCGGATGTTGACACACTGGCGGATGATGGGCCTGCTTGAAAAAGTTTCAGGCATTGCGCTTGGGCGATTTAGTCACTGTGATCCACCGGAGAATGTGCCCAGTTTTGCCGTTGAAGCGGTACTGCGCGATCGCCTAATGGATTTAGGCATTCCTATCGTGGCGAATCTTCCCTTTGGCCATGACGGGGTAAATGCGTGCTTACCCGTCGGCATCATCGCCTGCTTAGACGCAAATGCAGGGACGTTGTCTTGGCCCGTTGATGAGAAAACAATCTGACTCATCGACTGACCGATTGCTTCCTCTAACCTGTAGGATCAGTAGCATTGTTTTCTTGCGATGGGTGATGTTACTCCAATTGCTTCGAATTGGTACGGCAAACCCCATGGGGTAGGACTTTTTTCAAGGCCACGTGGCGCGTGGCCTTGAAAAAAGTCCTACCTTACATGACTCATCGCAAATGCGTGTGGTGATAGGAATGGATACCGAGGTAAAAAGACAGCCAATTCCCCTTGAAAAACGAAACATTGGAAAGCGGTTAGGAGCGATCGCCCAATTTATCGGGGTTTCTCTTCTGTTTGGCATCGCATACACCCAAGACCCCATCTATTATTCCTCTGAGAATCAAAACACCAAATATCTCCAGGGATTAGCTAACGCAGGGTATGGCTTCTTAAGCAATGACTGGACTGCCAATACGATTGATCCACTTCCTGCATTCACGACTCTGGTGCAGTGGACCTACCAGTTGATTCACCCCGAATACGGATTCTACCTGTTCTACATCTTGATTTTTGGGGCTTACGTTTATAGTCTGACGGCCATTGTGGCTGAAGTTTTCCCGCTGCGTCGATATCAGACTCGATTGCTGCTATTCTTTGCGCTACTGTTGTTGTTTCACACCCTTGATATCGAGATTTTCGATTTTGAGCTAGACGAACATCTGCATTATGGCGTTGCAGAGCAATACATCCTGGGCCCAGTCTTTCAACCCAGCAATTTTGGTGTTTTTCTACTCATTTCAATCTATGCCTTTCTGAAAGATCGGCCTTACTGGGCAGTCGCCTGTTTGGCGATCGCAGGCAGTTTCCATCCCGCTTATTTCCCCAGCGTAGCGGCACTGACGCTTTCCTACATGGGCATCTTAGCGTTTCAAGAAAGACAATGGACCCGCTCGCTATGGGTTGGGATCGTATCAGGCATCCTGATTTTTCCAGTATTTGCCTATATGTACTTCACGTTCCAAGACACCACCCCAGAACTCACTCAGCAGGCTGCATCAATTATCGTCAACCAGCGAATTCCCCATCACTCCATCCCAGTGTTGTGGCTTGAAGACGGACAAGCGTATGTGCAAACGATTTTGGTGGCGATCGCCCTGTATTGTGTGTGGCGAACTCGGTTGTTCTACATTCTCATTGGCCCCTTTATCGCAGCGGTGGCTCTAACAGTGGTGCAAGTATTCATTAACAATGACTTTGTAGCATTTATTGCACCCTGGCGAATTTCAGTTTTCCTCGTGCCTGTTGCCACGAGCATTCTCATTGCACAGTTCATTACAACTCTTGCGAACCGCTATCCGACTTGGGTAAGGCAGCGCTCATTACTCATTGCCCGCATCAGTTTTGGAATTATTCTCAGCATGGTGATTGTCGGCGGGGTTGAACAGTTCCAGAAGGTCCAGAAAGCAGATGGAACCTTTGGCATGATGGAACATGTAAAAGCCACGAAACAGGCTGACGATTTGTATTTATTGCGGCCAAATGAAAAAGAGCTGCGAAAATTTCGGCTATACACCGGGGCTCCAATTTTCATCAATCGAAAAACGCATCCCTATAAAGATGTTGAAGTCGTCGAATGGAATCAGCGTGTCGAGCTTGGAGATGAGTTCTACCGTAAGCGAGGGGTCGGACAATGTGGCATGTTGCGGAACGAATTGAAACCATACAACATTACTCATATTGTTGTTCCGAGCGATTCGCTTGAGCGTTCCTGTCCGCGCCTCGTTGAAGAATATCGAGATGAGTATTATGCCGTCCTTTCAACGAAACGGTTGTATCGTCCTCGCCAGTCTCGTCAGGCCAAGACAGCGAGCCTATGGACCATAAAAGAGATAACTGGGTAAACGTTTCGAATCCATAACGAAGAAATAGAGGCGCGCTCATTTCTTCGCCAACGTTGCTAAGTCGTGCACAAGAACTGAGGGGCCTTGTACCCAATTGGCTTGGAAACTCCAAAAGTCAACCCTAGTTTGTACCTCCGGATTTGATATTAGTAGGCTAGTCGTCGCCCATCAGGTCAACCATTTCCTCGGTCAATGCTTTTGGATTCACAAAGAGAATCTTAGAGTTTTCACTCTGCCCCAGCTTAAAGTTGGCGTCAACATATTGTCGTGCAATGAGATACTTCAATACGTCTTGAGCCGACACACCATCTCCCAATACGTCTGCAATCATTCGAGCCGACTGCACAGTTCCCTGGGCTTCTTCAATGGCAGCTTGTCGCTTACCTTCTGCGGTGGTGATTGCCGCTCGTTTCTCACTCTCGGCGGCTCGTTCCCGCTCTAGCGATTCCTGCACACGCTGAGGAAGAATAATGTTTTGAACTTCGACACGCGTCACTTTTACTCCCCAGGTTGCCGTTGCTTCGTCTAGCTGTTGTAAGAGAAATCGGTTGATGTCTGCACGGGATGAATAGGTTTCTTCTAATTTCATCTGGCCGATGAGCGATCGCAAACTCGTGATGACCAGCGCAGTTAGACCTTCTTCTAGGTTCTCAATGTTGTAATAACTGTGTCGAATTTCTAGAATTCGCCAATAGACAATTGCGTCAATTTTCAGGTTGATGTTGTCATTCGTAATCGCGTCCTGAGGTGGGAAGTCAAGCATCTGCTCTCGTGTGGTCTGAACCCAAACGATCTGATCCACAATCGGGATGATGAAGTGAATTCCAGGTTCCAGCGTCCGCAAAAACTGCCCCAGGCGTTCAACAATGGCCTGGTAGCCCTCGTTGATAATTTTGATGGAACCAACAATGTAGCCAATGACCAAAAAGGCAATGATGCCTGCAAGAGTGGTAGTCATGAAATAACGCCTGACGAAAAATGACGCATCTTGAGTTTATTCTAGTTTTTTATAAGTTCATCTGATCTGCAACCTGACGTAATCACGATTCAGGGCTCAGGCATGTCTGCTATCTTTTGTGGACGGCTTGATTGCGCAAAGATGCCACGTACGACCACCCACAAACATGCGTCACTCAAACCATCTTGACGAGTGAAAAACTTCAGCCACGAAGGAGGGCATCGGTGCCGGTTTTCTTCTATTGGGGAGATGACGATTTTTCAATGAACCGTGCGATCCAACGCCTGCGCGATCGCACCCTTGAGCCTGGTTGGGAGAGCTTCAATTATGACAAAATTTCTCCCGATCACTCAGATGCTGTCATCCACGCCCTCAATCAGGCCATGACTCCGCCATTTGGGATGGGTCGCCGACTCGTGTGGCTCGCGAACACCAGTGTCGGACAAAGCTGCTCAGATAACGAATTGGGCGAACTACAGCGCACATTACCCGTTCTTCCAGACACAACAATACTTTTGTTGACAAGCGCACAGAAACCCGATGGTCGGCTCAAGTCCACGAAATTTTTGCAAAAACATGCCGATGTTCAAGAGTTTGCATCGATTTCACCGTGGAAAACCGATTTATTGATTAAACAGGTCAAACAGACTGCGAAGGATCTCGACGTCTCAATTTCAAATTCAGCTGCTGAACTACTAGCTGAGGCCATTGGCAATGACACACGGCAGCTCTATACAGAACTCGAAAAGCTAAAGCTCTATGCCGAAGGGAGTCAGGGCTCCATTGACGCAGAGGCGATCGCCACCCTAGTGACCACATCAACGCAAAATAGCCTGAAACTTGCCGCAGCCATTCGCGGTGGGGATACGGGAACAGCATTGACATTAGTCCAGGATTTATTCAACCGAAATGAACCCGCGTTGAGGATCGTCGCGACCTTAATTGGGCAATTTCGAACCTGGCTGTGGGTCAAGCTCATGATTGAGGAACGAGAACGAGATGACAAGGCGATCGCGAAAGCCGCTGAGGTCTCGAATCCAAAACGAATTTACTTTCTAAAAAAAGAGGTGCAGCCCTTTCCATTAGAATCGCTGAAAAGCAGTCTGTTTATTCTTCGAGATTTAGAAGCGAGCCTCAAGCTTGGAGCTGAGGCAACCATGATGATGCAAATTAAAGTAGTCGAGCTATGCCAACTCTTCAAGTCCTGACGAGAGTTCTTCAGTCGTAATGAGGTCAAAGTGATGCTCAGCTAGAATCGACTTTAAATGGATGTCTCGCTCTAGCAAACACGTGTGTCCGCTGTAGGGTAATCGATGCACGGAAGCATTCGGGATGAGAGAACCCAGTCGCGTCGCTTCTTTATCTGAGGGGAGAAGGCGATCGCGTCCACCTGAAATGATGAGCGTAGGCTGGACAATAGCTCGGTAATCCTTATCCAATATCTCAAACTGATTCAGGAGCTCAATTCGCTGGGCTGCAACAGCATACCCAACCGCCTGCATGGCACTTAACAGGGCTTGTGAATTATGGGACTCAACACGGTCCAAATTAGCTAGGAATGGCAGTAAGATGCTGCATGCCAAAGGATACGACATATCGGGGAGACGTTTGATTATGTTGGCCGCTAGCTCTGCGAGCTGAAATTCACGAAACGCCGACGCTGAATTGACGAGAATCAGTCGATCAATGAGTTCTGGAGCCCGCATGACGACCTGTAAGGCTAAGCATGCTCCAAATGATTCTCCACACAGATAAACCTTTCTCTGTCCAAACTGTTTGTGTTCATTGTGAATCGCACCAATAGTCTGCTCAGAAAGGGATTGCCACGACTGACTCCCATAGGCTGGCAGCGTCGCACATCGAACATCTGCTGACTGTCTAAGCCCACTAAGTTGAGTACCCAACAAGTTTCCGCTACCGTCCATTCCTGGCAAAAACAAAAACAAGGGCTTACCAGGCTGTTGTCCGGCTGGAGACAACAGCGGTAGAGACTCAGAAAAAGGGGAACCAACGGTCATTGCGATGAGAGTCCTGAACGAGTGCGTCAACTAAACCGTGCAGATAGGCGTGATACATGCCGTTCAATCAGCCGAGTCAAGACCCGCTGCGCTTTAGACACTCAAGCCCTGTTCTAATAGGCGACTGACTTCGCCATAGCACCGTTGGGTCAAGTGGCGGCTCATGACTGCGCCTTTTCGCCCTCGATACTCCTGCTTTTCTTTTGCTGTGATGGTAATAGGGGCACCCACCATGACGTTAACGTTATGATAGACCACCATCGGATGTAATCCGTTGTGGTCAAACAATGGTTCCGACGGATCAAACCAGTGAAGCAAACGCACTGGAAAGCCAGGATGATTGGACTCATGCTGAGAGGCGATCGCCACAGGCAACAGCGTGATCTCCGGAAGCGGCGATCGCAAGAGGAGATGAGCAAATCCTCGATGAAAGGAGCCCATGGTGTCTGGCGTTGTGTGATGCACCATCGGCTTTGCACCTTCGGGGAAAATACCAACCGTATCACCAGCCGATAGCAGTTGCGACGCATAATCAAACAGCGTGTCGTAGCGGCTTCGAGGATTTCCTTCACTGGCTTCTAATGCAAACGCACCCATATGGCGCACAACTTCTTTAAGGACAGGAACTTGCGCCATGTATTGGTGGCAGGCAAAACGAATGCACTGATTGAGAGCCACCATCAACAGCATCGGGTCCATAAAGCTCCGATGATTGCTGACTACGATAAACGTTTTATCTCGCGGTATCCGTTCAGCGTGATAAAGGCTGATGCGAGTGTTTAGGCTTGACAATAGTTGCCGTGAAACAATCAGAGGAAGGCGAGGAGCCATAGAGAAAAAGAAATCACATCAATATAGTCATACCTATATTAGCAACAAAAGTTAACAATTCTTATCACAGCCATCGGTTCTTGGAACGAAATTAAGCCTTCAGAAGGAAATCGTCTTCATTCAGCTATTGGGGTGTTGATCATCACATGGGTCCAGCTTAGTCCTATTTTCCCGTTAATCAAGGGAAATTTATGAGAGGCGTTAAGCCTTACCGATCGACATCTCCAGCGCTAAATCGCGAGATGACACAAACATTACATTTCCCGTGTTTTTCTTATTAAATCAGCGATTCAAGATAGCCTAGATCCGGATTTTAGAAGATCCCAGTTTTAGATATGGGCGATCGCTTAGCCGTCCAACACTTAACGCTCAACGCTCATTTAGATTATTCAGTTAGGGAACTCCCAAAAACTCATGGTACAGTCAGCAGCTCACACATCCTCAACTCAAGCACCGACTCCTCCATCTGACTCTAAGGAGCGCATCAGTGAATTTATGAAGCGCTTACAAGACAGCATTTGCCACAAGCTTGAGGAATTAGATGGGCAGAATGAGTTTCATGAAGACAGTTGGGAGCGTCCTGAAGGTGGCGGCGGGCGGTCTCGCGTCATGAAACAGGGCACCATTCTTGAGCAAGGCGGCGTTAATTTCTCGGAAGTCTGGGGCGATCGCCTCCCTCCCTCAATTCTGGCTCAGCGTCCAGAGGCAGAAGGGCATCGATTCTATGCCACCGGTACGTCGATGGTGCTGCATCCCAGAAATCCGTATGTGCCGACGGTGCATCTCAACTATCGCTATTTCGAGGCGGGGCCAGTCTGGTGGTTTGGCGGCGGCATTGATCTAACTCCCTACTATCCCTTTGAAGAAGATGCGGCTCAGTTTCATCGCACGTTAAAGTCGGTGTGTGATCAGCACCATCCAGAGTACTACCCCGTTTTTAAGCATTGGTGTGATGAATACTTCTACCTCAAGCACCGGAAAGAAACACGGGGTGTTGGAGGCATTTTCTTTGATTACCAAGACGGGTTAGGTCGACTCTACCGAGGTCCCCATGCGTCGGGTAAGGCCGCAGCACACAGTGATGAAATTGGCGATGTTCCGCCACGGAGTTGGGAGTCAATCTTCGCATTCGCACAGGACTGTGGAGATGCGTTTCTACCGGCTTATGTGCCGATTATTGAGCGCCGCAACGGGGTGGAATATGGCGATCGCGAGCGCAATTTTCAGCTTTATCGTCGAGGACGATATGTGGAGTTCAACTTGGTGTACGACCGAGGAACGATTTTCGGTCTTCAGACCAATGGCCGCACCGAATCGATTTTGATGTCATTGCCGCCCCTTGTCCGTTGGGAATATGGGTATGAACCTGAACTTGGGAGTCACGAGGCGAAACTCTATGACGTCTTCTTGAAGCCTCAAGACTGGGTGAACTGGTCAGATGCTTAGCCATGAGGACGTCAGCATTATGCCCCTCGACTCAAGGATTGAGTCTATTAAAAACTTAGAAAATAAAAATCAAACACCCGGTTCAAAAAAAGCCTTAATTAATCCGGTTGGTGGGTAATCGTGAATGAAGAAGATAGAGTGTCTTAGATTTTAGATTGATGGATCGTGTGTCTGTATGATTACCAAGTCTGTAGACATGGACCATTAGACATCTGAAATGTAGTGGTCAATACTCTTGACCGCTGGTTCCCTGGATTGTTTGCTTCATCTTATTCACATACTGAATCTTGGCTTCATTCTGCTCATATAGTGGGTGTACAACTGCGTTAAACACGATGTTTTAAAAGGCGCAGCGCCCTTTCAGCATCGCGTTTAACGCATTTGTAGACGCTATACATTGAATAATGATGAACGTACGTTAGAACGTATTATGTTTCGGTAATGATGAGCATATGACCGTAGCAGCTCCGAATTTTGATGGGTTAAGCTACGGGAGGAAGCCAGATTAGCTCAGTTGTCTAAGTCGGCACGTTTATCTTCAATACCACCTCTGGGACTCGTGATGGATCAAGAATTGTTCACAACGCCTGATCATCGCTCTGTTGTTGTCTTAAGACCAGCAGGGCGGCTTGATATTGCTACAGCATGGCAATTTCGGCTGAAGCTGCAAGAATGCATTTCTACAGTGAGTCCGCACGTTGTTGTCAACTTGAGTGAAGTCAGCTTTGTTGATAGCTCTGGATTGACGGCGTTAGTTGCCGGCATGCGAGATGCAGACAAGAAAAACGGTTCGTTTCGTATTGCCAGTGTTCATCCAGAAGCTCGTCTGGTCTTCGAAGTCACCATGATGGACTCTGTTTTTGAAATGTTTGAGTCGGAATCAGACGCGTTGAATCAACCCATTGCAAGTCCTGCGTAATCTATCGACCTTGGCAAACCGTCAACGACACGCGAGAATAGTGAAGCAATGATTCTAACGGTTTCTCAGTGAGTAACGTTCGCACGGTTTCTGACACAAAGCGTCAATTCTATAAGCTTCATTCTCGTCCGATTTCCTCCATTTATCGCCGTATTGTGGAGGAATTAATCGTTGAGATGCACTTGCTATCTGTTAACGTAGATTTTTCATACGACGCTATCTATGCGCTCGGCATAATGACAACGTTCGAGCGGTTTATGCAGGGTTATCGGCCTGAGAAAGATAAAGAGTCTATTTTTCAAGCATTGTGCCGTTCAATTGAATCAGACCCTCAGCAGTATCGAAATGATGCTGAACAACTCAAAGCTGAGGTCTCTCAATTAACAAAAGAGTCGATGCTCTCAATTCTTTCGTTGGCAGATGATTCTCAAGAAGGGACACTCAAGTCACTAGTTCGCCATATCTCAGAAGCAGATTCGTTCAAGTACAGCCGTTTATTCGGGATCGGTCTCTACACGCTGCTTGAGACCATTGATGCTGACCTCGTTGCCGACAAAGAACAGCGAGAAGGCGTACTTGAGACATTGGCATCAAACCTCCCACTTCCTGAAGATAAGCTTTTGAAAGATGCTGAAAATTATCAGCTGAATCTTGAAAAAATGACTCAGGCGCAAGCAGTCCTAAATGATATGTTGCAGGCCGATCGAAAGAAGCGTGACGAGCGCGAGGCCCAGAAAGCAGCATCTGAGACGGAATCTGCAGAATCTAAGGATACTGAATCTGAATCGCCTGAGGTCTCACCCCCACCCGAATCTTAGGGGTTACGGTAAGCGATCGCTCATCGTGACATAGCACTATGCACCTAAGTAGAATCAATTGTTTATTTGAGAGCCTTGCTCCGCAAGGCTCTCAAATAAACAATTGATTCTACTTAGGTGCAGATTTCCACACCATATTCGTTAAACGGTTGTGCGATCACATGACCGTGAGGCAAATAATGGAAAGCCCCTCTAGGGGCTTTCCCCGTCTGAGCCCTAATCTGAACGAGAGTGGATTTGGTTGAGAAACGTGAGCTGTTGATACAAGGCTTCCAATTTTGGCGTTGGAATTCCTTTCAACTTTGCTGCTTTCAAAGGGTTTCCAAAGATAGCATCGACTTCCATTTCTCGTTGATGCTCAAAGTCGAGTTTCATACTGGTTCGATAGGGTTTCATCGTCTCTGTATCAGCCAGCATTTTGTCAACGTCGTGATCGTCAATCACTCGATCATATGCAGCGGCGATCGCTCGCACTTCGTCAATGAGGTCTTCAGATAACTGTCGGGCCTCTGGATGATGAATCATTTGGTCGGTGGTGGCATTGAGGATCACCGATAGCCCATTGAATGGAATATTCCACAATAATTTTTTCCATCGAGCTCGCAGCAAATCATCGGCTCGAATAATTGGAATACCAGCAGCTTCGAAGTCCTGGGCAATCGCCTCTAACTCATCACTGATGCCAGCCGGAGCATAGTTTTGAACATATTCACCAATTGCGATCGCCTTATAGTCGAGATGTTGAATGTGACCGGGGCCAACTTTATTCGAGCAAATAAAGCACAGCCCTCCCATAACCCGACGGCGATCGCCCACAAGATCAGCAACGTGCACTTCAACATCAAGTCCGTTTTGCAATAGCAGCACGGTACTTTCGGCAGTGAGGAGTGGAGGCAACAGCGTCTCAAGGAAATGATTTTGGGTCGTTTTAAGGGCAACGACAACTACATCACATCTTGGCATGTGATCAACGGACGCGTAGACCTGAACCGATGGGAGAGTAAAGCCTCCATCCGGTGAATCTACCTGCAAGCCATGGGTGCGAATATGGTCATAGTCACTTCGCGCTAAAAAATGAACGTCGCACCCGCCCTGCTGAAGGCAAGCGCCATAGTAGCCGCCAATTGCCCCAGTGCCGAGAATCGCGTATCGCCGGGAGGGAGATAGATGCTCCATGTGAGGTTTTGAAACGATTATCAGAAGTTTAACAAAGCCTGCTAATGTGGTTAGACGGTATTAATGTCCGTGAATGGTGAACTGTGACGGACAGTGCCGTGATGGCTAGATCTAGCAACGCTTAGCTGCTAGATGCATTGCGTTGAGAGCAATGTTGGGGAAAGACCAGTGAAAATCTGGCGCTGTCCCGCAACTGTGTTGGAGAAACGTTTGAAACATCCACCTTGGGCACTTGTGCGTACTGACGCATAGCTCAGCTGATCAAAGTTGAGACTCAATCAAAACCAGGGTTGACACTAATTCTCCTCAGTCAGAATGCCCACTTGTCATTTGTTGTTTCATCCATCTGCGAGGCACAGATGCGTACTACCGATGCATAAAATTCCAGTTACCGTCATCACCGGCTTTCTTGGAGCTGGGAAAACCACGCTCATCCGACATCTATTACAGCATAATCAAGGCCGTCGAATTGCTGTTCTTGTCAACGAATTTGGAGAAGTCGGAATCGACGGTGATCTCCTCAAATCCTGTCAGGTGTGTGAAGTTGAGGATGAAGAACCCAACACGATTCTTGAGCTGACCAATGGATGCCTCTGCTGCACCGTGCAGGAAGAGTTTTTACCAACAATGCAGGAGTTGCTTAAGCGACGCGATCGCATTGACTGTATCGTGGTTGAAACATCAGGACTCGCGTTGCCCAAGCCATTAGTTCAGGCGTTTCGATGGCCTGAGATTCGCACAGCTGCCACAGTTGATGGAGTCATTACCGTCGTTGACGGAGAGGCGATCGCTAGAGGACAGTTTGTTGTTGATGAAGCGGCACTCAATGCGCAGCGTGCAGACGATCCAAGCCTCGATCATGAGACGCCACTAGAAGAACTCTTCCATGATCAGCTGTCCTGTGCTGATTTGATTCTGCTCACTAAAACCGACCGCATGACCGACGATGATCGCTCTCAGGTCGAAGCCTGGTTAAAAACTGAAATTCCCAGCAGCGTAAAGATATTCCCCTGTCATCAAGGCAACATTTCTCCTGAGGTATTGTTAGGTTTCAATGCAGCTGTTGAAGACAATTTAGACACTCGTCCAAGTCATCATGATCATGAAGATGAGCATGATCATGACGACGATATTCGGTCTGTAGAGGTAACACTTCATGAACCCTGCGACCCAACACATCTCCTGAAGCGTCTAAAGCAGCTCGTTGCCGACCATGAGATTTATCGAATTAAAGGGTTTGTCGCTGTTCCGAACAAAATGATGCGGCTCGTAGTGCAGGGAGTGGGCGATCGCTTTGATTCCTTTTACGATCGACAATGGCGGCCAGATGAACCCAAAGTGACGCGGCTCGTCATTATTGGTCGTGAGTTAGATACTGACACAATCACTTCAGCCGTACTTGAGGCAAACTTGACACCTGCTTAGCACATCAATCGTCTTAACAGTCAGCCACGTCAGAGAAAGTGTATGCACCGTCATCACCAATTTGCCCACTATCGGAAAAGCAATCCTTATGGCTCGCCGTCGAACGTCACCCTTTTTCTCATCATTAATGTCTTACATATCTCGAATCTTTGTTTGATCCCATGACACACACCGTTGAAAACTTATCCGCAACCAGCAATCAGTCGCTGCATTCGTCATCGTTTGTCAATGACATGATGACCTTAGACAATGAATTGTCTAATCGACACATTGACCTCGATCCCGCAGGCTATTTCTTGATTTATCTCGATCGCGATAGACATCTGATTTGTGCAGCGCTCTACAGCAATGACATCAATGAGAGAGGAATTGCGGTTGATCCAGACACGGGTAAGCCAATTCCCTGCAATCGCCCTGTCAAACGAACACCCGTTCAGGTGTTTATTGGGCGAACCGCAAAAGAACTCGGCATGACAATCACTGAGCAGACCATACCCTGCCCAGTCACTCGACTCGATCATGCACTCTATCTAGGCCGTGAGTTTGTCAGAGCCGAGTTAGCCCTGATTTCTGGGCAAGAATACATTCAAGACTGATAGGTTCAATTTGTTCTAATAATGAAATCACCTGGTGCTGAGCCTTTTGAAACGCAACCTGAACCATCAATAAAAGTTTTACACGTCCAAGAGGCTTTAATTTTTTTACACCTCATGAAAACAGGCGGCACGAGCCTGTTTCGATTGCTGAAGCCACACTATCCACGGCAGCACACCTTCCATTACGGCAGCAAACCAGGACGAACGCTCCATGACTTTGAACAGCTTCCACCTGACAATCGGGATCAGCTGAAATTTATTCACGGTCACTTGGCGTTTGGATTTCATCACAGATTGAATCAGCCGTGTCGCTATATCACGATGCTGAGAGACCCCATCAGTCGAGTGATCTCGCTCTACTATTTTCTCTATCACAATCCACAGCGATACATTCCTGAACATCAGCGATGTGAGACGTTACACGATTTTTTAGAACTCAATTATCTTGACGCTGACAATTATCAGACTCGCCAGATTGCCGGACCACTCTCGGAGCAATTTGGATTCGGTAAGTGCAACACAACCCTGCTCAATGTCGCGAAAGCCAATCTGGCTGAATGTTTAAGTGTTGGGATTACTGAGCGATTTGATGAATCTCTCCTTGTCCTCAGACACCAGTTGGGCTTGAACCAGATTTTGTATGCACCTTTTAATCAAAATCAGAGTAAACCTAAGCGAGAAACAATCGACAACCAGGACCTTGAACGCATTAGAGCCTGCAATCAATTCGATATCGAACTCTATCAATTTGCCAACGAATTATTAGATCAATCAGTCAATACACTTGGAGATTCCTTTAAGGCTGAATATCACCTGTTCCAATTCGCGAATGATCAGTATCGCTCAACCACATCAGAGGTTGCTTCAGTCAAGAAAAAGATTCGAAAAACAAGAAAAACGATCAAACGTGTTCGACAAAGGCGACAGCAGTTCAAGCAGAAGAAAGAGAGCATTCAAGAAAAAATTTCATCTCTCTCTCAAAGTCGCTTCCTTCAGCTAGTCCAGCGATTCAGTCGGTTCTGGAACACAACTGCAAAGTTTAAGAAATAGGGGTTTGAGACAATTGCCAAATCGTGTTTGGCAGATAACTTTGCAAACGTCTTAAGTCCATAACGAAGAGACGATGATTTTAACGATTACGCCGTCGGCTGAGCCATATTCACCAAAGCATCAAGGGCCTCTTGCGCAGACGCATATCGAGAACTAGCAACAGGTTCAGTCATGCGCTGTAGCCATCCCCTGAGTTCAACACTACAGGGTTCTACCTGCGCCATATCGAGCTGGAGCCCCTGCCGAGGAAATTCGTCGGGCTGTAACCCTGTCAGTAAGCTCACTAATGTCATGCCTAGACTATACAAATCAGAGACCAATAACCCTCGTCCACCCATAAGCTCGGGCGCCATGTAGTTTTCGTCACCAACAATTGACACCACGGTTGTGTTTGATGGTTTTGTCGCCAAGCGCTTAACTGAGCCAAAATCGACAAGACAAACTTGTGCTTTTTGTTCTGATGTATTCGCAATCAAGATATTACTCGGTTTAATATCTCGATGAAGAATAGATGGCTCGTTGTTGTGGAGATAGATAAGAATTCTTAAGAGCGCTCGTGCAACTTTACAGACTTCTTGCTCAGAGAACACACGACCTTTCTTTAAGTATTTATCGACTGACACTCCCTCGATGTAGTTTTGAACCAGAACCAGTGCCTTCATTTGCTTTGGCAAATCAATTTCGAAATAGTCAAGATAGCGTGGAATAGAAGGGTGTTCAAGGGTTTTGAGAATCTCAATTTCTCGTTCAAACAACTTCAGCGTATCGGGGTGTAAATCGTCATCAATCGAAATCATCTTCAGAATGACTGGTGTTTCGGTTTCGATATCGGTTGCTAGCAACGTCCATCGACCCGAGTGACGTCCAAGTTGTTTTTCAACTTTGTAGCGATCGCCCAGAATTTGACCAGCCATAGCCCTATACTTTTCTATGACACTAAACTGAAGACAGTAGCATAACCGTTGGAATAAGCCGTTACTCACAGTTAACCATTCGAAAATCTACTGAGAGGGCTTTCCTGGAATACACCATAATTTGATTAGTGTATCCTTGAAACTCCAAAGCTGCGATTCTTATTTGCGCTCAATTTGCCAGTTTGTATGACAACCTCTACTCAATCCTCTGTTCGTCAACACCTCTACCCTTCAATTCAAAGACTTGCTGCATTAATCACTGAGACATGGAGTCAACTTCTTGATCTGTCTCCTTACGCACTACCAGACGACTTGGGGTATGTCGAAGGTCGTCTTGAGGGTGAAAAGCTGATCATCGAGAACCAGTGCTTCCAATCTACTCAGTTTCGCAAAATGCATCTGGAATTGGCAAAAGTTGGATCGACGCTTGATATTCTGCACTGTGTCATGTTTCCTCGGCCAGAGTTTAACTTACCCATGTTTGGGACTGACATTGTCGTGGGTCGTGGACGAATCAGTGCAGCGATCGTCGATTTATCACCAGTAACCGCTAATCAATCATTACCGACTGGCTATCAGCGTGATTTGCGATCGCTCTCAAACATAAACTTTTCACAACCTCGCACATTGCCTGATTGGGGCGATATTTTTTCCGATTTCTGTCTCTTTATTCAACCCAACGGCGATGAAGAAGAGGAGCAGTTTATTCTACGTGTCAGAGATTTTCTAACAATTCATTGCCAGCGAGCCCGTATTACCCCTCCGTCTCCCGAATGCCGAGACGAACGACTAGCAGGGCAGCTCAGATATTGCTTACAGCAGCAAGAAAATGATAAGACGCGACGCGTGCTTGAAAGAGCATTTGATTCGGACTGGGCTGAACGGTATATGACGACTGTACTGTTTGATACACCGGAGCTTCCAACACCTGGAGACCCGATCGTGTAGGGAAGACCATTGGGTCTACTCCTATCTTTCACTGTGGCTAATCACTGAGGAGATCTAGGTACAGCAGTACGCATACAGGTCTGGACATGTAATTTTTGAGGAAAGTCGCGCGCTGCGCGACTTTCCTCAAAAATACTGGTTTGGGTTAAGCGCGCAGCGCTATATTGTCGGGCATCGCGCCCCGAAAATACCTAGGCCTAAGAATGACTCTACAGATCTACAGAATCTGGAAGACCGTCCCAAGAAACCAAGCATACAGAATCAAAAACAACCAGCCTTCCCAAATCGTGATTTTATTGTCGTGAGCAATGAAAAACATGAGTAAGGATGCTGATACAAAGGTTGGTATCCCTTGCGCCATGATTGAGTCAGGGACTGGAAGCGGCACAATCAGCCCCGGAATTCCAACCACCACGAAAATATTGAAAATATTCGAGCCAATGACATTGCCGATAGCAATTTCAGCCTGCCCCTTTCGCGCTGCACTAATCGTAACCAGCAACTCAGGTAATGACGTCCCAAGTGCAACAGCACTAATGGCAATCACTTCTCTTCCGATGCCCAAAATGTCGGAAATTTCAATTAAAGACTGAATGGTATATCGAGCTCCCAAGAAAATAAAGATGCCGCTCACGATTACTATCAATAGTTCTTTAATCATGTGAGTTGCCTGAGATGATGAACTATTTGCGTGAGTCACATCCGACGATTGAACCGAACTATCAGTGGACGATGGATCTATTTCACTGGTTTGCAGAATGTAGAAAAGGTACACAATATATCCCAGCACCAGTAACAGGGCTTCTCCTCTGGAAAACTGCTGATCCCATGCCATGAGCACGAGTAGGAAGGCCGATCCCATGAATAGGGGGAGATCAACACTCACCAGGTTATAGGTGATGCGAAGGCTCTTACTGTTGACAATGGCTGCGATACCAACGACTAAACAGATGTTGGCAATATTAGACCCGACAACATTACTGACCACGACTTCAGTTGCATCTTGAAAGACTCCAAACAGAGATGAGATCAACTCCGGTAATGAGGTGCCGATCGAGACAATCGTTACCCCAACAATAAATTTAGGCAGACCAATCGCCAAACCCAGTTTTTCAGCTGCGTCGGTAAACACATCTGACGCTTTGACAAGAGCCGCAATACTGACGACAAAAATGATGAGGAGAATCGGCAAACTGGACATAACAATCTTGAGCTAAGAGTAGGTGGCAAGCGTTTAAGCCATGGAAAATCGTGGAGGATATCGCGACGACTCGCCAATGTCTCTCCGTTTAACACATTCAAAGAACTAGTGCATGATTTAATCGCCATGAAGCCTGCCCAATAAGCAGGTTCCACAAACTGATTGAATGCGTCATTTAAGACATGGTGCTAAAGATACAGCACGAATGAAGAGCAATCACATGCTTGTGAAGTAGGCAGACTGCACTTTCAATTGATTGGTGATATGGTACGTATCGCCAGTGAACAATCAACTTCTGCCCGATGTCGTCTTTTATCCCGACCTCCTTCGACTTTTTATTTCTCTCAACTCCGGTCGGCCCACTGGGCAGTGGGATGGGGGGCGGCGTAGAGCTGACGATTACGAACATTGCGATCGCCCTAATCCGTCAAGGGCACCGAGTGACAATTGTCGCACCAACCAACTCCAGAGTTGTGCTAGATGAGCACTCTCATCACCTGACGGTGGTTGAAATTCCAGGAACACTCCAAACAACCGTACAGCATCAAGGGCGAGAAGCCTCAATCCTAATCCCTGACCATTCGGTGATAGCAAAGATGTGGGATTACGCGCGGAGCGTTCAACATGACTATCACGTGTTAGTGAATTTCGCTTACGATTGGCTGCCCTTCTACCTTACTCCTTGGTTTGACCGTCCAGTTGCTCATCTCATCAGTATGGGCTCTCTGACTCATGCGATGGATTCAATCATTGAAACCGTCAATACTCGATTTCCGGAGACGTTAGCTGTACATAGTCATACCCAGGCGGCAACATTTGCAAACAGCGATCGCTGGCCTCGCCTACGCAATGGGCTGGACTTATCGCTCTACACGTTTCAACCAAACTGCCCACCCGCATCAGAGGCGTCACTCGCTTGGATTGGACGAATATCTCCGGAAAAGGGACTTGAAGATACGATCGCCGCAATTCATCGTTGCCCATTGACCCTACAGATTTTTGGGACGATTGAAAATGTAGTCTATTGGCAGGACATCCAAGAGACCTATCCAACCGCCAACATCTGCTACAACGGATTTCTGTCAACGCACGATCTTCAGGCGGCCCTCGGCCAGTGCAAGGGACTCGTCATGACGCCAAAATGGGTTGAAGCCTTTGGCAACGTTGCCATCGAAGCCATGGCCTGTGGTGTTCCAGTTATTTCCTATCGACGAGGCGGTCCAGCTGAGATTATCCAACATGGCAAGACAGGATGGTTAGTAGAGCCTGATGATGTAGGGGGCCTATCAATGGCGATCGCACAACTCGACCAAATCGATCGCTATGCGTGTCGCCAACAGGTTGAACAAGACTATTCTCTCTCGGCAATGGGCGATCGGGTGTTGTCTTGGCTTACGGATGTTTGGGAAACCTACTCGTCCTGAAGCTAGCTACCTGATACTGTTTTTCAAGGAGCAAAAACGTAGCTTTCTTATAGGATTTATGCCTAAGCTGTGGGAGGTAGGACTAGCAATGCTCGTCCTACCTCCCACAGCTCATCTAGAATTGCAAGATAAGCAGGTCTAATTGAAACCATAAGATAAATTCAAGGTATAAGCATTTTCCATCAAAGCCATATACTGCAAGCGATTATGCATCTTTAAGATGGGTTAACGATGGCAGATACAAGAGTCAGTTGAGAGACTGTCTTAAGCACTACCGTCTTGCCCTCAATCCTTAGTTAATCTGAATCGGAATTAAATTAGATGTCGTCACGTTAAATTCGACAGAATTTAGCGCGACGAATAAATTTGTTCAGCTATCAACAAATCTCATTTTTTCAACACCAATACGAAGAGACGATGATCAACCTCCTGAATAACTAAGCGACCAATCGATATGAGTCTAGACTCGATATGTTGTCCGGAAACATGAGCTGCTTATGTGAAGCAGTGCATCAGATAGGGAAATGAAATGTTAAGAGATCCTTAAACGGTTTTACAATAGATGTAACGATAGGAGGCGACGCATGTTTCATCGACTTGCAGAAAAACATCGCCAATTTGTCCAAGACTTAGTTATGAATTTGCAAGCGCTTGCCATAGTTCTGGAGCGCCGCGGATATCTAGCGTCTTGCTACACATGTGGCGATCAAATGAATAGTGCATCTTTCATGGTTAGCCTGGGAGAGAATCACCTCATTCGATTCTTAGTCTCGGACTATGGAATCACGTGGACAGAAATGCGGGATGACCGTGAACTGATGAAGTTAGAAGGCGCAGAAGCCATTAGTCAGCTCCAAGAGCTGGCAAATATTGTCAAGTATGAAATGCTGCCGTCTGTATCGGATCAGCACAATACGACTCCGACGCCTGTACTTGGATAAGTCGCGACCGTTCATCGAGGAAACTCTTGACAACTTATCCATATAAGAGAGAGGGTCAGTGCAGGTATGCTGCACTGACCCTCTTGTCTGTATGAGAATCAGGAGTTCCACAAATCTCCCTATACTAAAGTACATTGCATGTTCACTCGATGAGTAAGCGGTAGGATGTAAGACTGTCAAAGAATACAGGGTTGCGGGGCACTTACAAGCTCAATCGTCTAAATTGACGGCAACTCAGAATCAGCATTAATGCAACCACTCTTCGTGACATACTGACACACCTTCTGTCGAAGGCTCGCTCGGGTTCCAGGCGGACCAGCTGAAAATAGAACTTTATCTCCACCAATACAGGGCATGATTTTAACGCCACATATGGGGCATGTTTGGATTGTTGCGTCTTCAGACATAGTCACTTCAACCAATATTCAAGGCTAGGTGTAATCAACAATCATTGCAGACAGTCTCGTTGTTGTCTAAGGAATGATTCAAATATCTAAAGAACGATTCAAAACAACATATTCAGATTCGATCGTGGCTCTCTCTGGGTGATTGCTAAGATTTCATAGTCAGAGGGTACAAAACTCCCCCGACAGCTAGTGCCTAGTTCTTGTAATAGCAGGCTGTACCCGTCATCACAGAACTCTACCAACCCTCACCTTATTGAAACCTCCACAGATAGCAATAGGGGAGTCGTGCCTATCGGCGACGGACTTTGCTAACCATCTTTCGAGATAGCCTTAACTTGATGTCTTCTTTATCAGCCCACTCTTGCAACAGCTTAAAAAATGCTTGCCGATCGAGTGATTGGAGAACAGCTGTTTGGTCAGCTGTTTCAATCACGTAAGGATATCCGCCACCGATGATGACCTCTCCTCTAATCCAGTCCATCACACGGTTTGCGAGACCACTTTCATAGAGCCACAGCGGCATCTCAACCCGCGCAGGAAAGCTATGCTGTGTTGTCTTGAGGTACGTGAACGCAATCTTATTTTGGTGACTTCCATATTCTTTCAAGATGCCTGAGCGATCGCACTGAAAAATAGGGGTGCGATCGCCCCACTCCATGTAAGGATTCAAGAGCTGTGCATCGTGAATTGCAGAGCATTCAGGCAGCTGATAAAGATGCTGAAGCATAACCGTCAAATCACGGGCATAGGTCGTATCAATGAACCCAATCAATGGGACTCGACATGCCTGACTCGCATTCAGTAGAGCCAAGAAACAATCGATATATTGTTGTCGAAGATCAGAGTCAAACGCGTCAGCAAACGTTCCGACGAAGGAACCATCAAAGAAAACAAGGCAGTCTTGCTGATTTTCGTGCGCTTCAATGTATCGAATGAGCCGGTTAATTTCCATCTCAAATCGGCGGAAGTTCACGCGCCGATCGGCGGGTTCGCCACTAGATGACACTTGCAAGTCACTGGGCGTCAAGACATCAACTTCGACGTCTTTTTCGTAGGTCCCGACTTCTAAATGAGGATTCTCAAACCACCCCACCTGAACCAGTGCGACTGGCAGAGACAAGTCTTTTCCTGGAAAAATCTGAGATCCGTCTACCGCAAACGTAGTGATATTCATCAGCCGCTGGCGAACCCATGCCAAGCTTTGCTCTCGATTCTCCCAATCAAACTGAGATGCCATCACACAGTTTTGATGGTTTTCGACGGGCTCTAGGGCGATCGCTCCACAATCACCTGAACATTGGCTGAGCTTTTTTTGAATGGTTTCAATGGGCAGCGTAGATAGTCGATCCAGCGCAGCTCGATATTTCTCTAAGTGATCGAGAGCTTTCTGGTTAAACGTCTGAAAATCTTCACGCTTTGCATCTAAAACTGCCTGAATTTGAGAAGGCTTTAAGGTCATAGAGTGAATGACTCCTCAATCGCAATGTTGATCTTAAGGGCTCTCTCTAAATGGGGGCCAATAAAAATAACAATTTTTTCCAGATCGAGGGTTTGACGTTATGTCCATTCTTCAAATTGGTGCATGATTTAATTTTTATGGAACCTGTCCGAGGGGCGGATTCCATAAAAATATTGAGTGTATCCATTTCCTGAAATGGTATGAACCAACTCAAGTTGTGAATAGAGAAATTGAGATACAGTAAGGTACGAAGCCTGTTGCCCAAATTCCCAGGTTTCTACAGCGCTGATAAAAATGGAAGCTTTGGTTGTCTTTCTTCAGGTTGCCCATGCCTTGGTTTGTCAAAATTGAGACTGGTATCGTCGAAAAAGCTATCTTTGACCAGTACGTTCCTGAACATAAGACGTTTGTCCGTACTCTCATCGACAACGGATATGAAGCAAAGACCGGCTATTGGGCCGAGCGAGGCGGCGGGATGTTGCTCTTCAAAGCGGCTGATCTAGATGAAGCAAAGTCCATTGTGGCCGACGATCCGTTAGTCAAGTCAGGCTGTGTAAATTATGAGCTCCATGAGTGGGTTCTGGTCGTAGAATAAGCGATCCTTTTTCGAAAATTGAGCGGGTCAGTGCGAACCATGAGTGATAGTAGCAAGGGATATAAAGTCGTTGCAGACAACAGAAAAGCTCGATTTCAATACGAGATTTTAGATACCTATGAAGCTGGGATTGAGCTCTTAGGCACAGAGGTGAAATCAATTCGAGAAGGGCGCGTTAATTTGCGAGATGGGTTTGCCCAGGTTCGTGACGAAGAAGTCTGGCTTCAGAACGTCCATATTTCCCCAAGTCAAAATACAAGCCAGTTTTTCAACCATGATCCGCGACGCAATCGTAAGCTGTTGCTCCATCGCGACGAAATTCGCAAGCTAATTGGAAAAACCGAGCAAAAAGGGCTCACGCTCGTGCCGCTGAAAATGTACCTCAAGCGCGGATGGGTCAAGGTGACGATCGCCCTTGGCCGAGGGAAAAAGCTGCACGACAAGCGCGAGTCATTGAAACAGAAGCAAACTAAGCGGGATGTCGAGCGGGCACTGAAGCAGTACTAGATATCGGAACACTAGAGCAGCGACTTCAGGCGTAACGAAAGCTTAGAGGAGAGGATTCTACATTCGAACATAAAAACCGGCTGTTATGTTGGTCAGGCCAATTCTTCGTAATCGTTGTCCGAGCCGTGCATCAGCCATCAGGGAGCCACTAGAGACATCATGCCGTTGACCATTCAACCGCTGCCCATCGACGCAGTTCACCTCATTGGTGCAGGGGAAGTCATTGATTCCCTTGCGGCGGCGGTTCGTGAGCTCGCTGAAAATGCCATTGATGCAAACGCGACCCGGGTGGCGATCGCCGTTGACATGACTCAATGGGCTGTGCGTGTCGCAGACAATGGGCATGGTATGAGTCTTGATGATTTGCGGCAAGCTGCGCGCCCACACACCACGAGCAAAATCCAGAACAGTCAAGACCTGAAAGCGATTAACAGTCTTGGATTTCGTGGCGAGGCTCTACACAGCTTGGCACAGTTGGCACAACTTGAAATCAACAGCTATCAAATCGACACCGATGAGGGATGGCACGTTCAGTATGATGTGCAGGGAGATGTGACGGTTTGTGAATCCAAAGCGATCGCCCCAGGGACGATTGTGACTGCGACTCATCTCTTTGCTTCGTGGCCACAGCGTCGAGATGCCATGCCGTCTGCTGCTCAACAACTGAGACAGATTCAACGCACGGTTCAGTCTCTTGCTCTGTGTCACCCGCATATCACCTGGACAGTAACCCAAGGGGAACGAGACTGGTTTTCGATTTTCCCCGGCGCCACGGCCAAAACCATTCTTCCGCAGTGTGTCCGAGACATTGAGGCTGAGAATTTACACGAGCAGATGCAAACGTGGTCAGATGATGATGCCGACCTCAATAACCACACGTCCTCACGCTCTGACTTGACGACACAATCCTCTCAGCTTTATCTGTTGGCAGGATTACCCGATCGCTGCCATCGAAGACGGGCTGACTGGATTAAAGTAGCCGTTAATGGGCGCATGATTCAGTGTCCAGAACTGGAGCAATCAATGATTGGAGCATTTCGTAGGACGCTGGTCCGCGATCGCTATCCGGTGTGTGTGGCACATCTCACCGTTCCGATTGATCACGTGGATTGGAATCGGCAGCCTGCGAAACAAGAGGTCTATCTTCATCAACTAGAGCTTTGGCAAGAGCGCCTACGAGGGGCGATCGCCCATCTATTAAGTCTGCATCAGGCCCAGTTGCCAGATTCTTATTTTGCGAGTCGCTTAGGCCAGCTGATCAAATCAGCGGAATCTGATACGGTTTATCGCTTAGGAAACAATGGGAGCATCGACCGACCTCAAGATCAACCGCTAGAGCTAGAGGGCGAAGAACTCAGTTCTAATTTGAAGCCGGATGCTGACCAAGATATCGATGATTCACAGATCAATACCCTTCAGACCAATCAATCCCCGATTCCGCTTCGGGCGATCGCCCAAGTTCATCAGATGTATATCTTGGCTGAGCACCCAGAGGGAATGTGGCTGATCGAACAACATATTGCTCATGAACGCATCCTCTACGAGCAGCTGTGTGATCAATGGAAGTTGATTCCTGTGGAACCGCCAGTGATTCTCAGTCAACTGTCATCGGCGCAGCAAGAACAGCTCCAACGCCTAAACATTGATATTGAGCCATTTGGCGAACAGTTATGGGCAGCACGCACCGTACCAGCCATTCTGGCAGCCCGAGAGGACTGCAAAGACGCACTGATGGAACTCAGCAAAGGCGGAGATATGGATTCAGCCATCGTCGCTACGGCCTGCCGCACTGCGATTCGAAATGGAACGCCCCTGTCGCTAGCGGACATGCAGCAGTTGGTAGACCAGTGGATAAGGACGCGTCATCCTCGCACGTGCCCGCACGGACGCCCAATTTATCTCAAACTAGAAGAATCAAGGCTTTCAAGGTTTTTCCGTCGCCATTGGGTTGTTGGCAAGAGCCATGGCATTTAACCAGAGAGAGATCGTATCGCTGTAGCCAGCTCAACGATCATCCAAGCTTTTTAGGCGCATAGAGCGAACTCAAAAAGCCTCAGGTTGCTACACTTATCGACCTCTGAGTGGGGCATCAATCACCTTGCTAATGCGATCTTGCGTATCTTCGAGATACGCAATAGTGATGGTGTCCATATCATCATCATGTCGGCGCAGCGTCCGATCAATCTCGTCATGGAGCTGTCGAAGTTGATATCGAGCCAACACGCGTGCGTCATCCGGCGCATCGAGAGTGACAAGAGCAATAATAAAGTCCATAAAGTTGGTTGCCTCGCCAATCGAATCGATATTCCGAAGGGCCATGTTGCTCAATACATTGAGGTGTTGACGCTGAAGTCCACGACGAACACTTGAAATCGACGCATCGTCGGACGACGGATCTAAAACTTCAGTCCAAATGTCTTGATGAAGCGTATCAAAGAGTTCTGGCAATGTTATCGTCTCGCCCGCAGGGTAGAGCAGTTCTGCATCTCGAATTCGACTCAGGCGTTCAGCCGACAAGAGGTTGCTGAGCGTTAATCCTTGCATCCACGCGATCGTTTCGTAGGCAGGGTAATCGAGTCGAAAGATGGGAGAAGATGAACCCCAATGGAACCAGCGTGAAGGTGCGAGCTGGCTCAATAGTTCAGGCGAAAATTGAAAAGCATCAGGTGAGAAGACCGAGGTGCTGATCGTGTCCAACGCTTCTCGCTGTTGCTCCAGGGCAATCGGCTCAAACGGTGGTCGAGCCCCCGGATCACCTCGGCGATCGCGGTTGAACACCTGTCCACCAACATAGCGCGTCATTTGAAAGACCTGACTGAAATAATGGCTCAGTACCATATCAAAGCGATCGCGCAGCTCACTGTAACTCTCACCGGGAAGCGGATAGCGATTGGGTAACTTTTCCCAGAGCGTATCTGCCAGGTCGAGCTGTTGCTGTGCGTAGTGGAGGGGGTCGTTACTCAGATCCCATACACTTGCCGATGTGTTCACTAAGTCATATGCATCATAGTCAGTCGCATAGGCGAGGTCAGGCTCTGGCGATCGACTTGCAATAGTCTCTAGTTCACGACGTTCTTCAATCGCCAAGGTTGATTGGGTAGGCGTATAACCATAGGCGATCGCCCATTTATCATAGGGACCAACCTTTGTGGAATAGTAGTCCCCTTGCTCAGTTCCAACAGGTGCTAGATTCACAGCAGTGTAATCCATGACCGAACCAGTCAGCCCTCGTTCGCGAGTCACACTCATGTCATGCAACTCGTCTGGCTCAAGCATCATGCTAGCCCGAAAGTTGTGTCGTAGACCCAACGTATGGCCAATTTCATGGGCCGTGAGGTGCGCAATAAACTGATGGACGAACGTATCCATTTCCTCACTGCTCGGCAGCACATTTTGCACCGTCGTTAGCGATAAAGCAGCCATTGCGCTCTGATAGGCCATACCGACACCAAAACAGGTGTCATCACTGAATAGCGTTTCGTTGCGCAACTGCTGCAAGCGCTCCAAAATCCTGGCCTGTTCAGGAGACTGACTTTGCTGAACGGCGTGTTGCGTCAACCATTGCAAGTAAGGTTCTCGAATATGTGAGTCACAAAGTTGAGGATTGGGCAGCATGGAGGTTCCTTGAGCCAATGCCTGCTGCTGTTGAGCCAAAAATCCCTCCGTGTCCCTGACATATCGAATCAGGTTTGCATCCAACACCACATCGGCATTTAGAATTTCTCCCGTCAATGGATTAACGCGAGGAAAAGCAATCCCCAACGCAAAAGAATAGAGAGAATTGCTCCATCGGACCACGTTGTAGCGCACATCTGAGGGGCTCCAGTCTGCATCATCAGGCATCTGACGAACCTCGATGGCGTCAATATAGCCTGCGGCTTCAAATGCTTCATTCCATTGCAAAATGCCGTCCCGAATTGCATCTCGATATTCCAGTGGCACCGTGTTTTCAATCCAAAACACAATGGGTTCGGTCGGGCGCGATTTGTCTAACTCAGGATTTTGTTTCTCTAAGTTCCATCGCGTAATGTTTCGAACAAAGGGCTCGCGCTGACTAGTGTCGGATAAATTCTGGTATGCACTAATGAAGTAGCCAACTCGCTCATCTGCCAACCGTGGCTGGTAACCATTATTCGTCGGTAGTTCTGAGATGCTGTAGTGAACATCGAGCGTAAAGGCTCTTCCGTCCGGTACTGAGGGAAGAAATGAGAAGAAACTGTCTCCTGCAAAGTTGTAGGAGACATCGAATTCAACGTTTTCAGGAAAGGCTGTAGCCGTTTTGATGAGAGATCCTTCAGGCTGAAGAAAAACGCTTCCGCCAAAAATCCACAGCATTCGGGCTGACAATGTTGATAGGTCAGAACCATAAATGAGCAGCTGGTTCATATCAATCAGCATGTCACCGCTGTCTGGGCTTGTGTCAACAATCGGCAGTGAGGCGATCGCCGAGTTGCTGAACGACCGCTCAATCGAAGATCGTTGCGGATCATCTGCATCAGCCCGAAACAGCAGGTTAGGCACAACGAGCTGAATCGTGTCATTGACCTTCTGAAACTGAAAAACGAAGTAGTCTAACCCCCATCCTTGATAGAAGAGAACACCCAAGCCCGAGGACAAGGTCGTGTCACAGAGATAGTTGGTATCCAGCTGGTCGGATCGAAGCTTAAGAAAGACGCTACCGTCATCAGGATTTCGATAAATCGTGAACAATCCTGATGATGTCTCGGAATTTTCAGTAATGCTGGCAAACGAAAAATCTGAAGGAAAGCCTTCGAATTCTTCATCTAAAAGAATCGCTTCAGTGTCAGGCTTAGGCAAAGCGGGCTGGCTTGAAGCCGATTTCACCATTGGGTGGGTAATAACAAACCCAACTGCTAGCAGTATTCCTAGGAAGAGATACCCCAAACGCCTCAAGCCTCTCATATCTGTGGTTCCTTCTCTCGCACATCTCTGCCAGAATAACTGACCTCACGATTCATGTCACAAATCATTCAGGAAAACTACAGCTTAAAGCGATATGACGACAGCCAGTGGGCTTAAATTTGCTCTCATGGGCGAAGCCCCCATCAAAATACGTGAATCCCCGTTTTGAAAGCCTTGCTGTGTAACACTTTTAAAATCAATAGGCTAAGTCATCGTGAGAATTCTTCTCATGCGTAAGATGCGACTGTTTCACAGAACCGATAGACTGTCAGATACGGCAATTGACGTCGCTACTCTTGTTCAGACTTTGTTATGGCCTTACACGAAAACCCGAACACTGCCCCCGAGCCCATCAAATCAGATTCCGCCTCGTCTGATTCGTCATCTCCCAATTCGCAGCCATCCATCAATTCATCAGACCCAGAGAACTCTCAAATATCTGAACCTGCGCCCGTCGTCAACGAGTCTGAGGCTACTAGTGGATGGTTTCGTCAGACCCTGTTGAGTCGCGATAATCTGCTAACCGTAGCGATCGCCCTTGTCATTGCGTTTCTCATTCGGGTGGGAGTTGCCGAGCCGCGATATATTCCGTCTGATTCAATGTTGCCGACCTTAGAAGTGGGCGATCGCCTCGTAATTGAGAAAGTCTCAAAATGGTTTCGGGCACCTCACACGGGTGATGTCATCGTTTTCACCCCGCCCAAGCTGTTGCAAGACATGGGCTACGGCGACAAAGATGTCTTGATCAAGCGAGTCATTGGAACCCCTGGGCACGAAATTAGCATTCAGCAGGGAGAAATCTATATCGATCAACATCCTGTCGCTGAACCCTACATTGCCGAACCCATCAACTATTCCTTGCAGCCTGTGCTTGTCCCAGCTCACTACTACCTCGTGTTTGGGGACAATCGCAACAACAGCAATGATTCTCACATTTGGGGCTTCTTGCCAGAAGAAAACGTGATTGGCCATGCTGTTTTCCGATTTTGGCCACCCGAGCGCACGGGATTACTGACTTAAGCGTTTGTCACTATCCAGTTATTCATGCATTCAAAATTGTGAATATCCAAGTGATTCGAGACCCATCTCATAACGATTGGTTACACATGAGGGCCGAGCTCTGGCCACAGCTCAGCCTAGTCGAGCATCAGTCGGAGTTGGAGAAATTTGTGACTGACTCGCGATTCAAAGCCTTTATTGTTTTATCGTCGGACAATCTATCGTCAGACAGTCTGTCGGCAAGTCAAGAATGCATTGGCTTCGCAGAAGCCTATCTGAGAAACGAGTATGTCAACGGGTGTGAAACCAGCCCTGTGGTATTTCTTGAGGGAATCTTTGTTCGCCCTGCGTTTCGCCGTCAAGGGGTAGCCCGTCGCTTATGCACAGAAATTGAACGATGGGCACGGTCTCAGGGATGTACAGAATTTGCCTCCGACGTTTTGCTCGACAATCTTGATAGCCAAGCTATGCACGTCCATCTTGGTTTTGAAGAAACCGAACGTGTTGTTTGCTTCAAGAAACTCTTGTAGGTCAGGGCTGACGCATTTTAGGCAAGACCTAAGTTTTGAAAACGTTTTTTGCGGGCTGCGCCCACGAAAAACGTTCAACTGCCTGAGTTCTATACATCTACAGTCCTTACACAATCGGATGGAGTGAACGCTCTTCGTCATACGCCGTCATTCGAGAAGGGATATTCTCCCGCCATCAACTCAGGCGTAGCGCTAAGCTTATTTCGAGTGTTAAGACATCACAACATGACTGCTTTCAACCCTTTTCGTAATGAGCTTAAAGCCTGTTTGTCATTGGCCATTCCTCTAGCCAGTGCCCAACTTGCCCAGTCGATGAATGGGTTTGTTGACACAGTCATGATGGGCAAACTTGGCGGTCAATACCTGGCAGCAGGTGGGTTGGGGGCTACCACATTCATGTTTCTGTTGCTGATCAATACCGGCCTGCTATCTGCTGTTAGTCCACTTGCAGCTGAAGCTCATGGCCGGGGCAATACCGACGGTGTCACCCAAGCAACAGTCCAAGGATTATGGATCGCGCTATTGATGTCTATCCCAGTCACACTCGTGTTGTGCCACTCTGCCCCGTTGCTGAGGGCCATGGGCCAAGACGAAACGATTGTCAGGTTGGCTTCGGACTATCTTCGAGCGATCGCCCTGGGTTATTTTCCAGCATTGGTCTTCTTCGTCCTCAAAAGTTTCGTGTCTGCCCTATTTCGACCTGGCTCGGTGATGGTCATCATGGTGGTGGGAGTTGCACTGAATGCGATCGCAAACTATCTCTTTATCTATGGAGTGTTTGGATTTCCTGCCCTTGGCCTAGTCGGTGTGGGATGGGCCAGTACAGTGTCCTATTGGGTCATGAGCATCGCTCTAGGCATGGATGTACTCTGGCGATCGCCATTTCGGCAATATCGCTTATGGTCTCGGTTGATGATCATCCGTGGATACTTGCTATGGGAGGTCTTGAGAATCGGACTTCCTATTGCAGCATTATCTCTGTTTGAAACCGGATTGTTTAGTCTGACGACATTTTTATCGGGGCATTTTGGGGCATCAACCCTCGCTGCCCACAACATTGCCCTTCAAACAGCAGCCATTTGTTTTATGGTTCCGCTAGGCGTTTCTCAGGCTACGACTGTGCGAGTTGGCCAGTTTATTGGCCAACGCCAACCTCTCGCTGCGCGGCGAGCTGGGTATGTAGGGATTGTGATTGGTGCGGTGTTTATGGCACTCATGGCAGTGATAATGATGACGCTGCCACGCCTGATTATCTCTTTCTATCTCGATCTCAATGACCAACAAAATCAAGAGGTGATTGCGATCGCAATCGGGCTCCTTGGCGTCGCAGCGATGTTTCAGATCTTCGATGGCATCCAGGTTACGGCACTCGGAGCGTTGCGCGGCATTAAAGACACTCGTATTCCAATGGGTATTGGGGTCGTTGCCTATTGGGGTATTGGATTCACAGCCGGATACGTCGCTGGATTTCCCCTTGGCATGGGAGGGGTTGGGCTCTGGCTGGGGTTGGCCGCAGGACTCGGCATTGCGGCGATCGCCCTAACCTGGCGATTTCACTATCTCATGACGTTGCCTAATCCATCTTAGAGAGCACCCAAACATCGTCTAAGGGGACCGAGATACTTGAACAAGCGGGGTCTGCGTCTAAAGAGTTGACCAGTAAATGAGCTCGGCTCAATCTCTTGAGGCGAGTAAATGAAGCTAGCATACGACTGATGAACAATTACAGATTATCAATCTGCCGAATGAACAGCCGAAGGCTCTGAAAATTCAAGCCAGTCAAAAATATCGCTCAGCTGCTCTAGAGAAATCAAGCCATATTGCCACAGGATAACCGGGAGTTGAGTCGAGTGCTCAGGATGACGTAGCGCTGTTTGAACAGCACGCTCAGGAACCATGAGTTCGTCTTGCAAAAATTGAATGAGAGGCTTGAGTTGAGTTGTGCTCATGATCCACATCCTAAACAGGTCGCAATCAGTGGGGTGATTACTCATTCAGTGTGACGAAGTCATCTGAAATCTGTCTGACGCCAACCTTAGGAAATGATGAGGATTATTGTTAACGGTCCCGCTTCGTGCTCGATGGGCGTGCAACATGTAGTTCTAGCCCTCTAGGTTAGGACACCGAGTATCATTTCCCTAGCCTATCGCCAAATGAATGGCCGTCTTGTCTTAACGGAGCTGGCGACGGCCATCCAACCGTTCAGAATTTGCAAAGGATTCACACAACACCATAGTGAAACAAGAACACATCAACTCATCATCGCTAACTTGTTTTTTCAGCATTATGAAGCCATCTTAAATAAAGAAATCGAAATTTTTCGTTACAAAATGATATCCTCTATCAAGGATTGAAACCTTTTATTTGTTGTCACGTCCTAATAATCATGCTGGAGATGATCAGCGTTTTACGGCGATTGATGCCTGTGCACATCGCAGTCTGATTTGAATCTTCTCAGGTTTTAGCCGGCAACGATTCTGCGGTGATCTTACCCAATCCTCAATAATGGCCCCCTTCGTGCCCTACCACTATTGAGCCTGCCCGACCATTGAGCCACTGGATTCAGTCTTTCTTCAGACTGTCGAGCGCTCTCACTAGGCGCTCTGCGGATTTGAGATTGAGCCTTGTTTCCTTGCATCGCCCAAGAAACCCACCAGTGCGAATTCTCACCTCTTAGGGCTTCACGCCGATGTATAAAGCTCAACCCCCATTCAGCGCCATATGTACCTCGCGTGAGCATAATCAATCAGCGTGAACATCTATCTTTCTCATCATCCAGTCACATTGCATTACGCGTATCGAGAAGAATAAACGTCACTACCTATGCTGAACCACGGTTCCCCGACTTTACCTAAACCAACTCAAACCAATCCTGCTCCAATGAAGAAGCTATGGCTTCAATTATCTAAGTGTGATAAGAAGGGGCACGCCTACTTTGATTGTCTACAGGAGTCTATACACGCCAGCTTTGGCATTATGAGCTGTCAGATCAACACCAGAAAAAAGCAAGTTCTGGTCTGTTTTGATCCGTTTACAGCAAACCTCGATCATGTTCGGAAAATTATTGAAGATGCAGGCTTTACAGCTGAGCCGATTATTCAATGAAGCACTGTGTAACTTCTGAAAAGCGACTTTAAATGAAAACACCTCGGCTTAATCGACCGAGGTGTTTCATTTTTTACTGGATAGGCTTACTTAGAATCTTCTCAATGCTCCGCAGGATTCACCTCCAGTCTTGAGAAAAGTGTCCAACATTGAAGCAATTCTCTATTCTCTATGGAGCAAGAGCATTGCCTCTTAGCAAGCTGCCAACTGTCTTCGCGGTAATCTTAAGTTGCGTGATTGGATTAGCCGGAACAACAGTCTTGTAAAGGTAACTGTCAAACGTCAATTTCTGAACGTCTAAGTCGCTACACATTTCGACAAACGCTTCGCGAGTTGCATCGGAGCGGTAGAAGACACGCTGGAGCAAATCAAGTACGAGATACGTCATGCCATATTTCTTATCCCATCGCTTGAGGTAAACCTTCAGGTCAGCCTCCGTTGGAATACGGGCACCATTCTCAGAAAACTCGACGATCGCCTCAGCACACATCCGAGCGGACTTGGCAGCAAAATAAATTCCTTCACCTGAAGACTTCGTTACCGTTCCTGCTGCATCACCAACCAATGCAACACGACCGACTACTCGACGAGGGCGAGGATGCTCAGGAATCGGATGCGCCTCGACCTTAATAATTTCGCCACCTTCAATTTTGTCAGCCACGCGAGTTCGCAATCCCGCTTGGAGCTTCTTGATGTCAGCCTGATTGACCTTCATCGTGCCCGTACCGACAGCAACGTGGTCATATTTTGGAAAAACCCAGCCGTAGAAGTCAGTGGATACGTCGTCACCGACATACATTTCGGCCATATTTTGATAGCGCGCCATTTTATCTTCAGGCAAGCGAATACGCTCCTGGAAGGCGATCGCATAGTTATAGTCGCCAGCATCAATGGCTCGGGCAATACGAGAATTCGCTCCATCCGCTCCAATGACCACATCAACATCTAAAGACTTGAAGTTGCCTTGCTGATTGCCATCAGAGTGATCTTTGTAGTGAATGGTGTAGGGCTCTCGCTCACCAGTCGGAATATCAAGGTTGTATACCGTTCCATTGATCAGCTTTGCGCCTAACCGTGCCGCGCGATCGCGCATAAATCCATCAAGGACTTCACGGCGGCACATGCCGATATATTCACCGTCATTGCGAATCTTAATTTCAGCCACCTGATTCGATGGTGAAATCATCTCCATGTTTGTCACGCGGCGATCGATAATTTCCGGTGGCAAATCAAACTCATCAACCATGCAGAGGGGAATCGCTCCACCACAAGGCTTTGCATTATCCAGTTTGCGCTCAAAAAGGTAGGTCTCGATACCTGCCTTTGCAAGGACTTCAGCAGCGGATGATCCTGCTGGCCCTGATCCGACGACAGCAACCCGTAGTGCCAACGGTATTCCTCCAAACGTCTTGCTACACTTGCATCGCATCGTATCACGGCGCTTCAACCTCTTCGGCCCGAACGATAAAGGATATAACTGGAATGATACAGACCGTAATAAAACGATATTTTTCGGTTAAAACCTCAATGGCATGTATTGGTGACCGCCTCAGGAAGTCTTAGGTTAGAAGCGTTCGAGGATGCGATCGCCCACCCGTAAAGCATTCGCAATAATCGTTAGGGTTGGGTTAACACCAGCGCTAGAGACAAAAAAGCTGCCGTCTACAACGTAGAGATTCTCCACATCATGGGTTTTGCAGTTTAGATCAAGGACCGATGTGTCTGGGTCGGAGCCAAATCGGCAAGTTCCGCACTGATGTCCAACCGATTGGAGGGGCATCTTGTTACGGGGATAGATGCCAAAGGGGATGAGATGCTCCGCTCGATCCATCTGTTTTAGAATGCTAGTCCATCGGTCAAGGAGGCGATCGCCCGCTTTCGTGTTGTTGGGCGTGTAGTGCAGGTGAATATTTCCGTCAGCAACCGTCACACGATTATTCGGATCTGGTAAGTCTTCAGTTTGCATCCACCATCCTGTAGAAAGTTCTGAAACACGCTCAAGTTCTGAGCCAGGAACAAACTTAACCAGCGGAGCCAATAGCGCTGGAGCTTCGGCTGGAATCATGTCTTTCAGTACGTTTCCAGTATTTTGAATGAATCCCATGGGATAGGGGAAATCATCCTCCCCCCAATAGAAGTCACTGACGGCGATCGTTTTTTGATAGGTTGCTGGATTTTTCTCTCGGTTGAGAGCCACCATTGCAGCCGTTAGATGCTTCATCAGATTTCGCCCGACTTGATCTGAGCGATTGGCTAAGCCCGCTGGATGGCGATCGTTTGCAGAGTTGAGGAGCAACGCAGCTGAATTGATGGCCCCACAAGCGACAACGACGATGTCACCCTGAAACTGTTGATGGGCTCCGTCGATCTCGACCTCAACGGACGTTATTTCTCGTCCTGACGAACTGGTATGCAATTTCAGGACTTTTGCATGGGTCTTTAGCGTAATGTTGGATTGATGGCAAATGGGTTGAATGCCATTAACGTCAGCGTCAGCTTTTCCATGCACCAAACAGGGAAATCCATCGCACGTGTCACAGCGAATACAGGCTCCAAGAGTCTTATCAACTTCGTTGAGCTTTAGCCCGAGCGGCAGATGAAACGGGCTCAACCCTTGTTTTTCTAACCCATCCACAATGTGCTGCATAGCTGGCTCATGGCGGACCGGAGGATGGGGAAATTCGTTACCTCGAGCAGGCTCAGTGGGGTCATTGCCCTGCTTGCCATGGACATCGTAGAGGGCTTCTGCTTCTGCGTAGTACGGCTCAAAATCTTGATAGGTTAAGGGCCATTCTGGAGAGATGCCATCAACGTGCTCCGTTGCAGCAAAATCTCTTTCTCGAAATCGAATCAAGGCTGCGCCATAGACTTTCGTGTTACCACCGACCCAATAGCTCATTTGAGCCCGGAACGATTTGCCACGTGAGTCATACCACTGTTCATGGGTGTGGTAACGCTCTTTCTGATAGACCTCTTTAGCACTCCAATTTTCCTTTTCACGGGGAAGAAACCCACCACGTTCTAGAACCAAGATGCGTTTGCCGCTTGGGGCAAGGCGATGGGCGAGGGTGCCGCCGCCAGCTCCAGTACCAATGATGATGATGTCGTAATGGCGATCGCTAGACATAAGAGTTCAAAATAAAGGGCTAAAACGGTGCGAAACGGAATCATCAGAACCAGAGTCGTTGAGACTAGCTATCTCAAGCCGTAGCACTAGCGCTGAATAATACGAATCACGTGACCATCGGGGTCACGGGCTAAGAAGCCTCGGGTAAATCCAAGCGATCGCCCAGGAATATCCAAAACTCTAGGCATCCATAACAGCATCAGTGAATAGAGTCCGACGATAGGGAAGCCGGGCTGATGGCCTCATCGTTGTCATTCCAAGGACGCACAAGACAATCACAATGGCTACAACAGTCAATGCTGATACAATTCGTTTCACCATTGGGATGCAGCTTGCAGCAGATAGACCGGGTGCGTAACCCTGAGCTCCACTTGTATAGCTCTGCGGCTGTCAGCATCGCGATGGGAGGAGCGAGGTAATAAATCCAAAAAGCTGTCCAAATTTGAGCAGGAAACGCAGAGGCGAAGGTCCGCGCAGGATTAATGCTCATGCCTGAGACTGAAGACCCGAAGGTGATAAACAGCGCTACCATTGTTCCTGCAAAGACGCCGGTATATTTAGACAGTTGGATGGTGTTGCTTGTAATCAGCACGATCAGCATCAGTCCAAACGAGAACAGAAATTCCGTGACAAAGGCGATCGCAATCCCCCACTTGCCTGGCACCGTAACGATGTAATTGACCGGAGGTTCTGTGAAGACGCCTCTCAGCAGAAGAGCCACAAGGAAGATGCCGAGCAGTCCACCAATGAACTGAGCAAGGACATAAAACAGGGCATCCCAAGGTGAAATTTTCTTCAATCGAAAAAAGGTAAGCGTCACAGCAGGGTTGATGTGTGCACCCGAGCGTTTCCCCCACCCTGAATAGATGATGGCGATCGCCGTTAGGCCCATGGCAAGCCCCATCAACGCAGCTCGTATCCAATCGTTCGCTAGTGACTGAGCAACGGGTGATTCCGGTGCAAACAATAGGCTAGCAAACAGTCCTGCCGATATCATGAACAGGCCTAGCCCCCATGCTTCCATGAAGTATTCGGGCCAATGATTTCGCAATGCACTCCACATGGTCGCCTCTCTCAACATCATGAACCGCGCATTCATTTAGGGTCGCTTAGTCAAGACTGTTGCAACCCCTCCCATCAAGGGTTGTATTGGCAATATTGCTGAATCAGCTTTGCCACCAGTCCAGTCCAGCCGGTTTGATGGTTCGCACCAACACCCGCACCATTGTCTCCATGGAAATATTCGTAGAACAAAATCAGGTCTTTCCAATGGGGGTCGGATTGAAACATGTCAATGCCGCCATACACCGGGCGTTGTCCGGTTCCGTTTTGGAAGATAGACATTAATCGACGTGACAGTTCAGATGCGACCTCCCATAGGGTCATCCAGTTGCCAGACCCTGTTGGACACTCAACCTTGAAGTCATCTCCGGCATAATGATGAAATTTTTGAATCGACTCGATGAGCAGATAGTTGGTTGGGAACCAAATGGGGCCACGCCAGTTTGAGTTGCCGCCAAATAGTCCCGTACTCGACTCTGCGGGCTCATAATCGACGCGATAGTCTTCCCCATTGGCATGAAACACGTAAGGATTTTCCTTGTGGTAGCGAGACAGTGCACGAATGCCATATTCACTGAGAAACTCGTTTTCATCGAGTAACTTCTCCAAAATCCGGCGGAAGCGATCGCTCGCGACAAACTCATGGGGAGATAAATAGGTCAACGCTAATAATCGTCGAGCTTTCTGACCAGTCGTCTGCATACAGGCGACATTTCGCTTCAGGTCATACCGATTATCGATGAACCATTCCAGCCGTTTTTTAAACGCGGGTAGTTTGTCGAGCACCTCCGGCTCAAGAATGGTGATGGCAAATAGCGGAATCAACCCAACCGTTGACCGAATTTTGAGCGGAACTTTGCTCCCGTCTGGCAAATTGAGAACATCGTAGAAAAAGCCATCTTCGTCATCCCAGAGCCGACTCCCATCACCGCCGATGTGATTCATCGCATCGGCAATGTAGAGAAAGTGTTCGAAGAACTTGGTTGCCATGTCTTCGTAGACTGGATTTTCTTGAGCTAATTCCAGCGAAATGGTGAGCATATTCAGGCAGAACATGCCCATCCAGCTAGTGCCATCCGCTTGCTCGATATGGCCTCCGGTGGGGAGCGGCGCACTCCGATCGAAGACTCCGATGTTATCTAAACCGAGAAATCCGCCCTCGAAAAGGTTGTTGCCTTCTGCATCTTTGCGATTGACCCACCAGGTGAAATTCAGCAGCAGTTTTTGAAAGACCCGTTCTAGAAATTGGCGATCGCCTTTCCCTTTTTGTTTCTGCTCAATTTTATATACGCGCCAGGTCGCCCAGGCATGGACGGGGGGATTCACATCACCAAAGGCCCATTCATAGGCTGGTAGCTGACCATTCGGGTGCATATACCACTCGCGGGTCATGATATCGAGTTGGTTTTTAGCAAACTCTGGATCAATCATGGCAAGGGGAATGCAGTGGAATGCCAGGTCCCATGCAGCGAACCAGGGATATTCCCATTTATCGGGCATTGAAATCACGTCATCAGCATGGAGGTGAGGCCACTGATAGTTGCGCTTTCGTGAATCTGGGGGATCAGGCATTGCCGGATCTCCCTCAATCCAGTCCTCGACGACGTATTGATAACACTGCTTTGTCCACATCAGCCCAGCAAATGCCTGACGCTGAATGTTCTTGAGATCAGCCGTGAGCGAGCCTGGAGTAATGGCTTCGTAGAACGCCTCATTTTCTTCACGACGCGCATGCATCACGTGGTCGAAGTCAGCCCCGAGTGGATCACCCAGCTGTGATTGATCTGATAGTCGCAGCTTCACCACCCGAGTCTCGCCAGGAGCCAGGGTTAGGACATAGTGGGGTGAGGCTTTCGTCCCCGTTTGCTCAGGATTGATGGCTGCGTCATTGTCGTGGATGACCGCGTTGTGAATACCATCTTTGGCGTAGGGAGAATCGTTTTCAGTGTTATACAAGCGCTCAAAATTTGTCTCATTGTCAGTGAATAGCGCAGGCACGGGGGTGCGATCGCCCATAGACGACTCGTAATACAGCCAGCGATCGCCCAGGTCAAAATGCTGAGTTTCGAGGACAGTGTATGTGTCGCGGGTCTCTGCCACTTTGATGACTGGCTTTCGGGAGTCTCGTCCCCATGCCCAGGTGTTGCGAAACCAGAGGGTCGGCAATAGATGCAAGGTCTGCGCCTCAGGTCCTCGATTCGCCACACTGATTTGGATCAAAATGTCATCCACATCCGCTTTTGCATATTCCACAAACACGTCGTAATAGCGACTCTCATTGAAGACGCCAGTATCCAGCAGCTCATACTCCATCCCGCCCCGACCCCGGCGCTGATTTTCGTCTAGCAGCTGCGCATAGGGAAACTCCGCGTGGGGGTATTTGTAGAGTCCCTTCATATAAGAGTGCGTCGGAGAACTTTCTAGATAGAAGTAGTAATCTTTGACGTCTTCACCATGGTTACCCTGAGTACCCGTCAGTCCATAGATGCGCTCCTTCAGAATGGGATCGCGACCATTCCACAAAGCGATCGCAAAACAGAGCCGCTGGTGACTGTCAGCGATTCCCAAAATGCCGTCTTCTCCCCATCGATAGGCACGCGATCGCGCATGATCATGGGGAAAATAGTCCCAAGCGCCGCCATGGGGACTGTAGTCTTCACGAACGGTTCCCCATTGACGCTCACTCAAATAGGGTCCCCATCGCGTCCAATAGGTCGTCCGTTCAGCATTGTCATGGATTCGCTGGTGTTCAGGAGTCATCGGTAATTAAGAAAATAGGTGTGACAAGTGGAAAGTCAGACAGGTATCAAGCCGTCTCGTTATTCCCGGCGTTCGATATCGGTCCACGTTCGGAGTACTTCAGAAACACTCCAAGCTTGAGCGAAACATCCTCTTGGACTATGGGATGGATTGCCGTCAAAAATTTCGCTGATGGTCCCCAACCCGCCATCGCTCATGTGGTCAGCCATCGGCTCCAGCAATTCTCGTGCCTGAGTCAGATTGTTGTGAACTCGAAGATGAGCCGAGACAAAGGGACCCAGCAACCATCCCCAGACCGTCCCCTGGTGATAGGCACCGTCACGCTGATAGACACTGCCGCCATACTGTCCGTTGTAGTCCGGATGGGATGGAGCTAGCGATCGCAACCCATAAGAGGTCAGCAGGTGTTGGGCCACCACATCAACGACGGATCGCTGTTGCTCCAATGACAGCAGCGCCGGAGCTTTCGGAAAGGTGCCGTAGGGGAGAGCAACGGCAAAAATCTGGTTGGGCCGCAGCGCCACATCATTCCCCTCTGGCGCATCCAAAACGTCATAGCAATAGCCAGCTGTCGCCATCCAAAATCGCTGGAACCCTTGTCGACATCGATAAGCGAGGTGTTGATAGTCATCACTTGGCTTCCCGAGCCATTGAGCAAACCGTTCCATAATCAACAACGCATTGTGCCAGAGCGCATTGATTTCGATGGGCTTGCCGATGCGTGGTGTCACAACCCAATCTCCCACTTTGGCATCCATCCACGTGAGTTGAACGCCAGCTTCGCCGGCATAAATTAAACCGTCATCTGGATCGAGCTGAATGCGGTATCGAGTTCCGTTGCGATGCCAGTTAATCACATCCACCAGCGCAGGATAGAGGTCTTGAATCAGCTCGATATCGTGAGTAGCATCCACATAGGCGCGTATTGCTTCGAAATACCAAAGAATGGCATCGACCGTATTGTATTCAGGCTTCTGACCAGACTCGGGGAAGAGATTCGGCAACATGCCCTGGCTGAGGTACTTTCCAAAGGTGCGAAGAATCGGACGAGCCAGCTTCGGACGGCCTGTTGCAACCGTCAGCCCTGGCAAACTGATCATGGTGTCTCGCCCCCAATCGCCAAACCACGGATATCCAGCAATCACTGTTTTGCCGTCCGGTTCATTCTCTACAGGACGATTCACAATGAACTGATCGGCTGCTAAGGCAAGCTGCCGAATCCAGGCTGGGCTACCGTGAACGTGAACGGTGTCGGTCCGATCCCAATGGTCAAGAATCTCTTCTTCATAGCGACGGCGATCGCCCAGTGTGCGTTCAGCATCCAAACAGGGATTGGGAGAAGTACTCACGGCAATGAGGAGGCGATCGCCCTCATGTAAGGTGACGGTGATGGTCGCAGCATGTAAATGGCTATCGCGATCGCCCGTTCCCCGATACTGTTCAATGGCTAAGTCATAATCATGAAACCACTCTGAACAGCTCGTCACATCACCGTTTGAGCTTAATAGATAAAATGGGACGGCCTGAGAGTTGGCCCGTACGGAAATTCCATTTGCATGAGGCTTAACGACCCAGTCACCATCGGTATAGCCTCCATGGTGATCTCGATAGTTGACCACTGCTTTGAGGGCCAAGTGGAGTGGAGCACTACATCGGTGAACGGTGTAACAGCTATAGGTTGTGTTTTCGCCCTGCTGCATCCAGATGCGCTTTGACAGCACCGCATCCTGAATCGCATATCTCCAGCAGGGAATGGCACCTTCTAGCTGAAAGCTCTCGATGTACGGGTATCCGGCTGGAATGAGTTCACCGCCAGCCCATCGATTAGTGAAGAGTGGCGTCTGTTGATTGCGGTAGTCAACAGTTTCTTCAAGTCGAGTCACGAGAAGCGTGCGCCCAACCGGAGGATGAAGCGCTGCGACCAAGAGCCCATGATAGTGGCGGGTGAGCTGCCCGCTAATTGTTCCACAGGCATATCCACCAATTCCATTCGTAATGAGCCACTCACGAGACTCAGCAGTCGAGAGATAGTTGCAAATTGATCGTCCAAATCGGATGGTCATGCGGCTCCCTCACACTATTGCTCTTGATAATTCCAGGTCAGACCTCCATCAACAAAAAATGTGCTGGCTGTGATGTAACTTGCTTCGTCTGACGCCAAGAAGGCAACGAGGCTTGAGACATCTTCGGGCTGCCCTAACCGCCCGAGGGGAATATTCTGCAACAGCGCGTTCAGCTTTTCCTTATCGTTGAGCAAGTCAGTGTTGATGGGAGTCTCGATGGCACCAGGAGCAACGTTATTTACCGTGATTCCGTAGGGCGCAAGCTCTACCGCAAGATTGCGAGCCAGCATCTTCATGCCGCCTTTGCTAGCGCAGTAGGCCGCAAAATTCGGGAACGGGATTTCTTCATGAACCGAACTGATGTTAATGATGCGCCCCGGGCGTTGCGTTTCCATCAAATGCTTTGCGACAAACTGCGTAGCGAAGAAAGCACCTTTTAGATTGACGTCGAGCACTTTGTCATAATCTTTTTCCGTCACCTCCCAAAAGGGAGCGTGCTTCTCTAGTCCAGCGTTATTAACCAAAATATCGATCTTGCCAAGCCGCTGGATTCCTTCATCAACGAGACGACGAATATCGTCCATCACGCTCAAATCGGCTTGGACCGTTGTGCCCGCTTCAGGGCATCCGGCCAGATGACAAACACCTCCCGTTGCTTTTGCTTTCTCGAGTGTTTCTTCTGCACCTTCTGGATGAGAGCGATAGTTGATAATGACCTGCGCTCCTTCGGCAGCCAGTCGGATGGCGATCGCCTGTCCAATGCCTTGACTGCTTCCAGTCACAAGAGCAACCTTTCCACTTAATCTCATAAATCCCTCTTTTCCCTCTCAGTTCAGCTGTTTCAGCTCAGTCTCATCACGCGAACCACCGTTAACCCTAGCGCGGTTTGTTAATACCTCAGAGCACCTAAAGAATGAATTTTTAAAGTGAATGTTTCAATCGATTAGCCGAATGTTATCGCATCAAAATTAGGAAAAGATTATCGATGAAATAGTAGCGAATGAGTCAATCGTTTAATGGGCCTCTCAATCTGAAACACGCGAGTCCGTCTAGCATTCAACAGTCCTGATGTCATGGCTCTGTAACAGCGTGAATGCATCACGATACAAGAAGCGTCATGGGGCGCATGCAACCCCATGACACCGATGAAATAACGCATACGGCCTAGATAGACCAGATAGAGTTCGTTAGGACCTACTTGGACCTAATCTGACTTTTCTAGAAGACTAGTAAACCAGTTAGTCCTACGTCCTAACGGAACGCTGATGAGTGAGTCCCTAGCGACCCGTTACTTCAGGAATCGTAATGACAGCCGTTCCGATTGGAATATCGGTTCCGATGGTGGGGTAAGTCGCGAATATCTGATATGGAACAGTCAAGCCCGACAAGCGACCTCGAACGCGAGAATCCTCCATCACAATTCGCACCGTTTTACCGGCCTCTAACGGCTCTGTAAACGTAAGCGTGAACTCTTCGAATCCAGGGCTGAAGCTGTGAGCAATGTCTGCACCTGTATCCGCGTCAACAACTTTAACGCCAGATAGTTCATGGAAAGTGACACAGACGACCTTCAAGCGAGCGAGGGGCATGTCGCCATTGACGGTAACTTCCACGAAGTGATCATTGTTGCGATTGAGCGTACCTGCGTTAGAGACAGTTGGCGTACTCGTGCCAACTTCAATTTGAGCCTGTGATGCAGGCATCTCGATTGAAAACGCAGATGCGGCGATCGCCACAACAGCAAACCCCTTTAAAAATGCACGTTTCATAACAGAAATCCTCCAAAAAGTAGTGGATATGAGAATTATCTCGTCCACTAAAAAACCAGCATTAGACGTGTCGAAAACTCCCCTGAAAAAGGGATAAATCACTTTCTCATCTGAGGTGCGAATGCGAGCAACAACATGAATATGCTTCAGCGCAGAGTATCTCAGTCAAGAATGAAGGAGCCCTGAAACTGGCCAACTGTCACTGACTCCAGTGATGTTTTTATCGTTTTGAAGATCTCTCTACGCCATGGGTTCTATAGATTTGAAGGCTTTATGGATTTCTGTAAACATGGATCACTTGATGATGAACCACGCGCGATCGCCAGAGCTCGTACCCTGATTTTTTCCTGAATTTCTTTTCAGAATCTGTTTCTTTCCTGAGTTTCTTTTCAGAAATGGAACGTGCAAGAAAAAGTTCTCAATCGTGTTAACTCAGTGGCCTAATCATAACCATAGACATTGCCCTCAGAAAATGATTGAAGGCACACACCCTGAAAAATATCTTGTCATCACTAAACTGGCTCCAGCAATATCCGTGGCCTAAATATCGGACAATTGTTGCCCTATTGAGGTAATCTCTTGTGAGCCTCCCCAAAGCGAACCTTAGTCAGCGGTTGATAGATAAATGTCTCATGGCTGTCCACGAAAATAAAGAAGCGTTTATTCCCTTTCGTCGAGCTGATCTGATCGACCTGTGTATCGAAGATGGGAAGCTGTCTGCAGAGCAGGCCACAACCTTTCGTGAGTTTTGCGAAATCCTGTCAGCTTACTATCACTTCAAATTTCACGCATTTGTGGAAACGCTAAAGCAAAACTATATTCCATTTGATCCAACAGAAGACCAGCAGCTCCGCGTTGTCTTAACTCCAGACCAACAGCACACCATGGAGCAGAAAGTCGTTCAATCTTTTCGACACATCTTGGAAAGTGCAAACTATCAGCCGCTTCCCGATGATTTCCTGCACCAGGCCTTCGATGAAACGTCGCTCATCGACTTGAAAACCCATATCAACTTCAAAGATATGGATACGGTTGTGTGTTACTACCGAGGCGACACAACCCGCACCATTCGCTACAAACGATTCTTCAAGAAAATTCAGAAAACCGTTGCCGTTTTTGACCGGGTAGCCTTACTCGTCAAATTCAAAGATGTTGGATATTTCAGGGATAAGAAAGTCAATCTCAAACGGCTCAAGTTCTCTCCAGGAAAAATGTATGTCTACCTCTACAAAAATATTCCTCAATTTGATATTGAACTGCTGTTTCCCAACGTGAAAACTAGCATGACATGGAAAGATCGGCTGCTGTTTTGGGTCCCGACCATTGGTGCTGCCATTCCACTTGTCATCCGAGTCTTGCCAAGTCTGTTGCTAATTATTGGTATTGTGCTGTTCTTCCTCGGTCTGTCGGATGTCCTCAAGGCGTTAACCATTACAGAAGAAACTGCTCAGGAAGTCTTGCCGCTTCTGGTGGCCTCCCTATCGGTGGCGATCGCCCTAGGTGGATTTGCGTTTAAGCAATACACCACATATCAAACAAAGAAAATTCGTTTTCAGAAAAACGTGACGGATACGCTTTTCTTTCGCAGTCTTGCCAACAATCGCGGCGTCTTTCAGTTGCTCATTGATGCCGCAGAAGAAGAAGAGTGCAAAGAAATCATCCTGGTGTATTACCATTTGCTCGTCAGCCAGGTTCCACTCACCACAAAACAGCTTGATACCGTTATTGAGCAATGGATGCACGACACGTTTAAGGTGTCCATTAACTTTGATATTCAGAATCCACTGCGAAACTTAGCCATGATTCGAGGACACTTGCCGCCGCATGATGTCAATCCCCATCAAACGCCTGAACCTGAAAACTCTGTTAAGAATGAAGTTGCGCTCTTTAGCTACGATGCAGAGGGATATTGCAATGTGTTACCCCTGCGTCAAGCTAAGATGCTGATTGACGATGTGTGGGACCACGCGTTTACATACTCAAACACAGGCTCAAAAGCTTGATTTAGTCGTGCCTCTGCCCATTTCGATACCGATGAGCAGACCAACTAGACAGCTCGAACGTTAGACCAGTATCTAAAAGAAACCTGAAGATTTTAGTGTCGTAATCTCCAGAACCAACAAAATCTGGCATTTTCTGTCATGGTCTATCGTAGTCACCATGCTTGCACACCATTGGAGGTTCCAAGATATGACTCAGACCTTGCTTGAGCAGCTTCGCAAAATGACCGTTGTCGTTGCTGACACCGGAGATATTCAAGCGATAGAAGCCTTTACCCCCCAAGATACAACGACCAATCCATCGCTAATCACAGCTGCTGCTCAGATGGAGGAATATCAAGGCATTGTTGACGACACGCTCCGCAAAGCTCGGCAACAGGCAGGACCCAATGCAAGTGCTAAAGATGTGGTGAGATTGGCTATTGACCAACTCTCTGTCGCATTTGGATTGAAGATTCTAGATATTGTTCCAGGTCGAGTCTCTACCGAGGTCGACGCACGGTTGTCTTACGATACAGACGCAACCCTTGAAAAAGCCCGTTATTTGATTAGCCAATACAAAGCAGCAGGGGCTGACCCTAATCGTGTTCTCATCAAAATTGCATCGACGTGGGAAGGAATTCGAGCGGCTGAAGTTTTAGAGAAAGAAGGTATTCACTGCAACCTGACTCTCCTGTTTGGAATGCACCAAGCAGTTGCCTGTGCAGAGGCCGGGGTAACGTTGATTTCTCCCTTCGTGGGCCGCATCTTAGATTGGTATAAGAAAGAGACAGGACGGGACTCATATCCAGCAAACGAAGATCCAGGCGTCCTTTCAGTCACCAGCATCTATAACTATTTCCACAAGTTTGGATATAAGACAGAAATTATGGGGGCGAGCTTCCGCAATATTGGAGAAATCTGCGAGTTAGCGGGTTGTGATCTGTTGACGATTTCTCCGGCCTTGCTGAAGCAACTCTCTGAAACGACGGATGATTTGCCTCGGAAGCTCGATCCAGACAAATCGCAAGACATGGACATTGAGAGACTATCGGTCGATAAAGCAACATTTGATGAAATGCATGAAGCCGATCGCATGGCCAATGAGAAGCTGACGGAAGGAATTAACGGATTCTCAAAGGCGATCGCCTCTCTCGAAACCCTTCTGGAAGCTCGTTTGGCTAGAATCGAAGGCGCTGATACGCTCAGCCATGCGGCCCATGATGTGTTCTTAGTGTACGACCTTGATGGCGATGGCTTTATCACCCGCGAAGAGTGGATGGGAACCGACGCTGTCTTTGACGCCTTAGATATTGACAACGATGGCAAAATTAGCCCTGAAGAGATGGCAGCGGGCCTTGGCGCAGCTGTTCAGGCCAGCTAACCCTTCGAAATCAATTCGCCGCTAATCTCAAATCCTGATTCAAATCAAAATGCGCTAGAACCAGATAGGATGAGGACTCAAGCATTTTTATGAACAGTGCCGGTTTAGCCCGCTACCGTTCATAAAAATGCTCTATCGGTATTAGAGGTGCGGACATATGAGCATTGGACTGGATTTGTCGACAGCCCCCTCTTTGTCATCGTGGTGTGAGGTTTCCCGTTCGGCGATTCAAGCCAATATGCACACCTTGCGACGACGCATTGGAGAGGATGTCATTTTAGGCGTCGTCGTCAAAGCGGATGCATTTGGTCATGGCATCATTCCCGCATCGACTGAGTTTTTAGCGGCTGGTGCTGATTGGCTGATTGTCAATTTTGCCTATGAAGCCGTCAATCTTCGAGAAGCGGGAATTGCCGCTCCTATTTATATCTGTGGCAACGTGCCTGCATGCGAAGCTGAAAAAATCGCGAAAACTCAAGCTCGACTTGTACTATATGACCCTGAGGTTGCTAAAGCATTGGCCTGGGCGGGTCGAACCTGTGGACATCCGGTTCGGGTTCATCTCAAGATTGAAACCGGAACCCACCGCCAAGGCATTGAACTAAACGATGCCCTGGAGCTTGCCCACCTCATCACAACCCTAGAAGGCATCGAGCTAGAAGGCATCACCACTCACTACGCCGACATTGAAGACACCACGAATCATCAGTTTGCCCGTCGCCAGCTCACCACCTTGAACGAAGCCAAGCAAGCGTTTCAGCAGGCAGGCTATGACGTGCCGATGGTTCATTCTGCCAATTCAGCCGCAACGCTGCTTTGGCCTGAAGCTCATGGGGCAATGGTACGAGTTGGTATTGCTGCATATGGCCTGTGGCCATCAAACGAAACCTATGTGACGTTATTAGAAGCAGTCAGCGATCGCCCTGATTCTTTCATTCCAACGCTGCGATCGGTTTTATCGTGGCGAGCCCGAATTGCTCAAATCAAACCCGTACCAACGGGAGGCTATGTAGGCTATGGACGAACGTATCGAGCAACTCATCCAATGAAGGTCGCTATCCTGCCATTGGGCTATCACGAAGGCTATGATCGTCGGTTATCTAACCTCGGGTACGTGATTATTCACGGTGTTCGTGCCCCCATCTGTGGTCGCATTTGTATGAACATGATGATGGTTGATGTCACCCACATTCCCGATGCTCAAGTCGGGTCGATTGCCACCCTTCTTGGAGACGATGGCGACGAACGGGTGAGTGCCGAGCAGTTGGCATCGTGGATGGGCACGATTAATTACGAAGTGGTTTCTCGTATCCACCCTTCACAGGAGCGTATTGTAGTAGCTGAGATCAACGACGAACCTGGCAATAAGAAGGCGATCGCCACCATGCCATCCGCTGTCTCGTCATCCTCCATTTGATATTGCGAATTGGCAGAGTTTGCGAAGGAAGGAGTCTGAAGAGTTTGCCAAGTTACATTAAAACCCAGCAAGACATGAGGCAAACTCTAGCGTTGCCAGCGTTCGCCTCATGTCTTGCTGGATGTCAGAGAAACGGCATCATTTCCCACTGACTGTCAACTGTTAGGCAACTGGTGTAACCCAAAACGAATGCCTTGAGGGTCACGACAGGCACAAAACTTTCCAAAGCCAGGCTCATCAGCACCGGGTTCGTCGACTTCCCCTCCCAACTCTTTAACCCGTTCAACTGCTGTCAATAGGTCAGGAACATCGAAGAAGATAAAAAATTGAGGGTCTGGATCATTGCCGTGTAATCCAGCTTTAATCGATGGCGTTTGAAACCAACCTTCACCATCACACCCCATCGGATGAAAACTCCACCCAAAAAGTTGCTCGAAAAAGACGCGGGAAATCGCTACATCTTGCGCTCCCATTTCAAGATAGGACACATCACCAGCCATCTGAAGCCTCCCAGTTCTAATGCATAAAACGCTACGATAGCTGCGACGCGAGCACGATGTCTTGAATAAAAGTGACCATGTCTATTCCTCAATGATGTCTCCAGGAGTACCCAGAAGATCAGGGAAATGGGCTTTTTGGTACACCGCTGGAGAGCATCCAGAAAACAAATGAAACTCCCGTGTGAAGTGGCTTTGGTCGCTATAGCCACACATTGTTGCGATGTCACTCAGGCCATATGTGTCTGGGGCGGTTAACAAATGATGGGCACGAGCAAATCGAATACGACGTGCCGCAGCTTTCGGCGTCATCCCAATTTGCTGTTGAAAGCAGGTTGCAAAATGTCGATCGCTCCAACCGATTGCTCTAGCAAGGTGTCGAATTGGAATACATCCACCATACTTTTCAAGCTGTTTCCAAGCCCATTGAATCTCCGAACGAATGGCCTGGTTTGACTTAGCAAATTTTTCTAAAAGAAACCGATCCACCAGAGCAAAGCGCTTCTGCCAAGAAGACGTCTCGCTCAGTTGTTCAACCAGCAAATCTGCATCGCTCCCCCACAGGTTGTTTAAGTCAACAATTCCCCGTGTCAACTCAGCAGATGCCCCGTGAAAAAGCGCATTGACAGCCCAAGGAAGGAGTTCTATCTCAATGCAATGTTGATGTCCTTCATGGTTGACCAGCAACGGAGAGCAGC
>JBCBLF010000080.1:0-8383 GCA_038520475.1 Cyanobacteria bacterium J06627_8
TCCACAGACGAACGGTTTTATCGTTGCTGACACTCACCACAAGTTGTGTGTCTGGACTCATGGCAACCCCACGAACCCAAGTAGAATGGCCATTGAATGTGTGAAGCAACTGTCCATCATCAACTGACCAAAGTTTGACGGTTTTATCTCCACTGCCGCTGACCAGGAGACGACCATCCATACTGAGTGCAATGGAACGAACCCAGGCATCGTGTCCGCGTAGTGTTCGAACGCATTGCCAAGTCGCACTATACCGCTCAGATTGAATTGATTCGGCTTGGGATATGTCGGACGCTCTGCCAGTTTGTGCCTGGGGGACAAATGTTGGACGATGGCTCACGCCTGAACTCGTGTCGTTGACATCGGCTAAGACAGCTTGCGCAGATTGATAGCGATCGCCGCCGTCTGGATGCAGCAATTTATGTAGGATTCGGTTGAGTCGATCACTGACATCCTCTCTGACATAAGGTTCCCATTGCCAAAGTCGTGTTTCGTCGTTGTATAACTTGGCGTGCGGTTCATTCGTCATTAACTGGACGCACGTCATTCCCAATTGATATAAATCGCGCTGAATTGCGATCTCCAAGTTCTGATTCTGATCGCCAGTTGTCAACCCAGGGCTATCGAGCTTGACAGGCGAGAGCAATCCATTTGAATCCTCTTGAGACGCGGTTTCTGTTGAAGTGAGTAATGCTGAGCCAAAGCCGATGAGGGCTAACCTGCCTTTTGCAGCTCCAGTGACTTCTCGTTTGGCATACACGATATTCTCACTACACACATCACCGTGGCTCACGTGGCGATGATGGGCAAAATCAAGAATAGGCAGCACATGATGCAAGATGGTTCGAATTTTCTTTTCAGAGAATACTCCTTGTTTGTGTAGCTGGGTGGAGAGTGCGATGCCGTCTAAATATTCTTGAACGAGGTATCGCTGTGGTCCACGTTCGAACGATGCCCATAGTGAAGGAATACGCGGATGCTGTCCCAATGCTTCGAGTCGCTCAGCCACCTGATGGAAGTGTGTCGAGGAGGATGGCTGATTCGAACATTGGTGAAATTGACGAATCACGCACTGGGGTTTTGACGGACGGTGTTCATCGATGCCTATCCATACTCGTTCGCCACGATGCTCTCGAACCAGATCAGTTGCCCGATAGCGATCGCCTAAGGTCAGTGGCTCACCGCAGTATGAGCAAAATCTGTCGTGGGTCTGGTTGAGAGATGACGCTTTTCCTAATCCAGTACAGGAGGGATTGAAACAATAGCTCATGGCTGCATGGCGCATGGTAAAAGGGCTTTAGCGCAAAGGTTAGCCTTTAGTGTGGCATACCTCTATCGGGTTTGAAGTGAGCACAAATGCCCGATCTATGGACTAGAGGGAAACGACACGATCGCCCGTTCAACTTTTTTGCCTCTAGAGGAAGACTCATCTTTTATTGTTCCCAATTGCCTGAGTGAGTGCCCTCTATGGTCGATAGTTGTGAATGGGCAGCGGTAGTGGGGAGTGCAGGATGTCCTGCACTCCCCACTATCGTTGCACGACCACTCAATGGTTAACTCGCGTAGGTTAATGACTTATCGCGTAGCAAATCCATAATGTCATTTTTGTAGTTCTGAAAAACGACCTGACGCTTTGTTTCGTAAGTGCGATCGCCGGGTAGTTGAATCGAGAGTTCTTGACGAATCTGACCAGGATGGGCTGTCATCACATAGATTCGTTGAGAGAGGAATACGGCTTCTTCTACATCATGCGTAATCATCAAGATGCTGGCTCGGGTGCGTCTCCACAGATTCAGCAAAAACTCCTGCATCACTTCCTTAGTTTGGACATCTAAAGCTCCAAATGGCTCATCAAGGAGGAGAATCTTTGGCTGGCAGGCCAACGCACGGGCGATCGCTACACGCTGCTTCATGCCTCCAGACAGCTCGCGGGGAAGTGCCTGTGCAAACTGAGACAGTCCAACGACATCCAGATATTCTGAGGCGATCGCTCGACGTTCAGACGCCGATATACCCTGAAGTTTCAACCCAAATTCCACATTTTTCAGAACCGTCTTCCAGGGATATAGAGTGTAGCGCTGAAACACCATGCCTCGATCAGACCCAGGACCGACAATCGTCGCACCATCGACGGTGATCGCTCCTGCGGTAGGGCGATCGAGCCCTGCAATCAATCGCAGCAGCGTTGACTTTCCGCAGCCTGATGCTCCGACTGCGCATACAAACTCTCCTGTTTCAACATGGAGATTAATGTCTTTGAGAGCAATCAATGGCCCTCGACGAGTGTCAAACTGCTTATAAACGTTAGAAACTTCGAGGTGCATGGCAGGTATCCATTGAAAAATTCTAAGTGTGGATTTAGGGGCGGTGTAGTAGGGTAGGTGCTGCCCTACGCTTGGACTCAGTGATGGTCGTTGTCAGTTCCGTTAGGACAAGACGGTGAGCCATTGGGCGATGCGCCAAGAACCGAATGATACGTGGTGTCCTAGTCTAAATGGCCAAAGCGATAACCTTGATGAATACGGATAAGTAGGTTAAACGCGATAGGTATGAACGTATGGATGAACATTTAGGTGCAATCCTGAGATATGCCGCGCGTGATGCTAGTCAATCGCCCACTTACACGTCCATCGGAGCAGCCATCGGAAGAGTAAATCGAGAGAGACGCCAATTAGCCCAAGAACAATCAAGCAGGCAAAAATTTCATCTGTATTGAAGAATTTTTGAGCAATCTGAATCCGCTTGCCCAGACCCAAGTCCGCAGCAATCAACTCTGCCACAATCACCATGTTCCACGCAGCTGCCATATTGACGCGGAATGTATCAATGATATTAGGCACCACATATGGCGTGATCACCTGCAAAAGAATTTGAGGGCGTCGTCCACCCAGGGTGTAGGTTGCCTCAATGAGTTCCCGTGGAACGAACTTAACCGCATCCATAATCATCAGGATGTTGAAGAACATAACCCCCAACACCACAAGGGCTACCTTGGGCGCTTCATCGAGCCCTAAGTAGATGATGAGCAGCGGCGTAAAGGCAGGAGCCGGCATATATCGAAAAATGCCAACAATCGGTTCAAACAAGGCTGTAAAGCTCGGGAACGTTCCCATCAAAATGCCAAGGGGCGTTGAGATGATGGCTGCAATCACAAATCCACCCATGACGCGAGAAAAGCTCGCCAGGGTATCTTTGATCAAAAATCCTTGTTCCCACAGGCGAACAAATGCTGCAAGCACATTGGCTGGAGATGGCAAAAAAGCAGGATTTATCCCTGCAGCGCTCGCCAGAATCCACCAGGCTAAAAACGGAGTTACAACTGATGTCACCATCAGGCTCCAGTGGAGCGATCGCGGAATCGCATCAGAAATCCGCCAAAACACCGTCGGCTGAAGTCCTTGGGTAGCAGGAGCATCAGCATTAGAACGAACCGCTGAAGGAGTATGTGTCATTGTGATGAGGAGCGATGAGAAGAGTCAGCTGATCGAAATGCACCGCAATTGGGATGAGCTGGAGTGAGGAGCGACTAGTCGTTGGCCTTCATTCGCCTGACCTTAAATGGGACAAGATGAATGGGACAACATGACCAGAAATGAGGTCAATGCGTCAGGCCAACGCATGAATCGAACTACTGTTGCTCTGCGTAGGCTCTGACAAACGTGTCATCCAAAATTGCATCGAGGTCGGGGGCTTCAGGAATGAATCCGACGCCTACCATGAAATCAGCCATAACTTGAGCTGCATAAGGCATGTACTTCATGTCTTCACCGCCATCTGTGAACGCTTCTAGATTGTCTTCTAGGGTGAAGAATCGAGTGCCTTCAAGGTACAGCTCAAATTCATCTGCACTTACATTGGCGCGCTCAGCCATAATTTCATAGGCGCGTTCTTGGTCGTCTTCAATGAATTGCAAAATGTCAAACCAGGTGTTCACCAGTGCTTGTACCTGATCGGGCTGTTCGTCGATCAATGTCTGACTAACCACAAGTAAATCGGGAATCGCACCAGGATATGCAGCCGAGCTCGCCAGCTCTTTACTGCCTTCACGGGTAAGGGCTGTTTCCCAGAAGGGCACCCAGCCGGCAAAGGCATCGACCTGTCCGGCAGCAAATGCCGTTGCAGCTGCCCCTGTTTCCAGGCTACGAATTGATACGTCGTCCCGCGATAGACCGGCATCTTCAAGTGCTAACGACAGAAGGAAGTCTCCGACAACGCCCTCTTCCAGAGCGATTTCTTTTCCAACCAAATCTTCAATCGTGTTGACTTCAGAAGAAACGATGATTTTGTCGTTTCCTGCGGAGTTATCGTTCACAAGAACAGCGACTTCACCATTTTCGGCAACCTCAGCAAATGAAATCGTGTCGTTGAGGGTTTGGGTATTCGCATCCAGTTGTCCGGCAGCGAACGCTTCCATCGACTCTAAGTACCCATCAAACCAAATCAGTTCAACGTTGGCTCCATTGGCCTCAAAGAGTCCTTCTTGCTCGGCGATCGCCCACGGCCACCAGCCTGCCCAGCTACTGTAGCCCATCATAATTGGCTCATCGTCTGATGGAGCTTCAACGGTTTCCTCTGCTACAGGTTCCTCTGACGCGTCAGGTGTTGGCGCTGGCTCACAGCCTACAGCCAACACACCACCCGCGAGGAATAGCCCAATCCAAGAACATACCAATCGTCGATTCATCAACATGCCTCCATTTATCAACATCAAACATCACTATCGGTTTTGGGAATTTGAAACGGTCCTAACACATCTCTTTTGCTTGGGGTTATTAGACTCTCCAAATGTCAAACAGCGGCTCAACGTTCCCCAAGCGGTTCGTCTACAATCTCTAGGCCAGTTGGGTTGTCCGAACATGCGATCGCACCCAATTCAACCATTCCGATATCCCTTCTCCGGTTTTTGCGGATACCGGAATGATGGCAGCGTGGGGATTCATCTGACGGACATTCGCCTCAATCTGTCGGATATCAACATCAAGGTAGGGGGCTAGATCCAGCTTGGTAATAAGCAGGCAATCGGCTTCTTGAAACATCACCGGATATTTCAGCGGCTTGTCTTCTCCTTCGGTGATGCTCAAGAGTGCCACCTTCGCATGTTCTCCCACTTCAAATTCAGCTGGACACACCAAGTTCCCAACATTTTCAACCAATACAAGATCGAAATCTGCGGGGTTGTGGTCGTGCTCCAAGCGATGAATACCGCCTGCGACCATCTTCGAGTCGAGGTGACACGATCGCCCCGTGTTAATCGCAATGACTGGGACTCCATATCGGCGAAGTCGGTTTGCATCTAACTCAGTTGTCATATCTCCTTCGATGATGGCGATCGCCATCTCGTCAGAGAGTGCTTCTAGCGTCTTTTCAAGCAATACTGTTTTCCCCGCGCCGGGACTACTCATCACGTTGAAGCAGGTGATATCCCACTGATCAAAATGAGCTCGATTATGGTCAGCTCCGGCTTGATTGGCATGGAGCAGATTTACGCCGAGGGCAGCATCAAAGGTTTGGTGCATAGGTCATCGATGAAATCGTCAGGTCGGTTCTATAGGTCTGTGGTTACGGAATGGCTCTTGTTGGTCTGAAGAGCAGAAGACGGGGTAAGTCGGCCTTGCTCAAAGCGATTGGACAGATGCTTCGCCAGATGCAACAGGCGAAACTGGCTGGTATTCAATACGGTCGATTTTCAGTTCGCGCCCTGAGCGAATATCGTCCATCGGAGACTGACAGGTCGGGCAGGCGTACTGTAATCCAATGGATGGATGATACTCCTGCTGACATTGATGGCAGAAAGCCACCAGAGGGACGTCTCGAATGACTAACGTTGCCCCTTCTAAAAAGGTCTGTCGTGTTTGAACTTCGAAGGCAAATTTCAAACTGACGGGTTCGACGCAGGTAAATTGACCTACGGTTAAATGAACTGCTGTAATGGCAGGCTGATCGGGCTGTGCATCCCACCAGTCTTTCACCGTCAAAATCAGTGCTTTTGTCATGTCTGTTTCGTGCATAAGCCCTCCCTAGGTCCACGCCTGATCGACTTGCATGTTGCACGCATCGGTAATGTAGGGGGCTTTTTCAGTACGAGGCAATTGGCCTGAGAGCACAAGATGAGCCATCGCATCGCAAATGACGCGAGTCGCCATCAATGCCGTCATATCGCTGACGTCATAGGGCGGCGAGACTTCGACGACCTCAAGTCCGCACACCGGCGCATTTCGAATAATCTTGCCTAGGAGATACAGCGCTTCTCGAGGCAAAAGTCCTCCGGGTTCAGGCCAGCCTGTCCCTGGGACAAACCCTGCATCAATGCAGTCAATGTCAAAACTGATGTAGACGCAATCCGTTCCATCTAGTGCTCGTTCCAGCGCAAAATCTGCTGCGGCATCAAGTCCCATCTCGGTAATGTCGGTAACGGTCAAGATATTGGTGGCGCGCTCTCGACAGACTTTGACGCCTTGCCGAGGCACTTGCCAGCCGCCAATACCCAGTTGAACGAGATTTTTGGCGGGAGCATTCGCCATGTTGGTCGCATGAAACCACGGGCAGGTGTGCATCCGTTCATCTAAATCTGTTTCTTGCGTGTCGACGTGACGATCAAAGTGAATGATGCCTACCTTCTTATCACCCAGATGGCGACATACCCCGCGCACAGTGGGGAAGCCGATGGAGTGATCGCCTCCAAGAATGATGGGGAAGGCTCCAGAACTAAAGATATGGGCAATGCCTTTAGAAATTTGATCAAAGGATTTTTCGTTGTTGGCTGGAATGGTAAAGATGTCGCCCACGTCGCAGAGCGTGATTTGTTCGCGTAAATCAACACCCATTTCGAAGTTGTAGGGGGTATAGAGTGCGGAGATTCGACGAATGCCCTGGGGACCAAAGCGCGTGCCGGGACGATAGGTCGTTCCTGAATCATGGGGAACGCCCACGATCGCAACATTGTATTCACCCACCTTTCGAACGTCCTCTAGGTAGGGAGCTTTGAGGAATGTATTGATGCCGGCATAGTGCGGTAATTCCCCTCTGGAGAAGGTTGGAATTGAGCGATCGCGAATACTATCAGCAGCCTCTAATCCATATTCCAACCCTTGAGACACTTCTTGTTGCCAGCCGGTTAATGGCAACTGAGCTTCACGCTCAACGGCCCGTTGTGCCTCTGATTGGGTATTTGGACGTTGAAACAGAGCCCCTTCATCGGTCATGACTATCACCCATGCATAACAGTAAATGATGGAAACGAGTGACGAACACGGATGAGCCACCATCAAAAAAGCCCAGGAAGTCGGCAGTCATTGCTGCCAAAACCTCCCGGGCTTTTTTCCCGCCGTGTAGCTAGCGATGTGATGCGGCAACATATATGTTGTCTAAAACTCGTTGCGCTAGCCTGCCCCTCTCGGACCAGTCATCGTCGCATTGAATCCACACAAGCGGTGAACTTGGTCGCCATCTAGTGATGAAACAAACACTTTTGCAGAGGCGCTCTGAGCAGCTACAAAAATGCTCTAAAACTAGCGGCCATGACCATACGACAATCGGAACCCTAGGAACATTGAACGTCAAACGTTCTCTCAAATTGTGTTCATAGACATATCAATAAACCTGAGGCAAAAATGTTAGCAATCATACAAAGTGAACCGTGCTATCAAAACCGAGGAAGGCGATCGCCCGTTTCTGGTTTGTTACCCTATCAGGTATGCCGATTCGATTTAGACCAGGCGTGACATGACAACACATGCATGAAGAATGTCGTTCAAAATGAACATTTTGCGTCTTAATGTATATCCCAATACAAAAAAAAGTTGCTGAGTTAAGTTTAGTGATCTAAAGCGTTTATGCGTATTGGTCCTATTCAGGATTGGCTTACTGTTACATAAATACGATGAGCTTTAGAGTTGTTATCAGCTTTAGAGCCATATTGAGACAGCATACGGTGCAACATTTCTACCACGCTTGACCAGCACTCTTTTCAGTAGGATTTAAGGATATGCTCGTGATTCAAGAACAGCCACTTGCAGAGGTTTTTCGACAGATCAGTGGTGGAATTTTTCCCCCTGTGATTGAAACTTTCGAGCGTAGTAAGACGATTTTCTTTCCTGGTGATCCGGCTGAACGGGTTTACTTTTTGTTGAAGGGAGCCGTTAAGCTTTCTCGGGTCTATGAGGCTGGAGAAGAGATTACTGTTGCTCTATTGCGTGAGAATAGCGTGTTTGGAGTGTTGTCACTGATTACAGGGCACAAATCTGACCGCTTCTATCATGCAGTCGCCTTTACCCCGGTGGAGTTGCTCTCTGTTCCAATTGAGCAGGTCGAAAAAGCTCTCAAGGAAAAACCAGAATTGTCGATGATTATGCTCAAGGGGTTATCATCTCGCATTCTTCAAACC
>JBCBLF010000080.1:8482-15104 GCA_038520475.1 Cyanobacteria bacterium J06627_8
GAGATGATGATTGAAACCCTTGCCCACCGAGACATGGGGTCACGGCTGGTGAGTTTCCTGCTAATTCTCTGCCGTGACTTTGGTATGCCCAGCACGGAAGGCATCACCATCGATCTAAAGCTATCCCATCAGGCGATCGCCGAAGCCATTGGTTCAACTCGGGTAACCGTAACACGCCTGCTCGGGGATCTCCGTCAAGACGGCATGATATCGATTCATAAGAAGAAAATCACCGTCCACAATCCTGTAACGCTGAGCCAGCAATTCACCTAGATAGAACGCATAATTTAACGCTTTTACTTGAGGATATGCCTTGGATGCTTCTTCTGCGCTTCGTAGAACAACTATTCGAGGCATTTTTGTCAGTACTCAACTGTATCAATATGCAGCTATGGCTGTAGCCATTGAGGCTAGAGCACCGAGTATCGTTCGATCCCTTGGCAGATGCAAAATGAATCGCCGTCGTGTCCTAACGGAACTGGTGACGGCGATATAGGCGATACAATCACAACAAGATATATCGGCTCAACGATATCTCGCTAAGTATGTCGCCATCGGGCACGATGACCACGAGCATCAATGTGGCTAATCAGTCGGCGGTTACCGCCATAGCGTCCTAGTCCTCCGGGCCACCAGGGATCGAGAATGCGGTATAGTTCATCTCCTGTCATCCCTTCAACGTAATAGTCGATGGCGTCGCCCACAATGTGACGGCTGTTTGACGAGCCGCCTACTCGACGGTTAACGGCTGGAGGCCGATACCAGCTGGTGATGTGAAACGGACGACCGACGCGATCGCGCGCACGCTGAGCAAGGGTAGCGATTCGCACCATCGCATTCACAGTGGCTTGATCAGGCGGCATTCGCTGGCCCCCTCGGGTAGCTTCGGCCCAGGTAAAGTTGCCGTTTGGAACGATCGAGGCCGTGAGCTGAATATTATTTGGAGTCCACCGGGGCGGTCGGATCAGCGGTGGCGGTGATGTGGGTGGAGCGGGTCGAGCCTGCTCCATTCGTTTGACATCCTCAATGAGCGATTGGATGACTGCTTCTCGCATTCCCAATTCTCGCCAGAGTTGAGCCAGCCGAATGAGGGCTTCTCGCTGGTCGGGTTGTTCGCTATACGCACCCGGAACGCGACGGATGAACGCAACAAGCTCTCGATCGATTTGTTGAGCGATCGCTTGAGCGCGGCTGGGTTCTAGAGGAGTGGTAAAGATATCGGTTTCAATGCCGAGCGCGGCGATCGCACTTTTCCGAGAATCAAGCCCTCGCCACATGCGAAATCCTTCAAGCAGAGCGGTGCGCTGGCGGCCTTGTCCTCGATAGTATTGGGGAATGCGCTCAACCAAGGCAACCAGTGCCGGATCAACTACCGCTAACCCTGATTCCGGAGACGTGCCTTGGCTAAGCGAGGCGATCGCATCTTCTCGGGTGTTCAACTGTCGCCAGAGCTGCGTCAACCGCAGTAAACTCTCGCGTTGATGAGGATAGCCCCCATAGTTGGGAGACACATTTTGAGCAAAATTCAATAGACCTCGGTCTAAGCGATCGAGCTCAGCTTGCGATGTTGGAAACTCTCGACTGTTGAGAAGCGAGAGAATAATTTCTTCACGGGTATCTGCCTTACGCCAAATCCGAAGCGCATCCAATAAGGCTTCTCGATGATGGGTTAACCCTTGATAGTATCGCGGCAGACGCTCGACTAAATCCAGCAGTGCTCGATCAAGAAAAGCAAGGCTCTCAGGAAGTTGAGTATCAGCAAAATCTACTTGCATATCTTCTAGATATGCGTTGAAGAGCGACTGATAGTCGCAGGACTCCAACAGACCTGCATCCAGATCATCTGATGCGGGTCGATAGCCTTCAGTGATCCGTCGTAAAAACGCGTCAGAGTATCGGTTGTCTGCGGCACTCCACAATGCTGCTCCATCCCATCCTTGAGCAATCAGCTCATTGGTCAAGCTACGGATGGTGTTGGCTGCGTATTGAACCTGCTCAGGAAACGTATCGAGTTGGGATAGAGGAATCCGATTGGCTGGAGCAATCCCTAATCCATACTCTCCATCGGGCAACCGTGGGGCGTGATGAACATCATAGAGAGCCGCGAGGATGGACTTATGAATGCCGACCCGAGTGGCTTCTAGCACGAAAAAATAATTACGTTGATCGGCGGCTAGTTCTCTCATCACACCCTCTTAGACGATATTCTGAATGGATACTAAGCAGAACAATGATGCTGGGCTGCATTTAACCCCTAGTGCATTGGGCAACACCTTACTGAGCATCAAATCATCTAGAGTTGTATCCCATTTTTTTCATTTAGACCGTAGATTGTATCAATACTTCAGCACTTCAGCGTATGACGACCGAACCTGTTTCCCCCGCTCTATTGCCCAATCACCTAGCCTCTGTGCACGTTGTCGCCACTGACATGGACGGCACATTAACTCGCAATGGAATCTTCTCAGCAGAGCTGATTCGTGCCCTTGAGTCACTGCAAGAGGCAAACATTCCGGTGATTATTGTGACGGGACGCTCAGCAGGCTGGGTTCAGAGTGTGGCTCACTACCTACCCGTTTGGGGGGCGATCGCTGAAAATGGCGGCGTTGTCTTTGCGGCAACGGATGCACCTCAGCTCATTTCGCCCATTCCCAGCATTGCTGAACATCGACAGCAGTTAGCGCAAACCTTCCAGACGTTTCAAACCCATTTTCCAAATCTAAAAGAGTCCGCAGACAATCGATTCCGACTGACAGACTGGACGTTTAGTGTCGAAGGATTGTTGCCAGAGCAGATAAATCAGTTGCAGGCTATGGCTGAAGCGCAGCACTGGAGCTTTACCTACAGCACGGTACAGTGCCATATCAAACCCAAACATCAGACGAAGGCGATCGCGCTCACTCAAGTTCTCGACCAATATTTTCCTACAGTACCTCGCTCAGCCGTGGTGACGGTGGGCGATAGCCTCAATGATGAGAGTCTATTTGATCGACAGCTGGTTCCAATATCGGTTGGGGTTGCCAATATCCGAGATTATTTGTCTCGCTTGGCCTACCATCCAACCTATATCACTCAAGCATCGGAAGTGGAAGGATTTTGCGAACTCACGCTGTCGATTCTCAATCAATGATGAGATGAGATCGGGCTAAGCCAGCATCAATGCTCTCAAATCATCCGACACAGCTTCGACTGACGGATAGTGATAGCTATGGTCAGGATGGGTCAGTCGCTTCATAATGCTGAGCAACCGATTAGAAACGCCGGTCATCGCATCCGCCATAAACTGATACCGCTGGCCATCTTGCTTTTGGCAAAACGCGACGGGATTCTTCCCTGTCAGAAGGTAAGCCAGCATCGGTGCGAGACCGTATAAATCCACTTGAGGCGTTGCGTTCAGTGAAAGCTGATCCGGTGCTGTACAGCCATGAGAGCCAACTGACGTGTTTAGCCCAAGCACCAGTGACTTGACTGCTCCAAATCCGATAAGAACTAAATCATCCGATAGTCCACGACAGATGACGTTGGCTGCTTCGATGTTTCGATGAAGCACCGGGGGAGTGAAATGGTGAAGATACGACAAGATATCGCAGACTTTCAACACTTTGGCGATCGCCTCTTTAAGCGTCAACCGACCCGTTTGTTTGATGTGCCGCATCAGCGAGTCACCCTCAATTTTCTCCATCACCAGATAGGGACGATTATCAGCGACAAAACAGTCAATCAGCTTAGGAATCGATGGGCTGCTTAACTGTTCCAGCAACTCGGCCTCAACTTCGATGGCAGAGGTTGAATGTGGATGACTCACCCAATCAGAATTGATTGTTTTGAGCACAAATGGCTTCCCGCTTCGTTCAGCCAAATAGGTGATACCAATGTCTCCCTGGCCTAAGACGTCCAAGAGACGATAGCCAGCAACGACATCAAGTTCGGATTCACGCGCGGAGTGATCGGCGTGAGGGACTGATTGATCGATGTGAGGGACTGATCGAGGCGATCGTCGATCAGCTGTTAACGGACGATGAAATTGAGATGGCAGGGCCGACGATGCCGAAAATCCTAAGCGCTGTTGCGTCAGTTGATCTAACGTCCCGACGGTCAAGAACTCTGACGATGAGGATACATCGATTCCATCGTCACCATTGGGAATGCGCAAATGAGGAGGCACAGGAATTGTTCCAGTTGCCGACTCATCGTCATTATCAATGGGCTCCTGGATCGGTGATTTTTCCCAATTGGATTGCTTTGGATCTGTGATGTCTGTGACCGTTGCATGGTGATCCACTCGCTGGCCTGCCAGGGCATCACTAGCTAAGTGATCGGGTAAGTCCTTTAGGGCTTCTGTGCCTAATCGGATTTGGATGTTGGGTCCTGACCGTGCTAGTCGAATAATTGCACCATCAATCACCGGAACCTTTGTAATTCGTTTGCCATCCAAATAGGTTCCGTTTGTCCCTAAGTTCACGATTTCCCAACTGGGTCCTGCTTGACGCAGCTCAACATGATGTCGCGACACAACTGCGCTGTACAAGATCACGTGGTTATCCGTCGAGCGACCGATTCGAACGAGCGATTCGTTCTCAAATGACCAACTCTGGACTGGATTGCGCTTCAGCGGATGCAGGAGTAAAAGAGTAATCACATTGAATGGTTAAGGTGAGCTAGGTGTTGGACACGTGGGCATTGATTCAAAACAGCCCATTACTTCATTCATCTGATACTGTCATGACCAGTACAAATCATAAATGCCCATTCAGCATATTAAATCACGATAGAGAAGAATCGAGATCATGTCGCATCAGCTGTCAACTTTCATAACACTGCTGGTGTATCAATTGACTCAGACTGCATCAGATATACCGAAGTGGAAGGCGGCTTGATTTCAATCCAAACCATGAATAAAGAGGATCAGCCTGGTGAGCTGTCGGATTGAACGCTTAGACTATCCATCACATTCACAGATACCGTTTACGGATTTAGACGTAAAGACGATTCTCTCGCAGCACAAGCAGATGTCTCCAATTCTATCGTTTGAACTTGGTGCGCTGAGAAATCGACACAGGACTGATAAAAGACCGTGACACCTGGTGCAGTCGTATGAATTAAAGCAAACTGAGGCTGCTCTCATTCACACGATTGCATTCGTTTGATGACACGAGTAAATCGCCTCACATCTGTCACATAACTTCAATATCTAGCAGCATTTTTCTAAGCTATTCGATTTCAAGTTGTTCGATTTCAAGTTGTTCGATTTCAAGCTATTCGAGTTGAAACAAAAACGAAACCTTGTCGCCTTTTCCAAGGGCGATGCGATCGCCTGATCGAAGTCGATGACGATTTCCTGATGGCAACGACATATTGTTCACATACGTACCATTTGAGCTGCCCATATCTTCGATATAGTACGCATCTCCCTCAACTCGAATATCCGCATGAATCCGAGAGACAATCTCCGAATCAGCAAAACCAGAGACATCAATATCTGGGGGGATGCGGTCGTTCGGTTTGCCAATATGGATAACCGATAAATTTGAGGGCAGCTCCAACATTGTATTGGTCTGAATGTGGAGCAATCCGGCGCTTTGAGTTTGAAGTTGTGTGCGCATCGGAACCCCATTTCCATTTGACAGTGGTGTTGATGAACCAACAGACACAGGAGGGGGTGGACTCATGTCAGGCGCAGATGCCTCGGCAGCCGCAGGAGAAATAGGAGGGATTGGTGTTGCAAGAACATCTGGCTGAACGAGCGGATCTGGAGTCACTAAGTCTGGAACATCGGGATCAGGTGTGACGACGTCGGGAGGAACAGGAGGCGGAGGGGAGGGAGCAGCCTCTGGGGACTGCGCAGCGGCTTTTAGATTGAACCCACACTGCCCACAGAAACTCGCGTCGGATTGAACGGATGCCGAGCAGTTTGGACACTCCATCATGGATGGTAGGGGAGTGTAGCAAGCTTCACATTGAACAGCGCCATCTGGATTTTGGTGATTACAGTTTGGACAAACAATCATCCCTATCTATTCTCTTTTCGGTTACGTCATCTGCGGTTGTTATCGATATTCTAAACCCCAAAATGGCTAAGGCAGATACTACGAAAATGATTCCCACGTTCCTCGAAATTTGCATATTGATCAAAGCTTGCACAGGCCGGAGATAGAAGAACAATTCGGGCATCATGCTCCTTTGCCCATTGAGCTGCGTAAGGTACAGCATCGTCTAGCCCCGAGCAGATGGTGCAGGCTGAAAAATTAGATTGTGAGAGTCGCTGATTGAAGTGTTCGGCTGCGCTGCCAATCAACACTACTGCGTTTGCTCTCTGATGGATCGTCTCAATCCAGGCCGTGTCGTCGCCGTCCTTGGCCTCTCCTCCTGCGATAAGAACGACTGGTGCATCTACCGCTCGAAGTCCGACTTCTGATGCATCGTAATTTGTGGCCTTACTGTCATTAATGAACTGGATCCCATTCCATGTGCAAACGCGCTCCAGACGATGAGGAACGCCAGAGAAGGTTTCAATTGCATGAGCGATCGCCTCTTTCTCGATCCCTGCGATGCGTGCGACTGCAACAGCCATCAATAAGTTTTGTCGATTGTGGTCACCGACCATCCTTAATGCGTCAACAGG
>JBCBLF010000080.1:15273-15752 GCA_038520475.1 Cyanobacteria bacterium J06627_8
ACTGAGCGATTCAGTAAGCTCGCTTTGATGTTGAAATACTTTTCCAGTGTCTTATGTCGGCTGAGATGATCGGGGGTAAACGTTGTCCAGACACCGATCTGAGGAGCTAGGGTTGAAGCTGACTCAATCTGATAGCTGCTGATCTCAGCAATGACCCAATCGGGTCGAAAGGTCGCATCAAGTTTGGCTGTTAATGCAACCTCTGACGCAGCATTGCCGATGTTTCCACAGGATGGGGCAGTGAGTCCTGCTGCTTGAAATATTGCAGCAATCAGCGACGTAACGGTTGTTTTCCCGTTGGTTCCGGTGATGCCAATCCACGGAGACGACTGGAGCGATCGCCAAGCCAGCTCCATTTCCCCTAAGGTGTCAATGCCCAACTCTCGAGCAGTGCAAAGAGCCGGGTGATCCCACGGAACGCCAGGACTAACGACGATTTGCTGCGTCTGACTCGCATCGGGTACAAACGCAGCCCCAAG
>JBCBLF010000080.1:15825-18620 GCA_038520475.1 Cyanobacteria bacterium J06627_8
ACAGTAACAGACCACCCCTGGGCCTTGAGTAACCGAGCCGCTGCAATACCCGACTTACCCAGACCAATAACAGATGAATGCTTCATACAGATTTCTGATGCGACAGGCGCCGGTTTCAAACCTCAGACCGTTGCCCCTATTCTCCTCTAAAAAGGACATAAATCAATAGCCAAGCACCAGACCGCTTATCGTTTGCATCGTGAGAATTGCAGAGTTTGCTCATGGGACGAGGCGTGCTTACAGCGCTGATTGTCTATGACATATCACACAACTTGGACGTTTATTTTGAACGCGTTGCGTCGCAACGCGTTCAAAATAAACGTCCAAGTTGTGTGATGGTCGATCACGGCTAATGGTTATGTTGGTTGCCGATTTTTAACACCCTGCTTAGTAGCTAGCCGGTTCCCGATACAGCTCGGTGCATGGTGCCCACGGAAATGCACATGTGTCAGGGATGTCATAACTCACTGATGAGATCAGCAAGTTACACGATGCGATCCGAACACGCGCATATCGACAGGTAAAGAAATTTAAGGCTTCCGTCGCAGACCTAAAATTGTAAGACGCTGTGGGTTCATCAGTTTCACTATGAGCATCGTCCCAAATAAAGAGATAAAACTCAGATCCGCGTAATGTTTGCCAAATTTCATACGTAAATGCGCCCCCTGCACCCTCATCAATTTGAAACGGAACGCCGGATTCAATGGACGACGTTGTTGATGATATTTTTGGTGCCAAGTAATCTGCGTCGATCAACGACGGGACTTCAACATTAGCAGACACGGGCCGAGGATGAGACACTGCAGCGTTAACCTGAACAACGGACATTACACTAAACGCTGACATCGCCAACAAACTGACACGACCCCCAAACGATTGGAAGACATTCATCATAGTGGTACCTTGACTCAGAAGCTTAATCTTCTCTTAATAATCCCTTCGAGGAGCAGTCAAGTATCTCAACGTAACAATAAGTCGTTCAGCTTAATAAAGCGTTAGATGACTGCTACAGTCACTCACGTGCAATCAGCGTAGCTTGCCTGATCGAATGATAGATATTAGTAGCCACAGGCCAATAAAGCTAGCTGCAACAAAGAGGCTAATGCTAACCCAATAGAATTGAGAGACTTGTTCTTTAGAAGCTAAAATTGCGGCTCCCATGATGAGAGCGCCAACAACAATGCTGAACGACAAGCGATTCGCTGAGTCATCAACGGTTAGACGCAATCCATCAATTTCTCTCAAGCTGAGATTCCATTTCAACGTTTCAGAGCTGAGTCGATCCAGCAGAAACTCAAATCGTCGTGGAGACTGGAGGGTCAAATTTTTGAGCTCCAGTGTTGTCCGTAGCAGTGTTTGAAGCGGGTCTTCCCCGATGAGCTGCTGCCGGAACATATCGGTCACCAAGGGGCGGACTTCATCAAGTAGATTCACCTTTGGATAAAACTTGCGACCTAAGCCTTCCAGGTTTGCGAGAGCTTTTGCATACAAACCCAAATTGCTGGGCCAGCGTAAATAGTTGCGGCGCGCAGCCTGCAACACTTCATAAAAAGCCTGACTGAAATTGAGTTCTGACAAGCTGAGACTATAGTATTTTCTCAAGAGATAGTCATAGTCACTCTCTAGCTGCACAAGATTAACTGGGCGAACTGGAGTAGCGAGTTTGAGGGTGAGTTGGCTACAGCGCTGGGCATCGGAACCCACGATCGCCAAGATCATTTCAGTTAGAAGATCTTGTGTTCGTGGATCGAGTCGACCAACCATGCCACAATCCAATAATGCAATCCGTCCATCGTTCAGGTAAAAGACGTTCCCAGGGTGAGGATCGGCGTGGAAAAATCCGTCAATGTAAAGCTGCTGGAAAAAGACACGAAATAGCAGGCGGGTAATGGTCTGCTGTTCGGCGTCTACATCGCCGTTGTGACCTTTTCCCTTTAATTCGGCAGTGAGAATTGGAACCCCGTCTAACCACTCCATAACGAGAATTTTTTTGCTTGTCAGTTCCCAATTAATGGCTGGAATGACGAGCTTGTCTGGGTCAAACCATCGGCTTGCTGATAGATTTTTACGAAGCAGATCGGTGTATCCAGCTTCTTTAGTAAAGTCAAGCTCATCTTGCAATGCGACGGAAAATTCTTCGGCCAGAGAGACCACATCATAATACTGACCAAAGCTCGTCCGTGAGACGAGTTCCGCGATGGATTTGATGAGCGAAACATCTTGCTCAACAATTGACCCAATGCCAGGGCGCTGAACCTTGATTGCAACGGCCTGACCGTTTTTCAAGACAGCACGATGAATCTGAGCAATCGATCCAGCGGCGATCGCCGCTGGATTAATGGATTCAAACACGTCGTTGAAAGGCGTATTCAATTCCTTTCGAATGACGGTTTCCACCTCGCTCCAGGGGACAGTTGGCACCTTTGCTTGTAAATCACTCAGGGCATCAATGTAATCAGGCGATAGCAAGTCTGGCCGTGTACTAAGGAGCTGCCCAAGCTTGACATACACGGGGCCTAGCTCAGTGAGCACATTCCGAAGAATTTCAGGTGGCGGCAACTCAGGCTCCCCTGTACCGCTGCCCAAGAGCAGTTGCCGCATGTAATCCCATCCGTTTCGGAAAACAACCTCGATGATTTCGCGCTGACGAGAGCTAGCTTGAGTAATACCTGATAACACAATGCCTCCTAATTAAGGCCCGAGAAGACTGACAGAAGACTGACAAGGGAGGACGAACAAATCCCATCGCTGGCTTAGAGATACTCAAGCCGGCCTCTCTGGTTTGTTCTCTCTGG
>JBCBLF010000081.1:0-18593 GCA_038520475.1 Cyanobacteria bacterium J06627_8
ACTTGGTAGAGCTAAAAGGAGACTGTCGTTATCTGGCTCAGATGGGAATTCGGCAGTTGCAGACCCAAGTTACCCATCCAACACGCCCGGGTATTGCTGAATTGCTGAAGTATTGCCGACGCAGCGGCGATCGCCCCACGGATATTTCGTTTGGCATTGGTCCTCGGATTAACGCGATTAGTCGCATTTATGGCGATGCTCACTTTTGTGTGGAACTCCTCACCAGCACTGATGTAGAGCGCTGCCGTGAGTTAGCTGAAGCAACGGAGCTGGCAAATGTAAGACGGAAAGCACTCCAGCGAGATGTGGAGCAGCAGGTCATGCTCAAACTGGCCGAGCTTGATTTATCCACTACGGGAGTGATTGTTCTGGCTGATGCTCAGTGGCCGGTGGGTGTCCTTGGGCTAGTCGCTGGGCAAATTGCTCAGACTTATGGCCGACCGACCATTTTGTTGAATACATCTACAGTCGAGGCTTCGACGTCGGATGCTGCGGCGTCTGCACAGGGGCATGCTGTGGCGAGAGGGTCCGCCCGATCAGTAAACAGTATTAACTTGTATGAGCTTGTGAAAAGTCAGGCTCATCTTCTTCAAGGATTTGGGGGGCATCCGTTTGCAGCAGGACTCAGCCTTCGAACTGAGGATGTCGTGCTGTTTGCTGATGCAATTAACCAAGAATTTCGTGCTCGCTATGGAACGGCGATCGCCCAGCATCCGGTAGTCAACATTGACTTGACGGTGCGTGTTGCGGATTTGGGCAAATCGCTATTTCGAGAGTTGAATGTGTTGGAACCCTATGGCATGGGAAATCCGATTCCAAAGCTCGTGATCCGACACTGCTGGTTTAAGAAGGTGTGGAACCAAAAGATTCGAGATTTGACGAACCGTAAGCTGAACTATATCAAAACAACGTTTGAAATCTGGGACGATTCGGTTGACCAGGGTTTTCATGGAACGTGGTGGGGTCACTATAAAGAAGACATTCCCGACGGGCGATGCGACGCTGTGGTTGAACTGGACTATAACAGTGCTCCCTATGGAAATCGTAAGCCGCGCTATGAAGTCCGGCTGATTGCCGTGCGTCGGGCAATGGCAGCGGCCTCTCCGTATCGTGTTGTGTCGTCTACCGCTCCGTCGAGTCTGCACAGTCAGCCGTCACAGCTGATTCTGGACTGGCGTTCTCATGACAGTAATCCATCAAATTCAGAGGATATTCATTCTGACGGTGGGAGCGCTGATGATGTGAATGACACTAATATTGCTTCCGACCGCTCTGAGGCTCATCCCGCTAGTCTCTCTGAAAGCGACGATGATGGATATTTTTCTAAATCGGGTCAACATTCTGAGTCTGATCTATCACTGCCTGTTGAGGTTAGCCAATGTCCGGCGACCTGGCGTGATTTTTACGAAGGCATTCACAAAGCACAGCGCCAACAGACACCGCTGGCGATCGCCTTCTCCCCACCGATTGATCAAACACCGCTGCAAATTTGGCAGCGATTCGTGGGCATTGCGAAATATCTGAGTCGGACTCAAGTTGCTGTCTCAAGTGAGGATCTGCAAGAAACACTCAGCATCGGAGAGCGATCGCTTCAACTGGGGCTGAGCGCTCTTTCGGGAGTTGGATTTGCTATCTCGCCATTGAACAAAACATTGATCATTTCTAGTCAATCCCCTGCCTCGTATGGGTCTGAGGCAGATACAGAAATACCTGACGCATTGAAGCACATCCAGCAGTTCATCACGGCTGTTGCAGAAGAACAATTTCACCAGCGCTTTTTTCACGAAGTGCCGACTTCGACGCTGCAAACGGCAGCAGATGAGTTTTTGACGACGTTGAGAACCGCTCCTGAGTCTCAGACGGTTGAGCCGCAGCAATAGAATTTTTCCCTTTTAGAGAATCAGTACAGTACCATTTCAGGAAATGGTATGCTATCTCACTTCCGAACTAGTTAGTTCGCTAGCATTTTGCGTGCAAGCTGTTTTTTTGCCAGATGCCCCAAGGTTTTCATGGCGTCGTCGATTTCTGATGTCCAGGGAAGCCCGGTGTTGAGCCGGAAGCAATTTTGAAATTCATTTGAGGCTGAAAACATGGGACCGGGTGCAATGCTAATGCGATGTTGAATGGCTTCTTCAAAGAATTCAAGGGCATCAAATCCGCCTGTGATTTCAACCCAAAGCACATGGCCTCCGTTTGGACGTGTCACTCGGGTTTCTGCTGGGAAGTAATCCAAAATAGCTTGAATCATTCGATTCATCTGCTTTTGGTATTCGCGACGCAGATTTCGCAAATGTCGATCGTATCCACCATTTGCAAAGAAGGCTGCGACAGTTAGTTGTGGAGCCGTAGCGGTCATGTGGCTGACGACCACTTTAGTCGTTTCAATCTGCGTCTGATAGCGCCCAGGTAAGCACCACCCAATGCGCAGCCCGGGAGACAGGGTTTTGCTGACGGATGAACAATAGATGACACGTTCTTCTGTATCGAAGGCCTTGATGGCTTTAGGGCGATCGCCTTCAAAGTACAATTCGCCATAGACATCGTCTTCAATCAGGGGCACGTCATGGGTGTTGAGCAAGTCGATAATGGCTTTTTTCTTGCGATCGCTCATGCAGCTTCCGATGGGATTGCTGAAGTTAGACACCAGAATCACTACCGTAATGGTTTGACTTTCTAGAGCAGATTTCAAGGCATTAATTGAGATTCCTTCCCGAGGATGTGTCGGCAACTCAATTGCTTTTAAGTCTAGTGAATTCAAGGCTTCCAAGATGGCGTAATATGCAGGAGATTCAATCACAACTGTGTCCCCTGGTTTCGTCAGCGTCCGCAACGCAAGATAATACGCTTCGCTCGCTCCTGCGGTGATGACAACGCTGTCAGGAGATACGGAGCATCCGGCTGATAACATGCGCTTGGCTACTTCTCTCCGTAGGGATTCGCATCCTGGCACCGTGCTGTAGGAGTGGACACCGATTGGATCTGCCCTCATCACTTGCCCCATCAAGCGGTTGAGGGTGTTAAGAGGAAAATGTTCAACACCGGGTAGGGCTGCACCAAGCTTGATAATGTCGGGCGACAGTCCCATCTTGAGCAAGCGCAACATGGGTGACATATCGACCGAACGCACCTGGAAGGATGGCGCTGATTGAGAAGGTTCATCTGGAAGTGAAAGGGCCGTTGTTTTGACGTAGTAACCCGACTGGGGACGGGCTGAGATGATGCCCCGATCTTCGAGCACTCGATAGGCTTCGAGCACGGTTGACATGCTAACGGACAACTGTTGTTTCAGCTTACGCACGGAGGGGAGGCGATCGCCTGGTGTAAGGGTCCCCTCTCGAATAAGGTCATGGAGGCGATCAGCCACCTGTTCGTAAAGCGGTGTTTCTACTGTTGAGCTGAGTGGAGAAAGCTCCATGGTTGAGATTGCCATCATCACCTCATTTCGAATTCGAATGTGAGCAGTACAATTCCAGATAAAAAATACCGAAACAGTTTGTTTATTTGAAACTGTTCCCGTAACAATTTAGCTTAATTGACACTGTTCTGGTCATAAATTTTTAGAGACAATGAATTCACAAGATGCAATGGATTGTGTCTGATTTGCATCACGCAATCTGTTCATTCCCAAACGATTTACCCATTTGACTGATTGATTCACCTGTTTAACGGATTTACCCCGAACGATTCACTCCAGATGAGGACATGATGATGAAATTTCGCCGTACTGCCTCTCAGCCTGATGCCATCTTGCTCGACCCGTATCCTAACGATGTGTTAGCAATTGACACCTGTCAGCCAATTCCAACCTCGTTGGAACGCTCCGCTACCAAGGAATTTTCGTTCTCTTCCTTATGGAAGTGGATGCTGAATTTTTTCAGCGGATCATCTGAGCCCATTGTGAAGGGATGGTGCGATCGCAACGGCACGTCGTATTTTGCTGTGTATGACCCGATGTCTTGTACATGGACCAGCAAGTTGACTGAAGCTGAAGTTAGGGAATGGATTGAACAGCGATATTATCAATAGCTTGGTAGCTTGTACGCTGTTGTTTCACAGCCGAACACCTTGACTCGATTAGGACGCATGCTGTTTCCAAATCCCTAGAGACACACAAGTGAGCACTGGCCAACTAGCGTTCACTTATGTGTCTCTAAAGGTTTAAAGATAGTAGGTGGACAGGTTAAGCCTTTCCATCTCCTACAACTCACTTCAAAAATTAATTGATGCAGGACTTACGCACTTCATACAAGGTTCTGGACTTTGGAAATGTTTTTTCGCGAGCACAGCCCGCGAAAAACTGTGCAGCTGCGTAAGTTTTATAGCCGTCGCCCGTTCCGTTAGGACAAGACGGCGAGTCATTTGGCTATTGGCTAAGTAACCGAATCATACTAGGTGTCCTAGCCTAAATGGCTAAAGCTATATTATGAAAGCTATAATATAAGACTAGACAGAAAAACAGGGGGCTGTAACGGTTTCGACGTTTTGGCGAAAGCTATTTCGTGCAGGCCGAGAGGGAGTCCACTCTCGAAAATCAAGGCTCACCAAATGTAAGTGCGAACAACATCGTGCGTTTTGATCGCCAAGCTGCAACTGTTGCTGCTTAGAAAAAGACTCACTTAGTCTGCGATCGTTCATGATTTGACTCCGTTAAGGATCGTGAACCTTAACCCCAACGGATGCTCTAGTCTGCCGCTTCTGGTCGACAGCTAGCTAAGACCTTACCAGAGAGCCTTATCAGTCGGGTTAATGACTGTTTCCTGCCCTGAGGATTGGATGGGCTAAGCCTGTGAATGAGCGGAATATTAATACCCGAAGCGGACACGGGTTCGACTCCCGTCAGCTCCATTGAATCAGTTTGACCATTTCGTGGATTTGCGATGCAGGAATCAGGCGTTGAGGTATACCTCAACGCCTGATTCCTGCATCGCAAATCTGTAACGCCGTGCAAACAGTTAAAATAAAGTTAAAAATTTCTCCATTAGATTTCTACATCAGGGTGATGCGGGTTTTGTGCGTGGGAGCGGTGCAGTATGGTGCAGATTCAACAATGGCAAACCTCCCACCTGCGGTTCAGACCAGCAAAGACGTGGTTCATCTCATTGGTACTCATCCTGGTGGCTGTTGTAACAGCGACGGGGTGTTCTGAAGAATCATCAGGTGACACTGGGCGATCGCCTGAATCATCTGGTTCAACAGAGGATGACAGTGTTGTTGTTGATGTGGCGATCGCCCAGGCGACGTCGACGAATTCTGTAACGTATACAGGGACAACGGAACCGGTCCAAACAGTGTTGTTGCGATCGCAGACGGAAGGTCAACTTCTAAATCTTTCGGTGGATGTTGGAGATAGCGTTGAGCGTGGGGAGACGCTGGGACGATTGGATTCAGATCTGCTGCAAACTGCTGTTGTTGATGCAGAAGCTGAACTGTCGGCCCGTGAGTTTTTAGTGATTCAGGCTGAAGCGGCTGTCGCTGACGCAGAGGCTCAAGTTGAGCTGGCGATCGCTGAATTGCAACAGGCTCAAGCGGATGCTGAGCGGTTTCGGTCGTTAGCGGATGATGGGGCGATCGCTGAACAACTGGCTGAACAGGCGCAAACGGTTGTTCGCACAGCGGAACAAGCGGTACGCTCGGCCGAGCAGGTTGTAAGAAACCGAGAGCAGGCGATCGCAGCAGCTGAACGTCGGGTTGAGTCTCAGCAAGCAATCTTAGCTCAAACCCGAGAAAGATTAGCATTTGCCACTCTGACATCACCGCTTACCGGAACGGTGCTAGAACGATTTGTTGATCCAGGAGACCTCATTCAACCCGGTCAAGAAGTGTTGCGGCTTGGGGATCTGAGTGCTGTTGATGTACAGGTACAGATCGCCGACCGCGATCGCAGTCAAATTCAGGTGGGACAACCGGCAGAGGTTCAACTGGATGCGTTTCCTGCAGAAACGTTTTCTGGACGAGTCACTCGAATTTCACCTGTGGCAGATGCAGCCGCTCGTTTAATTCCAGTGGATATTACTTTGTCAAATCCATCTCAGCGAATTGGTAGCGGACTCATTGCCCGGGTTGATTTTGTTGCTCCAGTTAGCCAACAAACAATTTCTGTGCCGGAAAGCGCACTCGCGCTTAGTAGCGAAGAACCGTCGTCGGACGAACCGATGATCTTCGTTCTCTCAGAAGCAAGTGACTCTGCCATTGCTCAACCTCGTTCAGTTACAGTGGGCGATCGCCGCAACGGACAGGTTGAGATTCTATCAGGGCTTGAAGCTGGAGAATCATATATCCTCCGGGCCAATCAACCTCTGACCCCAGGGCAAGTTATTCAACCGAGTCTCTTGTCTTCCCCCTGAGTCCTTATCTATTATCATCCTGCTATTGAATCCTTCCTATGCCTACGTCTCCCTCTAAGTCAGGTTTCAGCATCAGCCGCCTCGCTATTCGTCGGCATGTTGGCACCCTTGTATTGGCGATCGCCATCGTCGTGCTGGGTCTGTTTGTGGTTTCCCGACTTCCTGTGGATCTGTTGCCGTCTATCACCTATCCCCGCATCGGTATGCGGGTTGATGCCCCTGGTGTAACACCGGAGGTTGGGGTTGACGAAGTCACTCGGCCGTTGGAGGAAGCGCTTTCTGCGACGGAAGGGGTGGTAACGGTTTTCTCTCGAACCCGTGAAGGTCGAATCAGTATTGATCTGTTTTTCGAGCCAGGAGGCGACATCGATCAAGCACTGAATGATGCGACAGCATCGCTAAATCGTGCGCGAGAACGACTGCCCGATACAGTTGAGCAGCCTCGGTTGTTTAAGTTTGAGCCTTCACAACTTCCGGTGTACGAAATGGCACTCACGTCTGATGCGTTGAATGCGGTCGATCTGCGAGTCTTTGCAGAGGAAGAACTAGGGCGAGAGCTGTTGCGTCTTCCGGGGGTTGCGAATGTTGACATTTCGGGCGGCGTTGAGGAAGAAGTCCAGATCAATATTGACTTACAGCGACTTCAGAGCTTTGGTATTGACTTGACCGATGTGCTGGATGCACTGGAAGAACGAAACCAAGATACTTCGGGAGGACGGTTGCGGGGGGGCTCGGATGAAGCCTTGACTCGCCTTGTGGGTCGGTTTCGATCGGCTGATGACATTAGGAATTTGGCGATCGCCGTTGGAGATACGAATCCGCCCCAGCAAATTTATCTGCGCGATGTTGCTGACGTTATCGATGGCACGGAAGAACAACGGATTTTTGTCACGCTTAATGGACTACCTGCGGTGAAGGTCAGCATCCAAAAGCAACCGGAGGCCAATACCGTCACAGTGGTGGATGCGGTGACAGAAGAGATAGCGTTTCTTCGCCAAACGGGTGCTATTCCCTCTGGCATGATTATGACCACAACCCTTGATGAATCTCGGTTTATTCGTAGTGCCATCAAAAATGTCGCTGTGGCTGGGCTGACTGGAGCAACGTTAGCAGCGATCGCCGTTTTGTTGTTTTTGGGGTCTATTCGACAAACCCTCATCATTGTGATTGCCATTCCGCTGGCTATCCTTTCTGCCATGATCATCATGGGTTTGTTTGGTCTGTCGCTAAATGTGTTTAGTTTAGGAGGATTGGCGCTAGGAGTCGGCATCGTGGTGGATAACTCAATCGTGATGCTTGAAAACATTGCAAATGCGCTTCGTGCTCAGCTAGGTTCGACAGCAACCGTTCACGAACCAGCACTAGAGAGTTTGGGGCCGTCTGACATTAGCCCAGCTAAGAATGGAGGTAATCGGACGCCTCCTGGGCGATCGCAAAAGCAACTATCGCAGCGATTGGCTGAGCGCACCATTCGTCAAGCTGAAGCCAGTAGCCAAGAATTGGAGTCTGCATTGCTGGCGTCAACCTCGACCAACTTGGTTGCGGTTCTACCCTTCGTGTTGATTGGTGGATTTATTTCACTGCTCTTCAATGAACTGATTCTTACAATTAGTTTTGCGGTTGCCGCATCACTCATTGTTGCCCTAACCGTTGTTCCAGCTCTGGCTGCACGGCTCCTTGCGATTCCAGGGTCAAGTTCATTTCATCGATTTGCGCCGATTCGATGGTTTGACCAACGGCTCAACGGCATTACGATGCAGTACGGTCATGTGCTTTCCCGTGTGCTCAAGCGCCGCCTGTGGATCATTGTTGGGGCGATCGCCATTCTGGGCAGCAGTAGTTTTTGGATGATGGAGCAAATTCCTCAGGAAATTTTGCCTCGAATTAACACGGGACAGGCAAATGCGTGGGTGCAATTTCCGCCAGGCACATCCATTGAGGACAATCGCCGGGTGATGGGAGAAGTCGATCGGCTACTGTTAGAGCAACCGGAAACTGACTATGTATTCACAACGGCTGGGGGTGCCTTATTTGCCTCTAGTACGAGCGTTAATGCCTTACGGGGAAGAAGTACGATCACGCTCAAACCGGGGAGTGATGTAACGCCCTTTGTTGAACGAATGAATGACCTCGCTCGTCAGCTTCCTCTCGTCGATACAAGAATTCGGTTCTTCCCTGATTCGGTACGCGGTCTAATTTTGACGAATTCTCCCGTGAGAGCTGAAATTGATGTGAGTCTTCAAGGTAATAATTCAGAGGTGTTGCAGGAAACCGGTCAGCGACTGCTATCGGTGCTTGCTGATCGGGTTTCGCTCGCACGCTTCAGTCCAGATGCAGACGACCCCCAGCCTGAAATTCAAATTCGCCCAGACTGGGAACGGGTGGCTGATCTAGGGCTCTCGGCTCAGGATTTAGGCGATACGATTCAAACCGCCTTAAACGGCTCGGTTCCCACGCAACTCCAGCGAAACGATCGCCTAATCGACATTCGAGTACAACTATCACCTGGTTCCGTTCAACGTCCCGAACAGCTCCGGGAAATACCTCTTTTCACCTCTGGCAATCAACGTGTTCGACTAGGAGACATTGCCGATATTGAGGTTGGTGTGGCTCCCGGAGAGATCCAGCGGATTAATCAGCGGGAAGTGTTTCTAATTGAAGGAAATTTGGCAGAGGACGCTAACCTAAGCGAAGCACTGGCTGAAGTTAACCAAATTCTTGCTGATTTTGATCTTCCAGATGGTGTTTCGCTATTACCAAGCTTCAACGCCGATACAAATCAACAGCTTCAACGCTCGTTGCGACTCTTGGGTGGACTGGCTGCTTTCTTCGTATTTGTGGTGATGGCTGTTCAATATAATTCGCTCATCGACCCGCTGGTGATTATGCTGACGGTTCCCTTAGCTCTTGCTGGGGGTATTGTTGGACTATACATCACACAAACGGCGATCGGTGCGACGGTGATCGTCGGTGCAGTGCTGTTGATTGGCATCGTCGTGAACAATGCCATCATCATGGTGGAGTTGGCGAACCAGATTCGGCTAAGCGATAATCTCACTCCGACTGAAGCGATTCTCATCGCAGCACCTCAGCGCCTTCGTCCTATCTTGATGACGACGATCACTACAGTGCTTGGACTCTTTCCACTGGCGTTGGGTTTGGGCGAAGGTTCGGAGTTTCTTCAACCCATGGGCATCGTGGTGTTCTCAGGTCTCTCATTAGCCACGCTACTGACGCTGTTTATCATCCCGTGCTTCTACACCTTGCTGCACCGGTCGAAGTGGCGAAATCAAAATCAACCTTGTCAAGATTCATCAGCAGATGAGTCCATTCAACCTGAATCCATCACAATCTATAGCAATCCTAGATGAATAGTAAGTAATCAGGCACTGCCTGCCTGCTCACTATTCATTTCATTATTATTCATCCAGAAAAGTAATTAAATTGTCCAATTTTGAGTCTAACATCCCAAACTTGAGTCCAAAAGATGAGTAATGAGTCTAATTTCAAGAAAATAGTTTTTGAGCTAATGTCGTCGTCGCCAATTCCGTTAGGACAAGACAAAAAGCCATCTAGCGACACGCGAAGGAACCGAATGATACTCGGTGTCCTAGCCTAAATGGTTAAAGCGATATTCACGCGTTTTGGTGTGCAGTAACGGGCTAAACTGCTCCACTGAATGCGATTGGGGGCACGCAATGCGCGCCCCCAATCGCACTAAGCCTGGTTTTCAGAGCAATGAACTTAGTGTCTAGCCATCGCCATCATCGTCAGGTGTTGCTCAATATCAGGCATTGACTGTTGGTTGTATTGGTGTTCAATCCAGCGTCGGAGTTCGTCTTCAGACACGTGATGAATGGACTGGCCCGTTTGAGAATTACTAGCACTCCATGTGTTTGGATGGCGATCGCTATCCTGCCAGACTCTTAACGGGTCTTCGCGACGTGTCAATTCGCGGGAAAGGAACTGTAGGGCATTCTGCAACGCTAAAATCACGGGTTGACCCAGTTTCGTTATTTTTTCTATCGGAGATAGTGATTGAAGTGATGCATGATTTAGAGTTTTAGAGGTTAGTTTCATGGCTACCCTTCCTTATTTCGATAGGTTGAAAGGCAGAGTGAATCTTTTATTAGGACTGATTTCTATCTTGCCTACTCCTCCACTTTAGGGTGGGGTTTTTATAAGAACAACCAAGGGAGATGATGGAATCTATCAATTAAATCGATGGATTAGCTACATCTTCAATCACGTGTTGGGGTACTGAATCTATGCCTCGAAAACGGCCTGAGCAGCTGAGTTTGAATCATTTGAATGCGTTTATTGAGATTGCTAAGCAGGGAAGTTTCAGTGAAGCAGCACTATCCCTTGGTATGTCTCAATCGGCAGTAAGCAGTGCGATCGCGACATTAGAATCGGATTTGGGTGTATCGCTATTTTTGCGAGGTCGGCATGGGGCGACATTAACGTCGGTGGGAGAGCGCATTCTTGCCCACGCACGACGGATGATGGCCGTTCAAGAAGAATTGATTAGGGATGCCAATCTAGCACGGAGTCTCAAAGGAGGAGAGGTTCGTATCACTGCATTTCGCAGTATTGCGGCCCAAATTTTGCCGGAATTATTGGCTCAGTTTCAGCAACGCTTTCCTGATATTCGCGTGGATCTGAAGGAAAATTCGAGCCATGAGGCGCTGGTAGATGATTTGCGAATCGGCAGAGCCGACATTGCCTTTGTGGATGAACTCTTGTCAGATGAATTTAAGACCTGGATGTTCATGCAGGATGAATTTGTGGTGTTACTCCCTGCCAACGAAGGGGTAGAATTGCCTCTGTCATGGGAAAAGCTGTCCCACTATCCAATGATCATGGCAACGGAAGGAGACAATTGCGATCGCCTCGTTTATCGACACTGTGAGGCTTACGGTCAAACGCTCAACGTGGCCTATCATGTGCAGAATGATTCGACAATTGTGGGGATGGTGGCTCGTGGACTCGGAGGAACGGTCATTCCAAGACTGGCGGCTGAACCGATTCCAGATACGATTACGATTCATAGCTTACCTGTGCCGCTATTTCGAAGTATTGAAGTGGCCGTTTTATCTCAAGCCCTTCAACCGCCTGCGGTCTTTGCTTTTTTAGAATTGCTGAAGGAGTCACGGGGATGAGCATGATAGCGAGGACGGTAAAGATCGGGTTATGGCTTTGCTTTGCTGGCGTAATGGTGATCAGTTGCGGCTTTTTTGCAGGGGAATCGATAGAGGCAGTGATTCCTGAATCAGCGGAGGCGATCGCCCTCGAAAGTTCGTCATTTGAAACTAACGGGATGATTCCTGCGATTTACACCTGTGATGGAGAGAATGTATCTCCTGAGTTGCGCTGGCAGGGAGTTCCAGAAAATTCGCAAAGTTTAGTGCTGATTATGGACGACCCAGACGCACCGCGAGGCACATTTGTGCACTGGGTCGTGTACGACATTCCGCCTGATGTCATTGGATTTGTTGAGAATCGTCCGATGGAAGAATCCTTGGCAGTGGGCGGGCTCCAAGGAACAAATGGATTTCGTAGAATTGGATATGGAGGTCCCTGCCCTCCCAGTGGAACTCATCGGTATCTGTTTAAGCTTTATGCACTGGATACGATTCTGGGCTTACCGCCCCGTGCCTCAAAGTCGGATGTCGTAGAAGCAATAGATGGACACATCGTTGGATTTGGAGAACTAGTCGGACAATACGCTCGGCAGCAATAGTAGAAATTTATTGAGCGATGTTCGCTTTGGACATGCGCTTCGTCTATATCAATCAACGCTTTTCAACATAGCCTGCAATTCAAAGGTTCTCTATCATATAAGATGCGGCGGTAATAAAAACTGAGAACGGGGAGAGCAGATGAAACGGCGTCATTTCTTGACGAATATCTTAAAGGCAGGGCTGGTAACTGGTGGCTTTGCGATAACAGGATGTTCGGTTTCCGGTGCGTCCAAAGCATCTGCGAGTGTTGCTGAAAATCCAGAAATCATGGTGTATCGTAGCCCGACGTGTGAATGTTGTGGCCGATGGGAAGCTCATCTAGAAGCCGCTGGATTTCAGGTAGTTGATTACACAACGGGCGATATGTATTCGGTAAAACGACAGTATGGGATTCCGTTGCGGCTAGACACGTGTCATACGGCGAGCGTTCAGAAATACATTATCGAAGGTCACGTACCAGCCGATGACATCAAGCGACTCTTGGCCGAACGTCCGAAAGTTGCAGGGTTGGTTGCGCCAGGGATGCCCATTGGTTCTCCGGGAATGGAGAAGGGCGATGAGCGAGAACCCTTCACGGTGTTTACGTTCACTCATGCAGGAAAGATGGAAGTCTTTTCAAAGCACGCCTAGCAATCGCTATTGATTTAATTCACATCACTAATTCGCGATTGCCTTCCGAAGTGATTCTGAAATAAGTAATGGAAGGTGAGGCAGATGTTGCCTCACCTTCCATTACTTATTTCATGAATGCCATATTCACCAATAACTATTTTGGCGTTCATCGGTTTGATGGTTAGAAACCCGAACATGAGCGCTCAGTTCAGTATTGTAAATTAAGTGTCTTAATTCTAGACTCATTACATTATTTCTAGTCTTATATTAATTTATTGAGACTTCATATAAGTCTTAAATTGAGTCTATTAAATTTTAAATAAGACTAATATTAATATCGCAAGACTCAAATTAAGACAATTGACAAGTCAACTTGAGACCTATCAGTTTTATTTTGAGACTCAAGTTATAGATTTGAGTCTCAAAATAAAACTAAATTATTTAATCTGTTCATGTGGTGCATTTCTGTCATCATGTCGCGAAGTGTTAATCTCTATCGCATGTTGTTGCGATCGCCCCCAATGGCTAGCCTCTCCAATTACCGTCAGATGTAAGATTTGAAGCCAATTTATTGGAAAAATTTTCATGGCTACTGTTGCAATCGTGTATTTTTCAGGTGTGGAACACACCCATCTCATGGCTGAATCATTGGCGGATGGTGTGAAAGCGGCAGGGGCAACAGCCCAACTTTTACGCATCAAAGGTGAGCAAATCAAAGATGGACGTTGGCAGGATGATGGCATTCGCGAGGCAATTTTGGTAGCAGATGCGATTGTTTTTGGATCGCCAACCTATATGGGCGGAGTTGCAGCTCAATTGAAGGCTTGCATTGATGGATTGGGGGATGTATGGTTTCAGCAAGGACTCAAGGACAAAGTGGCAGGTGGCTTTACCCATTCCAGTTCACCCAGCGGCGACAAACAGGGTACGCTGCTATATCTGGCGATTAACGCCATGCAGCACGGCATGATTTGGGTGGGTGTGTCTGATCTACCCAGCCAGTATGTAGGGAAGGATGATGGGGTCAATCGAATCGGCTCCTTTTTGGGAGCGATGGGCTATAGCGAGCTAGATATGAGTGGTGGTGCACCGCAAATGGATGAGGGCGATCGCCTAACGGCTTATCAATATGGTCAACGCATTGCAGTGATGACTCAAAAGCTCAACTCGTAACCGCCATCCAAAATCGAGGCTAGGCACTGGAGAGGATTGGTTGAAAACGAATTTCACCTATATGAATTGATCGTCCCTGAGCCCTAATCCTGTGAAATTTGCCTTGATTTTGGATTGATTTGCGATTTATCAATATCGGGGTAGCATAGCGAATAGAAGGCGCTAAATCCCCCTTCAGAAAAGCATTTAAGGCTCTATAGCAAGCCTAACAAGATTTAGTCCAAATTTAGTCCAATAAATTTCCTCTTATCTTGAAAGCCTCTCAGAATAAAAAGAAAGAAGATCTGTATACTTGCATATCTCGCAGTTAATCAATTTCTGTTCCATTCTTTTTGGCATCGCGATTTAAAGCATATTTTGGCTAAGCCAAAATATGCTTTAAATCGCACACAGTTTGAGAGAAGCGATCGCCTAGGAAATTTGTGACTGCATAATCGTCAAAGCTGACTCGGATCGATGCCCAATTCTCGAAGTTTAGCGAAAGCTTTGTCCCGCTCATCAATATATTCACTCGGATCTTTGAACCGTTCTCCATCAGGGTGAAAAATCTCTAGCCCCCCTGTGGTTAGTTCGAAGCGAATCCCTAGTGTGGGAGACGTCCACGGTAAGTTGATAGGCATAAGTGGAGCAAAATCTTCGGCTGGACTAGAGCGAACTAAGCTCCAGAAATCGTGAGAGTCAGGGTCGTAAAAGAACATTTCCAACACCCCATGGGTACCGTAGAAAGTTTGCTTGGCAAGCATTTCTCTAGCTGTGTTGCTGGGGGAAATAATTTCAAAAACCACTTGAGGCGCAATGTTGTCTTCTTCCCATTGCTTATAGCTGCCTCGGTCTCCATCAGGTCGCCCGAGCACCACCATAACATCGGGAGCTTGGGACGGTACTGGAGGGGCATCCACTTGAACGGGGTACCAGAGCAAATCCCCTGCAACAAAGGCAGTTTGAGTACCGAGTAATTGCTTGAGATTAGTGACAAGACGGACAATCCAGCGATATTGGGCGGTGTTATCAGCCATGGGTTTACCGTCCGAATCGGGATACAGCAGTTGCGGTGCAATGGGCGTTTGAACCATGGATGAACCTCTAAGGCACGAATTTTTCCTCATGGCTGAAGAAGAAGGGCGTGGCTATTCAAATTCCTCTGAATCTATCAGGGTATGAATGTATTATACTTGCCCGTCATATTTGGATAATTGAGGACCTTGAGCGTTTGAACTCTCTTTTCTGAATGCAAAGCATCGCTCGCACTGCGTAGTGAATAGAACTCTTCCTCTACAAGTCTATTGGGCGATCGCTCTCTCAAAAAGAGCTTGATTCAATTCAAGCAGTAATCTAAAAGATTAAGTTGGCCCGCTAAAAGATCATTAGGGATGTGAAGAGCCAGACGCTCATTGTGGGTTTGATCGATAAAGTCATTGACAATTTGTTGCCATTCTGAGTCATTAGCAGGGAGCACTAAACCATAAAACTCACAGGTTAAGGGCCGTTCTGGCACTAATGCAAAATTATCTAATGCGAGTCCCTGCCGCGACACTTCACTGATAGAAAGAATTCCGTCATCTGCAAATACTTCAATCTCTCCTGAAACGAGAGCATTAACGGCCTCACTTCTGCCCGTCGGGGTTGGGAAAGGAACCAAATCTGCTTGTGGAAAGGTCTCTTGGATATATTGTTCGGTAGTGGTTTGTGGCAATATCGCTACGCGCACATCGTTCAAGCGTGCATTTGGATTTGTGGGATTTAGGGAATCCTGCCTGACCAGAAATTGAGTTCCGGTGATCAACAGCGGTTGGGAAAACGCAACGCCTTCGACCTCTGATCGAATCTTATTAGGGCCACATTCTACATGGACAACATCGTCTCGAATTAAAGCAAAGCGGGTGTCGAGGGTAGATGCTATTTCTACCAAGTCAATCTCAATGACTTGGCCTATTTGCTTGGACACATGTTCCTGTAGATCCTGGGCAAAGTCGCGACAATATCCCACCCAGTTGGCCTCACGATCAATGTATCCAAATGGAGCCGCATCCTGACGTAACGCAATCTTTAGAACTCCGGTGCGCTCAATTTGACTCAAGACCGATTCAACTCTGGGTGATAGAGACGTTCCATCATCAGAAGTAGGAATAATGGGAATTGGGGGTTGGCGACCATAGGCATTAACAAGATCATCAGGTTGAAGCGATCGCACAATATCGAGATCCAGTGGCTGGTCTTCACTCAACCATTGACCATACTGAGCACTTAAATAAGGAAGATACGTCGAGTCTCCTCGCAGATGAGCATTCAGGAAGGCCAAGCTGAGGGATTTGAAATACGCTGATCCGATCTGGCGATGTTCCCCCGCTAATAGAGAAAAGATACCTTCTGCTCCGTCTCGCCCCGGCTTTGCTGTGAAGTGAGTTCCTCTAGTAAGCAGGGCTAAATACTTCTGCTCGGTTTGGAGCCAGATAAACGGATGAATCTGTTCGGTTACGACAGGGGCCACAATATCATGGCTGCCAGCTACCATCAGTACGGGAATGTCAATTTGACTCAGCCCTTCTGGACCGTAGAGTTCTCCACCGAGTGGGTGCGCGGCGATCGCCGCCTTGATTCGTGGATCATGCAAACGACGGTTTTGAGGTGGCAAAAATCGTGCCTGGCACTGGAGATAGAGTGAAAAATTGAGGATGAGTTGGTCGGGATTACAGCGCTCTTCCAGACGAGCCACATTAAGATCAGCCCCTGCAATGCCCAAGACGGTTGAGCCCCCTAGAGAATCTCCTAAAATCGCAATTTGATCCAGGTTGATCGGCATTATTCCTTCTGGTGCCGTCTCCGTCCATCGTTCCAATTCATCAATCAAGAACGAAATTTCTTCAGGACGACTGATGTATTCAGAGGGGCTGAGAATCGTATTGATAAAGCCTTGGAGAAAATTTTGGCGCACGCTAAGGTCACTGCCGACATGTTCAGGCACCAGCACGAGATAACCATAAGTTGCCAGATGCTCCGCAATGAAGCCAAAGCTCTCCTTAACGTCCCCAAACCCATGCGACATGATCACGACGGGAGCAGGTTGAGTGAGCCCTTGGGGTAAATAGGCGTTTACCCTAAAGGTGTAATTGGTCTGAAAACCTTGAACGGTTTGACGAAGAGCGTTATTGGTGAGTCCAAAGGTCCGTTGTTCAAACCTATAGGGACCAGGCTGAGACAGGTTGGTGAATGACAAGGGAGCATCGTTCTCGTTCTGATGCTCGGCTTCGGCGATCGCTTGAGTTTGAATGGCTTGAACAACGGCCTCGTTGTAGTTGCCGTAAATGGCTAGGCTGCGACCAAGTTGCAGGAGATCGGAGAGTCGAATATCGATAGATTGAGAAGGAAACTCTCGCAAGACATCAATGGCAGTCCATCCGTCGGGTCCTGCTTGGGCCGCCGCTCCAATCACTGCTCCCCGCAATCCCCGGAATCCATTCACCTCTGGATCGACTCGGATAACCTTACCAACATTTTGCAGGATGTCTTCCCCTAGGGCAGAGTAGGCGAGGTTATCGACTTGAATCACATCTAATGGAATGGGACGCTGCAATCCTTGACGCAGGAGGGTCAAGTTTTCATCGTTAATAAATCGGGTAAACAATCGCAAATCGCGTTCAATGTCTCCCGTTTGAGCAAAGGTATCCAGCGAGTCAACCGAGAGGGTAATGACAAGACCAGGACCACCCACAACCAATCTGATTTCCTCGGCAGCTCGTGCAGGTTTCGACAACATGGCATCGGCAAGCCCTGTTAAGCCCAGCACAACACCCACAGAAGCTAATTTTGATAAAAACTTAAGACGGTTTTTCATGTCAAATTGAATATCAGATTGAATACTACACCGACGATCTAACTGATCCCAGAAATCGGGTAATCGCGTTGTTGATTGGATTCGACGTCATTCTGAATGGCCTCTCGATAGGTACTGATGTAACGATGAGGGCCAACATCATTCGTTGAGGTAACAAATTCCCAAGGTCCACCCACGTGGAGATATCGCTGTCGCCAACTTAGTTATGACCCAGCAGCGCTAAGCGCGCCCCAAACAATGCTAGGTCATAAAACTAATAGCTATGGCTATAAATCAAAGCTTCGACAAAAATTAGCAGCACTATTCTAACTGCGACGATACGTTATCCGAATCGGATAACGTATCGTCGCAGTTATACCACGAAGACTCAGGCAACTGCTGCGAAACCGACTCTAGACAATCGAAAAATCTACAGCGACTGTCTCAAGCAGTTGCCCTTTTCCTCCATTCTGATCATGAAGCTTAAGGGTAATTGTGTTATTTCCCTGGGGGACATTGCCCGCAAGGAAATTACCACCGACGTCGCCGAAGAGTGCATACGGTGCCAGACTCTCTATCTTAGACACTTGGTTATTGAGAGTAAGGGTAATGCTTTCCACTTGATTGGCCAGCAGATTGTTATTGGGGACGAGTGCGGCAATGGTGAGGTTTTGACTTGGTAATGAACTCGACTGGATAACATCACCATCTTGAATCGTCTGAATGAGTGTATCGCTGTCAGCGTCGTAGAGCCCGACCTGAACCCCTGAAGATGTTCCAAGGGGATTGGTCAGATCATCTGCGATCGCCGTATCTGTAGACTCACCGTCACTGATTTCGTCGACCAATGGAGCTGCAACCTTTAATTCAAACAGTAATCCTGGCAGCAACGCTGACGAAATCAGTGAC
>JBCBLF010000082.1:0-18592 GCA_038520475.1 Cyanobacteria bacterium J06627_8
AATCGACCCCTTGATAGGTTGAATCATAGGTCGATTTAGGAACCATTCGTCTTGTCGATATTGACGATAACCCAACATTGCGCGGCGTCTCATTTCAAGCATTTTCTGGTAATCAGCTGCTCTTCTCTAAAACAGCTCAAGAACTTAATGATGATGGTTTAGCCACTCAGATTTTTGCAGGAATTAATCGAGAAGGCGATAACTCCGTTTGGGACTTTAACCTTGGTCGTTTCCAGCGTTCTTCAGACACTGCTCAGCTCGAGTCAGCGGTCACTCGCCTCGTCATAGACTACCAAGGTAGCGGGGCGATCGCCGGACTCGGTTGGCACCAACTCCATAACACCGATATCGAGAATCCTCAAGAGGTACCTGAACCAGCCTCGATGATCGGTTTAGTTACAGTTGGACTGTGCGTTGCAGGTTCAACACTCAAAAATCGAGCCTCTCAAAAAGGTTAAAGCACCTATCATCGCCAGAATCAAGTCGTCAAAGTAACCTGCCAAGCTGTATTGACACCTGAGGCGAACTCTGAAAACTCTAGAGTTTGCCTCAGGTGTCAATTGGTTTTGGGAAACCTATCACACAAACGTATCCAGTAGACCTCAGCAGAAGTTACGGAGATATAAGAAGATTATGCCAACGCTTCCGATGAGTCCGTCGCATTGACTAAACCAGCACTCTTGAGAGCAGTCCAGCAACGGCGAGAGCAATCCTCTTCTCGCAGAGAGGCAATCGATATCCATTGAATCCCTTTGGGACCAACTTCTGGATCAGAACTAAAGAGCGGTTGTGACCGGTCTAAGACCGTACATCGGTAAATGATATTGATAGTGTGTAGCGTGGACTGATCCGGTCGCTCTAAAAATAGCTCTGTGACCATTAGTAGGCGATCAATAGTGAATTGAGTGACCCCAGTTTCTTCTTGAACCTCACGCCTGAGCCCATCGGCGATCGCCTCATGGGCCTCCAATCCACCGCCAGGGAGATCCCAGCAATCGGGTTCGGGAGGCGTCATCTGATGAAGGAGCAACACATCGTCTCTATCGACAAACAACGCAACAATACTCACGCGCAGTCGTGCACTTTCAGTCATTGTGATTCAAACACCCATTATTGATGCTTCTACATCCGCGGTGCTTCGTTAGGTATCGTTGCCCTTGAAGCATTATCACCCAAATGAGATATCAATCAGAACTGACGCATTTCATCCAAGGACCTGAGGGTTGAAATCATTTTTCCGAAGGCTGCACCCGCGAACAAACGTCAACTGCGTCAGTCTTAATTAATATTCGATGCCAGCTTGCGCTTTAATCCCCTGCTCACGAAATGGATGTTTCACCAGCGTCATCTCTGTCACGAGGTCTGCATGTTCAATGACGTTAGGAGGTGCGCCGCGTCCTGTCAAAATCACGTGCGACTGCTCAGGTTTATCGGCTAGTCCCTCTAAAACTTGCTCAGGAGTCAGATAACCCAGCTTAAGTGCAACATTGACTTCATCGAGCAAAGTGAGCCGAATATCTGGATTTTGAATATAGCTGAGTGCTCTTTGCCACGCCGCCTGCGCCATTTCAGTGTCTCGTTCACGGTCTTGGGTTTCCCAGGTAAATCCCTCACCCATGGCATGAAATTCAAGCTGCCCAGACCAGCGTTCGAGCACGTTTTTCTCAGCCGGTTCCCATGCCCCTTTGATGAACTGAATAATTGCAACGCGATATCCGTGCCCAAGCGAACGCAGCACCATCCCTAGTGCTGCAGTTGTCTTACCCTTGCCGTTCCCTGTGTGAACAATGATCAACCCTTTTTGGCGATCGCGCTCGGCTAAGCGTTGTTCTTGAACGGCTTTGCGCCGCTCCATTTTCTTGCGATACTGCTCGGGCGTTAGAGCACGGTCAGAATTCCCTGGTCCGGTGGAGGTAGCGTCTGCGAAGGAAGATTCATCTGACACAGAGTCTGACGCAGAGGAGGAAAAACCAAGTGTAGACATAATATTGAAGCCTGAAAGACGGTGAATCTTCGACTCACGATACTGGAGAAAACTAGGCGATCGCACTAAAGTAAAGAAAAGTAACCCTAGGTCATATCAAACCTTGGCGATCGCCCAGTTGTTAGTTGGAGTTAACGTCAATGACGGCTGAATTTCTTTTTAATGCAGCGAACTTTTTTGTGCTTCCTTTCTGGACATTGATGGTCGTTCTTCCAAACTGGAACGTGACAAAACGAGTCATGACATCCTTTTGGCCCTTCATTCTCTTGGCCATCACATATGTCTATCTTTTCGTATCTGGTCTTACTCCAGAAGCCGCTGAGGAGTTTTCTAGTGCGGGTCTATCAGACATCGCTCGGCTTTTCTCACAGGAACAGTTTGCCGCCACTGCCTGGGTTCACTTCGTCGTCATCGATTTGTTTACAGGCCGATGGATTTATCAGGATGGGCAATCTCTGAACGTGTTTACGCGACATTCACTCGTATTGTGTTTATTTGCGGGTCCGATCGGGCTGCTGTCTCACATCCTGACCCGGAGTGGAGTTCAGTGGCTTCGCTCTCGTAAGATGGGATCAAATGAGCAAGTTGCTGAAGGTGTCTCTTCAGTGTCTGAGGGCTCACCTTCAAAAGTTTGAGCATCCGTTCAGTTCACACAATCATTCTCAAGAATGATTTTCAGTTGTTATTTTCAGTTGAATTTAGTAAGTGGAGCATCAGTCGTCATGGATGAACTATCCCCAATCATGAAAGAATTGGCGTCTCACCCCATTGCATTTTTCGGTGGTCTGGCATCTGGCTTACTGCGCCTTAATCTAACAGATGACCCTGTCAAAAGCTGGCTGGAGAAGCGTTCGGGTCAACCCGTCGATTACTCCTCAACGACAGGCACAAGCGATCACTCCGGCAACGGCAGCGGCCCCCAATCCATTTCAATTGACTGAAAACTATCTGTTCCCGTACGTAAAGCCTTTTGAGTGCAGCGCTATGGGCTAAACAAAATGTTGAGGAAAGCTTTGCTTCACGCGAATTTCCTCAACATCTGCGGTTTAACCTGTCGGCATAATGCCATTCCTTGATCAAGCGAACATACTTTGGCGTCTTTGACCTCCAAGGAAACTAAAGCCAGTTGAACAAGTCTTGGCAAGATAAATCATGATGCAGCTTTAACTGTAAAGATATGTGTCGCTTATTCATCTTTCTCTCAAGGCTCTAAACCCGTTAGAATACAAGCGATAGTTAAATAGATAGGAATAATTATCTCCGTATTATGAGCGTTGTAAGTAAGGTCATCCTTAATGCAGACGATGAGCTCCGCTACCCTAGTAGCGGAGAGTTGAAAGGTATGCAAGAGTTTTTCCAAACCGGTGAGCAACGCATGCGGATTGCGTCTACTCTTGCTGAAAATGAGAAAAAAATTGTAGATGAAGCAAGCCGTCAACTCTGGCAACGCCGCCCAGACTTTATCGCACCGGGGGGCAATGCATATGGTCAAAAGCAGCGAGCACTCTGCTTACGCGATTATGGCTGGTATTTGCGCCTGATTACCTACGGCGTGCTTGCTGGCGATAAAGACCCAATTGAGTCCATCGGGTTAGTTGGGGTTCGTGAAATGTATAACTCTCTGGGCGTTCCTGTCCCTGGCATGGTAGCTGCAATCGAATGTCTGAAGAAGGCGTCGCTGGGTCTACTTGAGACCGATGATGCGAGAGCAGCGAGTCCATATTTTGATTACATCATCCAGGCTATGTCATAGATTCGGTGTCCAACCTCTTTGAGTCAGGCTTGGAGGTCGTCACCATCTCAGACAGATCACATCATGTTCGAACATAAAATTAGATTTTAATAATTATGGGGGAGCCACGCGTTGCGTGGCTCCCCCATAGTTTTAGTGCGATGAAGCTATGTATATTGATAAACAGTTGCAGCTGATTGACTGACAAAAACTTCAACGTAGTGACGTCATAAGCCAGGTACCAAAACTTTTCAGGAATTTTAATAACTGGTTAGCATCCGATGCTTGATACTAACCCTTGAGTAAGACTGAAATTCAAAAAATAGCAGCCCTTACACAACCTGATAAAGATGAAGTTATGTAAGGACTGTAGACGCAGTTAGGAGGTATCTTGATCATCAAGGTATCGGCAAAACAGAAAAAGTGAGGTTCTTTTAACAAGTTCTTAATCTCAAAATCTCTTTACATTTATTAGTTGGATTGGCAATCTTCGTGTCATCTCTTTCCAAGAAAATCGCGTTAGCGATCTGTTGCAGTAGGGTTAACTGGAAAAGGCACGCTCACAGATGACTTCAGCCAATTGGAACTCCATACCTTGCTGATATAGCAATCCTAAATGATTAGTGGGGGTTGGACGGGCGCAGCCCATCCAATCCCCACTAATCATTTCATAAATCATTTAAGTACAGCTATGTGTGACCTAAAGATTGTCAAGCGATTCATTCATTGCGGATCTACTCAATTCTTGAGCGAATCGATTACGTGTAGAGTGCCATACGGAAACTGTCGTAATTAAGGCATCCCAAATGTGTTGCATTGTAACGGATTGCATTGTAAATAGTGTGCAATGAATACTCAACCAAAGCGATCGCTTTTGCTGAATGTTGAAAAGACGATTTAGAAGCAACGCAACTCTCATCCTTAACCGCAGTAGTTTCTTCATGAACGACAGTTTCTATGGGATTGCGAGACTGCTTGGTGTCACAAAAAGCGTATTTAAATTCTAATTTCTGTACAATAACGAGTCATGTCGATAGAGCTGTAAAGCCATGATGATTGGGCGCAACATTTCACTAAAACTCAAAACTTGGCAACTGTTAATCCTGGCCATCTTAATCGGGGCGATCGCCCTCAGTCAGCGTTGGGTCGGGCATGTGAATGCAAGAGAACCTCAGCATCCTCGACCAGCGACGATGCTAACGGAATTGCAGCCAAATTCATTCGGTCGTCCGATTCCAGGAATCATCGAATCATCGACAGAGAGCTCCTCCGCGGAGCCTATCACCAACTCAATTCAAAACACTGAAAGCACCTCAATCCTCACCTCGTCCTACACTCCCAGAGAAGAGATCGTTCCCGCAGACCCGACGAACTATGGTCCGCGCTATTTAACCGACATCTACGGTAATCCCGCAACCTATCCGCTGATCATTGTCTTGCATGAAACTGTGGGGTCAGCGAGCAGCGCCATCAACTTATTTCGGACACCCCATCCGCGAGATGAGGATCAAGTGAGCTACCACAGCTTGATTCGACGGGATGGGACGATTGTTCATTTGGTTCATCCTCAGATGCGTGCCTTTGGAGCCGGCAATTCAGTCTTTGATGGCCCCAGTGGTCCCGAAAGTGTCCAGACTAATCCAGACTTTCCACCGTCAGTCAACAACTTTGCCTTTCACATTTCTTTAGAAACACCCGGCGATGGTCGCGGTAATCAGAGGGGCCACAGCGGCTATACCACTGCTCAATATCAATCCCTCGCGTGGTTAGTTGCACGACTACCCGTCCCAAACGAACGCATTACAACCCATCAGGCCGTTGATCGGTCTGGCAGTCGGCGTGACCCTCGAAGTTTTAACCAACAAGAGTTTTTAGCGCAGCTTCAAGCCTACCCGCGTGCATTCGAAAACTTTGGCAACCCTGCCTAGTCAACGATTCAACATAGAGCCTATAGTGACAATCACGAACGACAATCAGCATAGTGGTGTAGCGCTGCGCGCTTAAATAAACCCATTATTGTCAGAAAAGCCGCGCGGAGTGCGGCTTTTCTGACAATAATGAGTCAAACCTATGTGCGGATTGTTTACAGAAGGAGATGGTCAGTGCTTCAGCAGTGCGAACCGTCGCAGCCATGAACCGCTAATCCCTATTGTTTTGTTGAATGCATCGGAGACGCACAAACCTAGTTTTTCAGGCAATTTGTCCAACTGACATACGGGAAAAAGAGCAGCGACGTACACGTTGATGGAATAACGGGTCTTGCCAGTGTCCGCCTGATGAATCGTCTCAGGGTTGGTGACGCGTTTCAATCATCAACTATAGTAGGGAGAAATAATGCTTCTGTATTATGTTTAACGTTTGGTGTGCTGCATGTGAACTCTCAGTCAACCCATCTTGACCCCATCTCAAGTCATGCTCAGACATCACTTGATCTAGAAACGATTTTCCCGTTTAAGCTGGATACCTTTCAGCTAGATGCGATCGCCGCTCTGGATGCAGGGCGTTCTGTGGTCGTTTGTGCACCGACCGGATCAGGTAAAACCCTCGTCGGGGAATACGCAATCTATCGTGCACTCTCGCGAGGGAAAAGAGTCTTCTACACCACGCCGCTTAAAGCCTTATCGAATCAGAAGCTGCGAGATTTTCGACACCAGTTCGGCACTGACAATGTTGGCTTGTTGACCGGCGACATCTCCATCAACCGAGACGCCCCCGTCGTTGTCATGACGACAGAGATTTTCCGCAACATGCTCTACGGAACCAGTATTGGGCAAGTCGGAACCTCTCTTTCACAAGTTGAGACGGTCGTTTTAGACGAATGTCACTACATGAATGACCGCCAGCGGGGCACCGTCTGGGAAGAGTCCATTATCTATGCGCTACCAGAAATCCAGCTTGTGGCGCTGTCAGCCACAGTTGCCAACAGTGACCAGCTCACAGACTGGATTCAAACCGTTCATGGTCCGACTCAGCTCATTTATTCAGACTTTCGCCCCGTTCCGCTCCGATTTCATTTCTGCAATCCCCAAGGCCTCCATCCGCTGCTGAATACCAAGCAAACAGCTGTTAATCCAAAGCTCAAGCCCCGAGGCAAGCAAAAAGGAAAGCTAAAAGCTCCAAGCATTCCATTTGTGGTGAGTCAGCTGCACAAGCGTGACATGTTGCCTGCCATTTACTTTATTTTCAGCCGTCGGGGTTGCGATAGGGCCGTTGCAGATATGGGCAACGTGACGTTGGTTGATGAAGCTGAGTCACGGGCACTCCAGTCTCAAATTGACGCGTTCTTGACCCAAAATCCAGAAGCGGCACGGCGTGACCAAGTTGGTCCGCTCTACCGAGGCATCGCTGCTCACCATGCAGGCATTCTTCCTGCGTGGAAAGGATTGGTTGAGGAATTATTTCAACAGGGGTTGATCAAAGTTGTATTCGCAACGGAGACCTTGGCTGCGGGCATCAATATGCCGGCCCGGACAACCGTTATTTCTAGCCTGTCAAAACGGACCGATCGCGGTCACCGGCTCCTCAATGGCTCTGAGTTTCTACAAATGGCCGGGCGCGCAGGTCGTCGGGGCATGGATGAGCTGGGTCATGTGGTCACCGTACAAACGCGATTTGAAGGCGCACCTGAAGCCGCCTACCTTGCGGTATCAGGTGCTGACCCACTGATCAGTCAGTTCACGCCGAGCTATGGCATGGTGTTGAACTTGCTACAGACTCACACCCTTGAAGAAGCAAAAGAACTCGTTGAACGAAGCTTTGGGCAATATCTCGCCAGCCTTCATCTGATCCCGCAGAAAAAGGCGATCGCCGATCTGGAAGCTCTAATCGAGCATCAAGTTGCTCAGGTTGCCCATGTTGACGACTACGAGGTACTTGAGGATTACGAAAAACTGTCAGGGAGACTCAAAGAAGAACGTCGGTTGTTGAAAATCCTGCAAAAACAGGCTGACGACATTCAGGCTAAAGAGCGATCGCTTGCTCTATCGTTCGCAGTTGGAGGTACGATTCTTGCAATCAAGGGAAAAAGCACCAAAACAGCCACGCCGCTTCTAGCCGTCTTGGTCAACAAAATACCCGGGCCAGGACAGGCCCCGTACCTGGTTGTCCTCGGACGCAATAATCGCTGGTCTGTCATCTCAATGTCAGATGTCGTGGCGATGTATGACGATTTGCCGCGACTTCAACAAGCTGATGGCCTTGCTCCACCCTCGATCTTACAGCCCAAACTGGGTCAAACTGCCGTTGGCGATGATGACACTCAGCTGATTGTTCAACAGCTCCCTGCAGAATTGCCAGCGTGTCCGCTTGCGCCAGAAGTTCAAGCTCAACTTGAGCGCATGAATGAGGTTGAAGCTCAGCTCACCAACCACTCTGCCCGTCAGTGGGGGAATCCCGGTAAGATTCTCAAACAGATGGCTCGACTCAACAAGCTAGAGGAAGAACTCACCGATCGGCGAAGTAAACTCAGCAAGAAAACGCAGCGCTACTGGCAAGAGTTTTTGAGCCTCATTCGGGTGTTACAGCACTTTAACTGCTTGAACGACATTGAAACCACCACAGTTGGGCAAATTGCCGCCGCGATTCGGGGTGATAACGAACTCTGGCTGGGATTGGCGATCGCATCTGGCGAATTAGATCACTTAGAGCCTCATCAGTTTGCTTCAGCCTGTTCGGCCCTGGTCACAGAAGTGACACGCCCAGATAGCTGGTCCTACATTGATCCGTCTGATGCAGTTGCACTTGCTCTCGATGGCCTAAAAAATCTGCGTCGAGACTTGTTCAAAATTCAGCATCGCCACCAGGTTGCCTTTCCGATTTGGCTAGATTATGACTGGGTTGGACTCATTGAAGAATGGGCGCTCGAATCAGACTGGCCCTCATTATGTTCAAATACGTCTCTAGATGAAGGAGACTTGGTTCGCATTCTGCGGCGAACGCTCGATTTCTTGTCACAAATTCCACATATTCCGCATGTGTCTCCGGAGGTCAAGCGCACGGCTCGACAGGCGATCGCCCTGATTGATCGATTTCCCGTTAATGAATCGATTGACGCCAAGACTAGTTCAAAGCCAGCTAACGACCCATCGGCTGAACCTGAACGTCATTCAGATCCTGAAGATACGGTCCAATCTATACAACCATCCAATGAATTGAAACCGGATCTTGATATCAGCCCCGATGCCTTACCCAATTAGCTAGCCAACATCAGGCAGAATATCCTGAAGGGTGTCTTCATCAACATAAGTCAATGCAGTCGAGAGCTTATGAGCGGCGCCGATCTTAAGCGCACAAATAATCGTCTGAACAGACGTCATCCCTTTACGAAACGACAACGTTTGTTCTGACATCGTCTTGCCATCTCGCGATCGAATAAGTAATCCCGCAGAAAGGCAGCTATAGATCGTATTTTTGATGGTGTCTGGCGAGATTTCGTCACCAACATCAGCCGAAATTGCATCGATCATCAGCTGCAAAGGAGCTTGATGCGTCGAGTGCTGAATCATCCATTCGGCGATCGCAGTCAAGTGGTCTGGCGGAGGAATACGATACAGTGGCTTGCCCGTTTCCAAGATTGAGCGATACGTCTCGACCGTATGCACCCCACGGATATCCAGATCAGGTAGCACCTGAGCCTCGCTGGGAACAGCATTTCGCAACATCAGCACCACCTTTGACGGCGGAATCCGAGCAACGCACAGTTCAGAATCTTTACATACGTACTGCAAGTACTCGACAAATTTTGGTAACCCTAGCCGAAGCGTTTCGAGCCCTGGAATAATCTGGCTCACCGCTTGCTCAACCGTGGACAAATAAATGCCTGTTGAGGATAAGCTAGACCGACACTCTGCATCAGTCGCGTACCACTGAAGTACATCCCGAGTTTTTGCTAAGGTTTCGTCCGATTCAGACGACGGTGTGGGTTCGATTTTTTGCACTAACCGGGCGTTACGCGGATCAAGACCCAGCGGATTCGTCGGACGTGGCGGCTGAGTGACGTCAACAGGCTCTGGCTCATCAAAGTCCTTAGCATTAGATTGGCCTCGATCCTTGACAAGAATTGGCTTTTCAAATGAGTCTTGGCTCACGTAGCGTTCTGGATCTTCCAATTGAATAAAATCATCGCATACCGCTTGAAATGTTTTGCTCGTTGACTTTTTGTAGGCACATCCAATCACTGTTTTGCCATATTCACGGAGTTGTTTTGCCAGCGCAGCAAATCCTCCATCGCCCGACACAATCACAAACACATCCACAAACGGCTGTTGCGTCAATATGTTGACTGCATCAATCACAAGCTGAATATCTGCCGCGTTTTTTGTTGCATCATACGAAAAGCCAAATACTTGAACGGGCGTAATGCCGATTTCATTAATTTCAATCCGAAGCGCTTTCAGGCGAGAATCCCCCCAATTTGCATAAGCTTTTTGAATCAGAATTGGACCGACATACTGACTGCTATTAATATCGTTGACAATTTTCGTAAGCGACAGATTGTCGAGCAATGCTCGCGAAAAGTTGTAGCCCTTCAATAAATTTTCGACATCGTACAGAATGGCGGTTCGTTTTCGTGCAACTGACCGATGCACAGCAACAGTTGGACCGCCAGAAGGAGCGATGGCCGCCCGATGCTTTGATCCAGACAACCCCAAATGGCGTTCAAGTCGGGCCAATCGTTGATTTGTTTTATCGGCACGGGTCACCAAGCTTCCACCCAATGCGCCTGCGGTGCTTGCTGCGATGATTGCCACAGGCTTTGATGGAAACAAAATTGAAGCGATCGCGCCAGCTGCGAGGGTGCTCATCCCAACTGTGAACCATGGCTGATTGCGCATCACTAAATCGGCATCGTTGTGTTCAACATTACTGCTAGTTATGTTAGCTCTCTTATGAACGAATAACGCATATGACTTGAAAGGTTCGCGCCCTGGCTGGGAAACGAACCTTCCATTTTCCATATCAACATCAAAAGGTAGTATTTTGAACGCATTACTGGGTAACGTGTTCAAAATACTGTGTTCAAAATAATTTGCCGAGTTGTGTAGCGGGTATGATTTCCAACCAAGAAACCATTCGATTCACATCAGACAGGTTCAGAGCATCGTGTTATGTCTAGAAACAATGACGTAACGATAGCGTTGAGCAACCTTAATGCAGCACATGTAGTTCTTAGAATGTGCTCAGTTTTCCATCAGGCCACCCTCAGTCCTCTTTCGCATAATCAAACTCAAGAACTCTGACTCACGCTTCATGCCAGGAGGATTCAATGAAAAGCTTATTAACTGCAACACTCTCTGTTGGTTTCGTTTTAACTGGTGCTGTCACTGCTCATGCCGAAGATATTTCTTCCACTGAAGCATTAGGTGGTGAATCTCTAATGCTTGCTCAATCTCTAAACGCCGAATCATCTGAAGCCAATATCCCGATTGTTGAGCTTCCGGCAGTTGATCTCAACGAGGTTGCGGAATCATTCACCTTGACTAACGATGGCGAACCCACACTCATTAACCTCGAAAATCGTCCTGAAGCGTCAAACAATATCGGCATCGTTTTCTAAGAGATTCACACACGTAATGCACTAATCTGTGCCACTGGATAAAGATTCCTCATGACGGGCAATGCGTCGGCTTAGCAAAATGACGGGAACAATGCCCACGGCGACGATCGCCAATGCAGGAGCCGACGCCTCTGCTAAACGCTCATCCGAGGCCAATCGATACACCTGAACCGCTAAGGTATCAAAGTTAAACGGACGAACAATCAGCGTGGCAGGCAGCTCCTTCATCACGTCAACGAATACCAAAATGGCTGCTGTTAACATGCCGCCGGTCATCAACGGAGCGTGAACTTTCAGCAAAGTCTGGGTCGGACCATAGCCCAGCGATCGCGACGCTTCGTCTAGGTTGGGCTTGATGCGCTGGAGGCTCGACTCAACCGTTTTAAAGGAAAGAGCAAGAAACCGCACCAGATAAGCAAAGACCAGAGCAATAATGCTGCCGCTGAGCAAGAGTCCAGTGGAGACATTAAAGAGAGACTGCATCCATTGGTCAATGGCATTATCTATATGCCCAATGGGGATCAAAATGCCGACGGCAATGACCGTACCCGGAAACGCATAGCCAAGAGAAGCCGTTCGGACAGCAACATCCATCGGTAAGCTAGATTTTAGGCGCATCCCATAGGCCATAACAAGGGCAATGACAATCGCAAGTCCAGCGGTAATCAAAGACAGCGTCAAGCTGTTACGGGCAAATTCCCAAAAGCGCTCTGTGAAGGTCTGGGTCGCGTTGGCGATCGCCATATTCAGCAATATTGCAGCAGGTAGCAGAAATCCAAGCGCCACTGGGATGGCACATACAATCCAAGCGGCGACCGCTCGTCCTCCTTTTAACTGATATGGAGTAGGGGATTGATAGCGGTGAGAGCACTGATAATATCGGCTCTGCCGACGAGACCACTGCTCTAGCAACACAAGACTAAAAATGAAGAGCAAGAGAAAAGACGATAGCTTTGCTGCACCCACAGGTTCACCCATACCAAACCAGGTGCGATAGATTCCGGTGGTAAACGTCTCGACGCCAAAAAACTGAACCGTTCCGAAATCGCTTAGCGTTTCCATTAAAGCAAGCGAAACACCGGCAGCGATCGCCGGCCGGGACAAGGGAAGGGCAATTTTTAGGAAACTTTTCCATGGGCCACAGCCCAAGGATCGACTCGCCTCAACCGCACAGACAGATTGCTCAAAAAAGGCCACCCGGACGAGCAAATAAACATAGGGGTAAAGCACCAGGGAAAACATGGCGATCGCCCCGCCCATCGAGCGAACATCCGGAAACCAGTAATCGTTAACCGTTTGCCATCCCATCATCTGGCGCAGCGTAGACTGAACCGGGCCATAGTATTCCAAGAAATCGGTGTAGACATACGCCAGCAAGTAGGCCGGAACGGCTAACGGCAATAGCAATGCCCATTCCCAAAGTCGATAGCCAGGAAAACGACAGGAGGTTGTTAGCCAAGCTGTGCTCACACCTAAAATCGAGACCCCAAGGCTCACTCCAACCATGAGCAAGAATGAGTTTTGAAGATAGCCTGGTAGCACTGTTGAAGCGAGGTGCGCCCAAACATCTCCAGAGTCAGAAAAAATACTGCTGAGAACAATGAGAATCGGAGTCACTAATAGAAAAGCGATCGCCATCACCGAAAGCGTCCACGGATCGCGCAACCAGCCGATTCCCTTTTCAGTAATAGCTTTTAACGCTCGTAACGATGTTCGATGCGGATGCCGAGTTGACCCAGAGGATAACGATGACAAAATAACTCACTTACTCCTAACCAAGCTGTTCCAGTCGCAGAACGTTGCATACAACGTGATCTGTATCGTAAATGAGAATCACTTTCAAAACAAGCCAGCATTACACCAATCCTTCAAATCCCAGCGATATACAACTGGGCAATCTGCTCGAATCATTACGAAGAAAGAGAGGATTGAGACGCCCTCCAATCCCCTCTTTCTTCGTAAACGTTGCCACGTGTACGCGCTCCTCATCCATAGCTGAGTTTTAGAAAAACGGTATGGCACACGACTGCTTAAATCCTTAACGGCTTCAGTCAATCAGCACAATCGTCTGCTTCAGTGAGACCAATGCAGCTCATTACTCATCCAACTCATGAACAACTCACGAACGATATCGCTGAAGTAACATCCTCAGAAAGTGAGCAGCTGTAATTTGAGCACTTGATGAACGGGGCGCTGAACCTAGCGAGACGTCTTCCAAAAGAGAGCCTTCAGACGTTGGTCGTATCCATTGTCCATAAGCTGATGACGGCGATCGCCACAGGTCTAAGTGCTCAATCGCAGGGTCTGCATAGAAACAATCTTCTAGTGATTCACCAAGGGTTGAACTCCAGTGCGTGAATCGGTCATGGCTCATGCGATGGATTGGAAATGAGCCCCGTAGCGGAACGCCCCAGCCATCTAACGCAATCAACGCCTTGACTGATCGACCATTGAATTGCCACCACCAGGCTGTGGCGATCGCCGCTACCACACCGGCACTAAACCCAATAAAGATAGCTGGCTGATGGAGCTGTGTGTGATTCAGCGTTGTTTCAAGAAACTGAGTGAGCTGCCAGGGCGAATAAGCCAGATAGCATTCAGTCGGAAACACCACACTGTCACCACATACGGGTGCCATCTCGTTCAAGAACGATTGGGTGAGCTGAGCAGAATGAACGCCAGGGCAAAGAATAAGGGTCATTATGTCTAGAAGCGATAGTCCAGCAACATGCTGCGATTTCAATCGATCGAACCGATCGAACGGTTGACTGCGGTTTCACTATCCCATGCAGCCTGAAAGAAGTCGAATTCACATTGCATGGCGTAGCGATAGGCGACTTGCTCTGCTTCACGATTGGATGCATGGGTATCTGCCAGGGTGGCGAGTTGTTGAGCCAGCTCGTCAAAATCACCGCTACTATAAGTCTGAATCCAATCGGTGTACGCATGAGTGGGATGCTCTTCCGTTGCCAACATCTGCCCCAAAAACGCATAGAGCTTCATGCAGGGCAGCATGGCACAGGTAATGACACCGACTCCAGCACTCCAGGCCGTAGCTAATAAAAAGTCAGTATACCGACGAGTTGCAGCACCCGGCGTAATCGCGTTCAAGTCAACGCTCCAGGTTTCGGCATACCCGTGATGAAGCTTGAGTTCTTCGAAGACACCATCCGCGAGGCGATGAAAAATTCCAAAGCTCGCCCAATCAGGCGCTTTAGCTGCTGAAATGCTGTAAGCACGGGCAAACGCTTCGAGGAAAAACGCATCTTGTCCGACATAGTAGGCAAACACAGATGTTGGCAGCGTGCCGACTGCAATGCCACGCACAAACGGATGATTCAGACAGGCAATCGCCAAATCATTGTTTGCTTCCCAGAGTACATCCGAAAGAGGCTTCATCTTTAAAGGCTTACCAACAGAAAAACTTGACCATAGATGAAAAGGGACGTGAATTCACGTCCCTTTTCGAATCAACTTGCCTTAGAGCAGTTGCATAACGCTCGTTGCTTAAGATAGTACATATTTAGTACAATAGGCTGGGCGATCGCAACTTTAGATGGGCCCTATACCTGAGCCGCAACCTTTCCACTACCAGCAGTTAGGCGCTCAAAAGTTGTACGCATCTTCAATCCAACCAAGACTTGGAACAAACCCGTTCCATTATTCGTACCGGGGTAATCCTTATGCTTTAGGAGTAGCTCTGTCATCTCACCATAGTGCTTGGTTGATGTATTGCTGAGGTGATTCTCCAGATAAATCATCTCTTCCAAGCGGTCGAATTGCCCGTCTACCTCAAGCACTGAAACACTATGGCCAAAGTATGCGTCAGGCCCGTAGAACATTCGGATACCCGGATAGGAACAAGTCAATTTCCGACCACATGGAATCCAGTCAATCGTTGAACCTTCATCAAACAAATAAACGGGCTCAAAGCCGTCAACTCCGTCTTTCTGAATGAGACGGACTCGAAGAACCTTCCGCTCCTTATCATCAGGAATCAACTTTGTAGGAAGAACCTGGATAACCACATCAGCATACTGCTTTTGAACATCGATGTAGGCTTCAAAGTCAGGACGCCGCGCATTAATGGAAGCCAGCACGTCTTCATAAGTATGGCCACGCTCTGCCATATCCCGCTGAATCTTCCAAGCAATCTTCACATCATCGCTGATGTCGAGATACACGCTAAAGTCAAGCAGCTCGCGTACCCGTTCGTCATACATGGGGTGCAAACCCTCAATGACGATGACGTGATTCGGCTCAATCCGCTCAGGGGGATCAATCTCACCCGTTTCGTGGTTGTAAATTGGCTTATCAATACCCTCACCATTTTTGAGAGCCTTGATCTGCTCATACATAAGGTCAAAATTATTTGCCTTTGGATTCAAGGCCGTCACGCCAGCTGCCTTTCGCTGTTTACGATCTAAGCTATGGTAGTCATCCAAACAGATGACCGTCATAAACTCTTCACCAAAGAGATCTTCTAAGCGACGCAGAAACGTTGACTTACCACAACCCGAATCACCCGCAACTCCAATTAAAACCACCCGATCCGGCTTACTCATTAGGCTCCCTCAATCAACACTCTCATACTATAAAGAACATATATACCCTCCAGACCTTCAGAACCATGACGAACTGAACAATCTCAGAGGCTAGAACTCGATTCCTCAAAGGGTGATCTTCGACGTCCTGAACTCACCTCACCTACAGGGAGCGAGCGGCTCCACCCAAGCAATCAACAGGTTTGAAAAGCAACGTCAACTACGAGCAATGACACAAGCCTCATAGTCAACAGCCGAGTGTGTTAAATCACATCTCCTCTCATATGGCGATCCTTAGTATCGAATAAGTATTTAGTACTAAAGATTACTGTCGATATTATCAGAAGCCGATCCCTGCCACAAGGTACAGCATATAGGTAATTGGTCACTGATGATCCAAACTATAAAGGAAATATGGATCAACATTAAGGCCCAATAGTGAGCAACGAAAGGGCTATGCACTGTAATGGTTTAACCTCTTTACAGGGATAGGGATCACAGTTATGAGTCATGGATTGGTATGAAGATTGAGCAATTTAGACTGAGCACGCTATTGGTATTGAGCAATCCAATGGGTTGATATTGAGAAAATGCAAACATGGTTAGCCCCAAAAGAGTGATCAATTTCGGCATAAAACCAAGTCATCAATAAAAACGCTTACTCTCTGGCGATCGCCATAACACCGGCTACTACAGCATTCACGCCAGCTCATAACATCATCTAAAGAGCAATCGCTAGATGTCTATTACCGCGCAAACTGAGTGTCAGCACGGTGTTAACCTATATACTAACTGTCAAACTCTTCTGCCATTTGAGTCATCTGGTTGACTATTCGATGTGGAGATTGCAATGGCATCTCTACCGAGAGGCAGCTTAAGGGAACCTATATTGAACGAGTGCACGCTGCCGGACGTACTATTTTTGTGATGTATCTAAGGCATGCGTGAGCTGTCTGCAGGTAGGCTTCACTGAACCTCAAGACCGTCTTACTTGGAATTCCACTGAACAGGTCGTCAACCAGAACCATTTCTGAACATTCAGTAATGATGCATGAGCATTGAGTGACCGGCAATTGACATTTGTGCGTTGGTTGCCTTACTTCTGACCATTCAAAATAATCAATCAAGATATGTATAACGCGAGCGTAGTTGCTGGAAGTGTTACTAGCACGACATACGGAAGTCGACTTTTCATTTATGAAGTGGAAGGGTTCCGTCAAACTAGTCCCTCTGACAAATCAGGTAAACAGATTCGCCGTAGCGGCAACACACTGATTACGGTTCCCTATAACCGCATGATGCAAGAAATGCGGCGAATCATGAACATGGGTGGACGGATTGTTAGCATTCGCCCAGTTGATTCTGCAGAGGTTAATGGCGGAGTTCCTTCAAAATCAACGGTCCAAAGCTCAGAAGAAGGTAAAAAGTCCATGACTCAAGCCAAGGATAAGAAGAAAAGCGACGTTCCGGTTAATCTTTATCGGCCGAAATCACCATTAATCGGTAAGTGTATTGAGAATTATCCCTTGGTTGATGAAGGGGGTATTGGAATTGTTCAGCACATTACGTTTGACGTCTCTGATAGCGACATGCGCTATCTCGAGGGTCAGAGTATTGGAATCATTCCTGAGGGAACAGATGATAAAGGGAAGCCTCACAAGCTCCGGCTATATTCAATTGCTTCAACGCGGCATGGCGACAAGCTAGATGACAACACGGTTTCTCTCTGTGTTCGTCAACTCGAATATAAGCATCCCGAAACGGGAGAGCTGATTCAAGGTGTGTGTTCAACCTACCTTTGCAACTTGCCGACTGGTTCTGATGTCAAAATTACGGGACCTGTCGGTAAAGAGATGCTCCTTCCTGATGATGATGATGCCAAAATCATCATGATGGCAACCGGAACAGGAATTGCTCCATTCCGGGCCTATCTATGGCGCATGTTCATGCAAGAAGAGCGAGAGCTAAATCCCGAATACAACAACTTTAAGGGGTTTGCATGGCTAATATTTGGTATTCCAAAAACACCTAACATTCTCTATAAAGAGCAGTTAGAGACCATGCAAGAGAAGTATCCAGACAACTTCCGTCTAACCTATGCCATCAGCCGTGAGCAGCAAAATGCAGAGGGTGGCCGGATGTATATTCAACATCGCGTTGCTGAGCATGCGACTGAATTGTGGAACTTGATTAAAGACGAAAAGACTCACACGTATATTTGTGGTCTGAAGGGCATGGAAGATGGAATTGACGAAGCGTTGTCGGCGGAAGCGGCAAAAGAGGGCGTTGACTGGAAAGACTATCAGCGTGAAATGAAGAAAGCTCATCGTTGGCACGTTGAGACTTACTAGGTTTCCTAGCAGATGTGCTTTGCGTCCTCGTTGGGGAGAGCATACAAAAGCCCTGGTTACGATATGCCGTAACCAGGGCTTTTGTATTGTTAAGACTTGAAAATTCTAGGTTTTTCTGAATGTGTCTGCTTATCGTTGAATATCCGCAAGAATTACATCAAGTATCGCCTGTGCACCTTGCGATCGCAGCTTCTTGGCAAGTTCAGTTCCAATCTCTACAGCATCGGAGTCGCTACCCGTCATCGTGTCTTTGATAACTGTCTTTCCATCGAGGCTAGCGACAAGTCCCGTCAAGGTTAGGCGATCGCCCTCCAATATCGTGTTGACCCCAATGGGCACCTGACATCCACCCTCTAGTTCTCGCAAAAAGGCTCGTTCAGCATGACAGCGAATGGCAGTCGGCGTGTGCTCTAGCGTTTTCAAAAT
>JBCBLF010000083.1:0-18497 GCA_038520475.1 Cyanobacteria bacterium J06627_8
CCTCGCTGATGAATACAACATACAAACTGCCGGGATTGGTATTCTAACTTGCTCCCATCCGAAATGAGGTACGAATGAGCTTAATGAACCTGAAGAGCAGCAGTGCTCTTCAACCTATAGCCGATGCCAGTGCTGCTAGGACAAGACGGATATGCGTCAGGAAATCGAATAATACTCGGTGTCCTGGCCTAAATGGCTAAAGCTACATCACGGGCGCTTACAGCTGTGGAACAGCGCTAGATTTTCACAAGACTTTCCCCCTTGTGTCTAGCAGCTGTTCCCTGCTAGACACAAGGACTTAGACAAAGTACCTTATCACTGAACATTGGCTAAGACCGACAGCGATACGAATCTTCAGCATCGTGCCAATTTTTCTATTTAAGGAAGTCTCGTATCGCTGTGTGCTCGAATTAAACCAGTTATTTATTGAACGCTGTGCGGCGTGCGGCATACGGCGCTCAAAGAAACCTATATTCTAATCGCGGTGAGGTGAGATAAATGGAGGATTGCAGGCCTAGCTACTCGCTGTCGTCTTGATACATGTGCTTAGGCTCTGCCTCGGGTTCTGGTTCTGGCTGAAGCTCCAGTTCTTCTGCTGGTGACAGCTCACGTAAGTCAGGCAACTCAATCTGTTGCTGCTCAGTTTCGTCTGCTGTGTCTTTCTCTCGCAGGTCAAGCGGCAAGGCCAGTGGTTTCGGCTGATCGAGCCAGCAGCTTGCCACTGGAAGAGTATGTTCTAAATCGTCTAGCGGTCGAGGAATAATCATCACTGAATGCAGCTCGCCGATGCGCTCGGCTTCGTGCATCCCAGACTCAATGGCGATTGTAACGTCAGCAACGTTTCCTCTGATGATTGCGGTGCATAACCCTGAGCCGACCATTTCGTAAGAGGCTAATTGGACTTCAGCAGACTTCAGCATGGCGTCTGCAGCTCCCACCATTGCTGGAAATCCGATTGTTTCTAGTAAGCCGATGGCTTGATTACTCAAACGGCTGTAGCCACGCTGTTCTGATAGTTCAAGCAGCTTGCTACCAATGGGTAAAACAGCATCAAGGTTAGGCAAGGGGCGGGGAATAACAATCTTAGACACCAATTGTCCAAACTGCTGGGCTGTCTCAGCGCCCGCTTCGACGGCAATCCGGACATCGGCAAGTCGGCCTCTCACCACCGCAGTACAATGCCCGCTGCCAATTTTCTCAAAACCCACCAGCGTTACGCCAGCTGACTTGAGCATCATATCAGCAGTGCCGATGATAGCAGGAAAACTCTGCGTTGAAACAAGCCCTAATGCCTTGTGCCTCATGTCTGGCACTTGCTGAGAGCGGGTTACTTCAGTAGAGAGTTGATGGCTTGTTGATAGATTCACGTTAGCCTCCTCCACACATGATTAAGACATCGATTCACTGCATCCGCTACCTTTTCAGCAAATTATTTGGAATAGATGATGGTCTCAGAACAGGTTGGACATGCCTTACCATTCATTTATCATATCGTTCTTGACTAAGCTGTCGTCTATAGACCAATAGCGATGAATTTATGATTGCCCAGCTCCATTTGAAGGGTCTGTATTTTGAGAGCCAGTCGTCTCGATACGCTTTGTCGGAAACATCACCTGAATCAACTTTTCTACTGATGCTCGACCATACACAACCGTTTGCTTCATCGTGTGATTGGCAGATTGAGTTTGAGGTGGCGATGACGGTTCTGATTGTGTTGAAGTTGATGCAGTAAATGACTGTTCAGTGGACGTTGCGCTAACAGATACATCGTGATGATCCTCTTCAGATAGCTCGTCTAAATGAACAACGCGACTTGTATCTCCAATAAGAGAGCGAGGAGGGACTACCTGGTGGGCATTAATCTCAATTAGGGAAAAGAGGGTTGAAAAAGATCCAATGCAAGCATTTTCTCTGATTGTCCCTGAGCCTATGACCAATACCTTTGTGCCGATTGTCACGTCACAGTCAATTGAAAGACACCCACTTGGAACATGAAGAATTGATTGTGGTCCAATAACAGTTCGTGCACCAATAATCAATTGACTATTTGGATCGGCCTGCAAAAACACATCTGACGCGATGCAAGCCTCTGGATGAATGATCACGTTGCCACTCACGTAGAAGCAAAGCTCATTTAAGTGTTGAAGTGAGGGTGGATTCATGTTGATCAATCAATTCCTAATCTCCAACACTCATGTCGCAAGATCACTACAGACTACTCACAGATGTCTAGAGCACGACGTTTTTGTCTAAAAAGGGGACGTTTACCCTTTGCGCTCTGAGAATGGTGCTGCTGAGCAGTCTGCTGTGTTGCTAGCGATTACGGGCGCTGGATCATGGTTTCTGCAACTCTACGCTTTGCTTTAGCATCGATACCAATTAGCCGGACATATTCTCCACGATGCTCGTTCAAGCATGTTTCAAGGTCACGGATGACATCTGCTGAACGACTCGATTGGATTGGAGCACAACTGGACCATGACGATGTTCTGAAACGTCGTGCATCTGCATGCTCAGTGCCGATTCGATACCCCTGAGAAAGAAGATTCTCGATTAATTGCACCGTCTCTGTGTTGAGTGATTGACTTGAAACAGGCTGACGATACGTCTGGCTAGAAGCGCTATATGTAGATGCCGTTGATGATGCGGACGAAGATTGCTTGCGGCGATCGCCTGGGCGCTGAATAATCTGTTCCATCACTCTGCGCTTCGCATTGGGATCAACACCAATCATTCGAACATAATCGTTTGGATGATCAGCGATACAGGCTTCAAGTGCTGCCATAACGTCAGCAACACGACTCGACTGGATCGACCCACAACTCTTCCAAGATGATGTTTGGAATCGGCGGGCATCAGCGAATTCGACGCTGACCCGGTAGCCGTGGTTAAGAAGTTGACTAACCTGAGAGGAGACATCACCGGATAGAGACATCGTCTCGTTTGAATGGCGGGCTCCATTTGATGAAGGGTGGCTGTAATCTGACTGCGATGAAGCGGTGCGGGATGAGGTCGCTGATGGGCGATCGTCAGGCCGCTGAACAATTAGCTCAAGAACCCGACGCTTCGCTTGAGCATCGATGCCAATCAATCGAACATATTCACCTGCATGTTCTGCCAAACATGCATCAATTGCTGCTAGTACCTCTGACTCACGAGTCGATTGAACAATCGGACAACTCTTCCATGATGCGATTCGGAATCGTCGTTTGTCTGCGTGCTCCATCCCAACTTTGTACCCCTGGCGTAGCAAGTCTTGGACTTGCTGAACCACATTCGTACCTGCCGCCGAACCGTTTGATGGGGTGTATCGCCCGTTTCCATTTTGGCTGTGATTCGACGTTGCAGTAAATGAACTAGATGTGGCGGACGAACCATTTGACCCAACAACCTTTCCACCCGGGCGTTGAATAATCTTCTCCATCACTCGACGCTTGGCTTGGGTATCAACGCCTAACAAGCGAACGTAGTCAGATGAGTGCTCAGCCAAGCATGTCTCAATAGCCGATAACACGTCTGCTTGACGCGTTGACTGAATAGAGGAGCAGCTTTTCCACGAAGACGTTTGAAAGCGACGGGGATCAGCAAACTCTGCGCCAACTTGGTATCCCTGGGCTAACAGGTTACGAACGTCATTTGCAATCTCAGCACTCAAGCGCTGACTGGATGAAGAACTTGAGGAATTTTGAGGTTTCATAGTGGCAGAGGTAGTGGTGGACTGATAGGTTTTTTCTAATTCACTTCGAATAGCAGCAACACAGGCGATATCACTTGCACATTGATATCCAGAGCGTAAGGCGTTATTGACATTGACGACATGACCCGCAAATTCAACGTCCGTGGCAGATGCACTCGGTAATCGATCTGCCTGTTGCTGCGTTGTAATCACAGCTCCAGACGGCACGTAGCGATTTGGTGGAATTTCAACGTCTTGGATCAGTGCGTGCATCATCACAATGCAGCCATCCCCAATCCGGGCGTTGAACACTGTTGAGCGAAAGCCAATGAAGCAGTTGTTGCCAATGTAAGCAGGACCGTGAACAAGGGCCATGTGGGTGATCGATGTGTTTTGACCGATCCAGACTGAGTATTGTTTCTGGTTCTCTCCGATAACCCGACCTTCTTCTAAGCCGTGAATAACGACGCCGTCCTGAAGATTGCTACTCTCCCCAATGTAAAATGGCCCACCCTCGTCGGCTCGAATTGATGTTCCCGGCGCGATCAAAACGTTAGGACCAACTTCCACATCACCAATGATGTTTGAAAAGGAATGGACGTATGAAGTTTCGTGGATTTTGGGCTGGTTCAAACTCCGAGACCACGGAGTTGGAGGAGCCGCAGACTGATGAGCAGCCATGGCAGGAATCTCCTAAACAATCAACATCAGAAACACAAATACATCAGTAGCTAAATTATGAAGAAACAATGCGAACGCCTGTAGCCCTGTATCGTTAACTACAAAACTTGCTTGGCAAGCAATTGATGCCCCGGTCGTACCGTAATTCAAACAAACCTAAACATGCAAATGAACGATCGCCCTAGCGATCGCTTTCTCGCTTGCTGTAAAGAAATCGTTGATCAACGCTAATGGTGTCAATAATTCCGATGACGAGAGCATCAAGTGGACGATGTTCCCCCCTTGGGGTTTGGCGAGCCGCACTTCCGCGACTAACTAAGACCCATTCATCGACACCTGCGCCCACATTATCTGCAGCGACTTCATAATCCGGGAGCGGATTCCCGTCCTCATCAATCAATTGAACAAGGAGAAACTTAACTCCTGTTAAGCTCTCTTCTTTTTGAGTACTAACAACCGTTCCACGGACTTTTGCGATCTGCATTACTACACTATCGAGCGACTGGGACATACCAGAAACGCTATCTCTTAGAAAACTCGACAAACGTCAAGAGCTTCGACGTATCGATCAGGAAGTACCATGTGGCGCTATTAGACAAGTAGTCATGCAAGCGAATAACAGCTGCTGACTGTCCACTACTGGGACATCACTCATTCCACCGATAACTTAAGCTTTCGCCCCTAGAAACAGCGTCTTCAATCGGTGAGCATATGAATCGAACTTAGCTCAACTCATATGCTCAGCATCAACTGTCAACTTCGGAACTGCTCGACCGCTTCCGTGTAGCGAATTGGCAAGACGTATTCCAAGTTTTCGTGAGGGCGCGCAATGATGTGAGTAGATAGCACTTCACCACCGTTTACTCGCTTTGCATTTTCGATACCTGCTGCGACAGATGCTTGAACCTCAGAAACATCTCCGCGAACGATGACTGTAACGCGACCGCTACCAATCTTCTCGTAGCCAACCAACGTTACACGAGCAGCCTTGACCATCGCATCAGCTGCTTCGACAACTGCAGGAAAACCTAGAGTTTCTACCATTCCAACTGCAATAGGCATTATCTATTCTCCTCTTTCCAAAAAAATCAGTAATAACAACGGAACAACTTACAAATCTGCTGAGTCAGGACATTGCGATAACAGATACCTAACACTCAGAAAACACCTTAAATTTCCCAAGATTAAGAATACTAGCCCGATTGAATCTTTGACAACATAAATGAGAATGATGATCTCAAATATTATCTATATGCAGAGCTTATAGAACTAATTTTAGAGATGGCATCCAACCTCTAACATTTGTCGCACAGTCGATTGAGATGAACTTTTCTTTTGTTATTCTTGCGGGACTCATGCAACTTCGGTCTCCTTTCAACTCTCTGTGAACAAGAGTTTTCGCGTTATGGAAAACCGCTGCGTTTTTGTCGCTCTCAATCGTATCAGCGATACACAGACTGAAAAATCAGCCTACTTTAGGGCGCAATGTTTCAACTTCAAAGGTTGACAAAATTCCCTTTATAAGATGTGAATCTGTTCGTGAGAATGCTAAGATTTGTTGTCTTCCAGACTTGATCGACTCAACCTTTACACTCAAAAAATAGATTTCACGCTGATCATATCATTGGGTTATGGACGTCCTAACGAAGTGCAATCAAGACGTACAAACTTTAATCTTGTTTGGATTTCTCATCACTTTGAACAAGAAATGTTCAAGCAACTTTTTAAAGATAAATATTATTTGAAGTGACGACTCAGTGAGGCTAAGTCATTCTAGAAAGTGGCATTAATAAGAATGTCAAACTGAATTCAGACGAACGGTGTGAATCGTCAAATCAGGCTATGTCCGATGTGGACGTCGTCACGGGCGCATTCGGTCTCGAACTCCTGTACTGTATATGTATAGGACATCAAGCTTAGACTGAGTAGGTGCGATCGCCTATGACATAGATTCAATTAGGTGTTATTCGAGCTGAATTTAAAGCGCGTGCTCGTAAAAAGATTGGCAGTTTCTTTGTATATTTTGTGCACAAAGAAGTTGCTAGCTCTGTTTGACGTCATGACCTAAACGGTCTGAGATGATGAGGTGATAGTAGGGCGAATTTAAGATGGGGCAGTTTTTACTGCAAACGAGTTGGATAATTCCATTCTATGGGGTTATGGGGGCTGTGCTGTCGCTGCCCTGGTCTGTTGGGATGGTGCGATTAACGGGGCAACGACCTGCGGCATATATCAACATTTTATTGACGTTTGTATCATTTGTTCACGGGGCGATCGCCTTTGTATGTTCATGGGGACTGTCGTCTCACCCCATTACATTTCATTGGCTGACTGTCGCAGATCTAAATTTGTCACTGGCATTAGACATTTCTCCCCTCAGTCTCGGTGCCGTCGTATTAGTCACTGGCATGAGTCTCTTAGCTCAGGTCTACGCGCTTGGCTATATGGAAAAGGACTGGTCGTTAGGGCGGTTTTTTGGGCTGATGGGCTTTTTTGAAGCAGCTCTGGTTGGGATTGCATTAAGCGATTCCTTGTTGCTGAGCTATGGATTGCTAGAGTTACTAACGCTATCAACCTATCTCCTGGTTGGATTCTGGTATGCCCAACCCCTTGTTGTGACCGCTGCCCGAGATGCCTTTTTGACGAAACGTGTTGGTGACATTCTCCTGTTGATGGGGATTGTTGCCCTATCGAGCTATGGAGAAGGCTTAAGTTTCTCAGAACTACAAAACTGGGCCGAGAACTCGTCCTTGCCAGCATTTACAGCGGCTCTCATTGGCCTTGCGCTGATTGCTGGCCCAACCGGAAAATGTGCACAGTTTCCCCTTAATCTCTGGCTTGATGAAGCGATGGAGGGGCCGAATCCAGCGGGCATTTTGCGAAACTCAATTGTGGTGTCAGCGGGTGCCTATGTCTTGATTAAGTTGGAGCCCGTCTTTACGCTGTCTCCTGTTTCATCAGATGCCCTTATTTTGATTGGATCATTGACGGCTGTCGGTGCTTCTCTTGTCGCTGTTGCTCAAATTGACATCAAGCGGACGCTTTCTCATTCGACGAGTGTCTATCTTGGATTGGTGTTTGTGGCGGTTGGCCTTGGACAGGTTGATATCGCGCTGCTGCTGCTACTCACCCATGCGATCGCCAAAGCTCTTCAATTTATGAGTATTGGCTCAGTTATTCTCACAACAAGTGGGCAGAACATTACTGAAATGGGCGGATTGTGGTCTCGAATGCCAGCAACCACGATTTCGTTTGTCGTCGGGTCACTCGGGTTGGTTGTGCTGTTACCGTTGGGCAGTTTTTGGTCGTTCCAGCGATGGAGTAGTGGTCAATGGGAGTTTCCGCTTTGGCTTCTGGCACTCGTGTTATTCGTCAATTTCTTCAGCGTTCTTAACCTGACTCGTGTTTTTCGGCTGGTGTTTTGTGGTCAGCCCCAAGAAAAAACTCGACGTGCTCCAGAGGTTCCCTGGCCAATGGCAGTGCCAATGATGTCACTTAGCATTATTGTGCTTCTCTTTGTTTCTGTTCCGTTGAAGTGGTCATTTTGGCTGAGTACGGCTCCTCCGATTATTCATGGAGATATGACGATTCCTCGGGTGGCGATGCCGCTGCTGCTGCTTTCAGGTATCGCTGGGTTGTTATTGGGTCTTTCTCTCGACTTACGCCGCTCTTGGGCTCGACCTCAACAAGTGTCGCTTCGATTTACGCAGGACTTTCTGGCTTACGACCTATATATCGAGAAGCTGTATGCCGTTACGGTTGTGAAGGCGGTGTCATTGTTGTCGCAATTCACATCTTGGTTTGACCGCTATGTGGTTGACGGTGCAGTTAATCTGGTTGGTTTTATTACGGTCTTAAGCGGACAGGCTTTGAAGTACAGTGCTTCAGGGCAGTCTCAATTTTATGTATTGACGATTTTGATTGGCGTCGGCGTCATCTTTTTGCTGACAATGGATTGGCTTGGTTTATTCTTCTAGTCCTTACAGTTATTGGGGTAGAGCTTGGGTACGAATACGTTGGTGGAGATCAGTTAGGAATTGCAAATGCTGAGTGTGTTGTTGATATTTCCATTGGTGGGTTCAATTCTGATTGGCGTGATGCCCAGCGCGTGGCCGTCACGATGGTGCCGAGCGATCGCCCTCACGATTTCAATTGGGCTGTTTGTGGCTTCGGTCATCTTGGGTATTCAGTTTGAACCACAAATCCTTGGCATGCAGTTTGCTGAATCATTTGCATGGATTGAGGGGCTTGGCATTCAATATCAGCTCGGTGTGGATGGGCTCTCCTTGCCGCTGGTGATTCTCAACAACTTTTTGACGGTCATTGCCATTTACAGTAGCGATCGCGATATCAAGCGACCTCGCTTCTACTATGCAATGATATTGCTGCTCAACATTGGTGTGACGGGTGCCTTTATTGCCCAGGATCTTGTTCTATTCTTCGTTTTTTACGAACTCGAAATTATTCCCCTTTACTTCTTAATTGCAATTTGGGGTGGAAGCCGTCGCGGGTATGCGGCCACAAAGTTTTTGATCTACACGGCTCTGTCTGGAGTCTTTATCCTGGCGTCGTTTTTAGGAGCGGTATGGTTGACTGGCGCCGAAGGATTTGGCTATGACATGGTGCGAGTCAGCAGTAATGCGCTGCCACTGGGGGTTCAGATTGTTCTTCTGTCAGGATTACTCGTTGGGTTTGGCATTAAGATTCCATTCTTTCCATTTCATACCTGGTTACCGGACGCCCACGTTGAAGCTTCGACACCTGTTTCGGTGTTGCTTGCAGGTGTTTTGCTTAAGTTAGGCACGTATGGCTTGCTTAGATTTGGCCTGGGTTTATTTCTGGATGCATGGCTATATCTTGCACCGTGGCTCGCAATTTGGGCGGCGGTGAGTGCGTTGTATGGGGCGTCTTGTGCGATCGCCCAGCAAGATATGAAGAAGGTGGTGGCCTATTCGTCGATTGCACATATGGCGTTCATTCTCTTGGCCTATGCTGCCACGACTCGACTCAGCATCATTGCGGCTAATGCTCAGATGATCAGTCATGGTCTAATTTCTGCCATGCTGTTTTTACTTGTGGGCGTGGTCTACAAAAAAACGGGTAGCCGAGATGTGACCTATTTACGTGGGTTGCTGACACCAGAACGAGGGCTGCCGTTAATTGGGAGCTTGATGATCTTAGGTGTGATGGCGAGTTCTGGAACTCCTGGAATGGTGGGGTTTATTGCTGAATTTCTCGTGTTTCGGGGTAGCTTTCCTATCTTTCCAGTGGCAACCTTGCTCTGTATGGTTGGCACCGGGCTCACAGCCGTCTACTTTTTACTGATGGTCAATCGAGTCTTCTTTGGACGCCTACCAATCTACTTGGAGAACCTTCCGTCAGTGAACTGGGGCGATCGCCTACCTGCTATTGTTCTGTCAGTACTCATCATTGCCTTCGGCTTACAACCCATCTGGCTGACGCGGTGGACGAACCCTCAAGTTAGCTTCTTGTTAGTTGGTCAAATCCCAGTGGCACAATCAGTTGAATCAAGATCGTCAACTCAGCATCTGAGGATGACTCAGGTTGATCGAATCTTGAATTCACCTGCAGATGTTATGTAAGGGTAAGAACTGACGGGCAATTCGATTCGTCAACTCATGACATCTGTTCACAGTTCTACCCAGACCAGAGATAATATTTCTATAGAGAATTAATAGTTTGAAACTTCCAGATTGACTCAGAACATACGAACGATGAACGTAAAGTCGACCCGACCTCCGTCCAATCACCCCCTTGCTGAATACATCCATCGACTAGAGTCGGGTCAAGCGTTGCTGAAAGATTCTCCAGAACACGTCGTTGAAGTTGTAGGCATTCTGAAGAGTTACGGTGTTGTTCTGGATGCGTATTCTAATAACCTGGTCTACATCGCGAACACGCAATTTCTAAAACTATTTCCGTTTTTCAAATATTTCAACGGGACGTTTTCAGTTCAAAAGCTCTTCAAGCACTGGTTTCATGACCGCATTAATTACGAATATGCAGAATATTGCATGAAAGCCATGCTGTGGCATGGTGGCGGTGGGTTGACCGAATACATTGACTCTCCAGAGTTTCCCACCATTGTTGAGCCGGTAATCCAGGCTTTTTATCGTGCTAATCCCTTGCTATTGGGGCTGCACCGATTGTTCCCAGAATTCTTGCCAGAACAGATGCGGCAAATGTGTTTCTACAGTGGCCTGGGTCAATTTTGGCGAGTCATGAGCGACATTTTTATCTCACTGTCCGATCGATATGACAATGGAGAAATAAAAACGATTCCCCAAGTTGTAGAGCATATTCAAACGGGAATTGTTGAGGCTGCGGGTTGCCCCATTACCTATCAGATCACTGTACGAGACCAGAAGTTTGATGTGATTCCTGAATCAGCTGGGCTAACGTTTCTTCCAGACACGGCAATTCCCTACGTCGAAGCTATCTTCTTCAGGGGCACCCCTTTTCCTGGTACGGTGTCATACAACGCTCAGGCGTATCAGATTCCGCTTTACCAACAAGATTTTGCATACGGAGCATTATTTGCTGATCCATTGCCGATTGGAGGGTCTGGCATTCCTCCAACGCAGCTGATGCAAGACATGATTCACTTTTTGCCGGACTACCTTCATCGCATTTATCAAGAGGAAAATCGCGGTGAAGGTGATATTCGCGTGAAAATTTGTATCACGTTTCAGAAGTCCATGTTTTGCGTAACGACGGCTGCCATCAGGGGGTTGGCGCCGTTCCCAATGGATACAACAGATCCAGAAGAGCAGCAGCAAAATCGGACATATCTAGAGACGTGGATGAATCGTTTTTCGACTTCACGCATTCGCGAAGCGCAAGCTTAGGGCTTCTGCATCAGTCTTAACAGTGTCAGGCTAATCGTCGATTCCTGCGCTTTCTCGAACGCTGCGGGCAATGTTAGAAATATCCTCATCGCCATATCCTCGGGCGACGAGGCCCGTTTCAATCTGTTCGACGAACGCAGCAATGGGCAGTGGAACGCCGAGTTCTCGTGCTGCTTCTAGCGCAATATTTAAGTCTTTTTGGTGAAAGCGCACTCGAAATCCCAAGGGATAGGTGTTGTCGATCATGTTGCCAGAACGATTCGTCAGGCCCCATGATCCGGCGGCACCACCATTCACTGCTTGCACGACTTTTTCCATGTCCATGCCTGCTTTCAGCCCTAGTGCGATGCCTTCTGCCACGCCCCAGTAGGTTCCTGCAATGATCACCTGGTTAATCGCTTTAGTAATTTGCCCTGAACCAATGGGGCCAACGTGCGTTACCGTTTTTCCCATGGCTTCGAATACGGGCATGACTCGCTCAACGGCTGTGGCCTCCCCTCCTACCATAATGGAGAGCGTTCCTTTCTGAGCGCCTTCTGACCCACCTGAAACTGGTGCATCCAGCATTGTGATCTGTTTTTCGGCAAGGGCTTGTGCAATTCGTCGAGTCACTGATGGGCTAATGGTCGACATATCAACGGCGATCGCCCCTGAAGATGCTCCATGAATGACGCCATCATCTCCGAGCATGACGGCTTCGACGTCTGGACTGTCACTCACGCAGGTAATGATGATTTCGGCATCAGTTGCCGCAGCCTTTGGAGAATCAGCGGCTGAGGCACCAGCTGCAACTACAGATGCTTCTCTCTCTCGGGTGCGATTATGAACCGTTACCTCATGCCCCGCTTTGAGCAAATTGAGAGCCATTGGGGCACCCATTGTTCCCATGCCGATAAATGCTACCTTCACACGTTACCTCTTCCTAGTTCTACAGGACTTTTAGTAGTGTGCAACTGTGGTGAGCAGAGTGCTACCGGTAAGTCCTTAGTGTTTTTGCATTTCTATGAGCGATCGCAAGCATAGCCCGCCACTATCCACCCAAATCGTGTAGATCCTATCCTATTGTGATTCGTCCTGAGAATAGGAGTCGTCGTAGACTTCGTAACTGTCATTGCTACGGTCTAGTTTTTAGGAACGTGGCTTATCGGAAGCTATCGACTCATCTCTAACATGCGCTGAATAGGGTGTAATGCTGCCTGACAAATGTCGTCAGGTAGGACAATTTCAGGTGTTCGGTTGCGCATCGCATCATAAATTTTTTCGAGTGTATTGAGTCGCATGTAGGGACACTCATTGCATGCACAGTTACTCGTTGAGGGCGCTGGAAAAAAGTTCTTATCAGGTGACGCTTTTTCCATTTGATGGATGATGCCAGGTTCTGTTGCAACGATAAATGCAGTACTTGTGCTCTGCTGGCTGTAGTTAAGCAGCGCCGTTGTAGAGCCGATAAATTGAGCATGACGCAGAACAGGTTCTTCGCATTCTGGATGGGCAATGATTTCCGCGTTTGGATTCATCGTCTTCAGCTGAACCAGTTTTTTCTCAGAAAAGGTCTCATGCACGATGCAGCTTCCTTGCCAAAGAACCAGATCTCGACCCGTTTGTTCCATAACATATCGTCCGAGGTTCTGATCAGGGGCAAAAATAATTGGCTGATCCTCGGGAATTTGTTGAATGATATCGACAGCATTTGAGCTTGTGCAGATGATGTCGCTCATTGCCTTGATTTCAGCAGTGCAATTGATGTAAGAAACCACGATGTGATCTGGATGGGCGGCCTTAAAGGCCGCAAATTTATCTGGGGGACAGCTATCTGCAAGCGAACAGCCAGCCTCTAGATCAGGAAGCAATACTTGCTTGTCTGGGTTGAGAATCTTGGCCGTTTCTGCCATGAAGTGAACACCGGCAAAAACAATCACGTCAGCATCAGTCGCTGCGGCCTGTCGCGAAAGGCCAAGGGAATCGCCAAGATAATCTGCAATGTCTTGAATGTCTGGATCTTGGTAATAGTGGGCCAGAATGACGGCATTTAGCTCGCGCTTGAGGTCATTGATGGCAGCAACCAAATCGATGGGCCGTTGGTTGAACGATGGCTGGGGTGTCGTTGATGCGGATTGACGAACAGTAGTAAACACGATGTTATGCTGCCCCTCCATGAATGGCGATAACAATGGGTTGTCGTATTATAGTCATTTTCACCAAAAATGACAGTGGGGAGGTTGAGGATTTCTGAAGTCGGTATGTTATACCTTTTCTAAATTGCGCGTTTTGTTGATGGATGACACGATAGCTTATGGTCTAAAACAAAAGCGATCGCAAGACTATCGCGATCGCTGATTCGATTAAGGATTGGCTTTTAGTGAAAAATACTAATACAACCAAACTGTTTTCTATGGTGCTGTGCGGGCTAATGAATCAGGATAATCAGCGCAGCATAGCGCGCATCGCTTCTTCTGTACTTAATGCAGTCGTATGTGGCTAAAGCACCAACATAACTGAAATCATGTCTCTGCTCTGCCTCGCTGTCTGGTATAAGCTCAAATCGTTCCTCGGGTGCATTATCCACGGGTACGGCGGATATGGTCCATCACTTGTTGCTTGCGCTCGCTGCTAGATGCGTTGGGCGATCGCTTAAAGAATTGCCCCGAACTCTTTGATAAGTGCTCCATAATTTGCTTCTTGCGCTGATCTTCACTTGCCATCTCGTCGATACCTCTATAAGTCCAAATATCTATTTCAGCCTGTGAGCACGTTCATGACGCGTCAGCCACAGTGAACAGACCAGCTATGGCTGGCTGATGCCAGTGTTGGCTCTCAGCTGTTGTCCGACAACTAGCATAACGAAGATTAGTTCAGAAAGAAGCTGTTCGTAGTGGTGAATCGTAAAGACCTGAGGTCATGCAGACGCAGCCTTCATGACCTCAGGTTTCTCTGGGAGATTAGAGGCTGGTCTATATCAGAACTAAGCCTTCGACAGCCACATCAATCCGCTTAGGATTGCCATGATGTAACTAATGGGTGAGGCAAAGCAAAAAACTACTCAAATATTCTCCAAGTAAGTTTTTAGCTATTTGCTTTTCAACGGGACTGACGGGGTTCGAACCCGCAACTTCCGCCGTGACAGGGCGGTGCTCTAACCAATTGAACTACAGTCCCTTATGCCTACATTCAAGGCGATCATTATTCTCGTCACTTTTTGAGCATTTGTCAAACATTATGCTGAATAATGACTAGACATCTGGTTAACTTCTGATAGCTGAATAACCGACTCATGCGTGCCGGATGCCGTGATCGAATTGCGGACACCTTATGCTCCATAGGGATTTGACCCAAAATGATCGCACTTGAGCTAGCGGTCAAAAACCACGACCTATGTCTAAGTCGAGATAGTTGTGCTTGGTCAAGAAAAAAGGCGGCGTTTGAGTTGGGCTTGGCTTGCTGCGTGAATCAGGAACAGAAAACCTATGAAATCTTCTCAGTCGATGCGGACACCTTATTCAGAGTGCGACAGACTGAATCAAAATGAGGTTCAGTTGCGTCATGCTGCTGCCACCGACTTACCGTCTATCGTTGACATTTACAACTCAACAATTAGTAGTCGAAACATTACGGCTGATACAGAGCCCATTTCGATTGATAGTCGGCAGGAATGGTTTGAAGCGCATAGTCCAGAGGAGTATCCAATTTGGGTGACAGAACGAAAAGGCCAAGTTGTTGGGTGGCTTAGTTTTCAACCTTTTTACGAACGTCCGGCTTATCGCTCAACGGCTGAATTCAGTATTTATGTGTCTCCATTCTGTCGACGCCAGGGCATCGGCCAAACCTTGCTTCAGGAGGCGATCGCCCGGTGCCCTGAACTTAATTTTTCGACGTTAATTGGACTTGTATTTGCACAGAACAAGCCCAGCTTATCCCTACTTCAGCGGTTTGGATTCCAGGAATGGGGTTTTTTGCCAACCGTTGCACAATTTGATGTCGGAACCTGTGATCTCATGATTCTTGGGCGAAAAATTTAGATCTGTTCTTCGTCCTATTCATTCTTCTAAAACCCAACGATGCCTGTTAAGGCTTGATCCGTTGCTCATGTAAAAACTGGGTGAGCCAGTCTTTGACAACCCATGTTGCTCGGCAATCGTCCTCGTTGTACCGAAGGATCGTTTCGAGGTAAGTGCGATCGCCCGTCTCCAACCACTGGTCGTACCAATAAATGGATTGTGCTCCGTTTGCGCCTTCGTCTCGCCACTCAAATCCAGCCCAGCGAGCGATCGCCTTCAACGCATAGCTTTCAATCGGTAAGGTCGTCGTTTTGATGATGCAGTCATGAACATCAACAAATCGCTCTAGAAGGGCCTCAACTCGGTTGATTGATGTGTCAAACGAACTTGCGAGCTTTTTAACCGTTTGATATTCGTATGGGCAAAAGTGATAGATCGGCGCGGTTGGATACTGCTCAGTCAAGGCCAAAAATGCTTCCCATATATCTTGCTCGTTGTCGGGGTGATCGGCGAGCAATCCATGAAAGGTGTGCGTGTTTGTTTGACGATTAATCGCTAACAATCCATGCAGATAGATGAGTTCTCGCTCGGGTGCAGCTTCGATGTCGAAATAGAGTTCGACGGGTGCGGTTGGCAGGAGGTGATGAATCGCTCCATTGTCACTTGCGATGAGTTCTTCCCCATACTGTGAAAGTAGGGGAATTTGATGATGGGTAGATTGAGCTTGTCGAACCAGTTTCTGTGCGACGTGAGTGCCAAAACCCGGTAGGTCTTGCAGGACATCTGGAGTCGTTGTGGATAAGCGTTCGACAGACGTAAGGGATAGGGTCTCCAAATGGGCGTAGCGATTGGGGGTAACCCCAGGTACTAGAGAGAGATGATTATCTGTTTTAGCCTGGGTGTAGCAGTGATTAAACCAATGGCACAGATCGCAGCGATTGCGAGCAATAAAAACGTCGGGTTCTTGATGGTTTTGAAGCGTTTGAATACAGTCATCCAAAATGGTCATCATTTTGGGCACTTGTTCAAATAGATTGACCTCATAGACGTTTTGATGACGCAAGATGAGCAGTGCTGCATTCGGCCAAGCATCCTGGACGTTTGCCAGAACATAGGTGTGATAGGCGGCAACGGTTTGATAGTCTGATTTGGCTCGCTTTCCGAGTTTGATATCGACTGCAACGTATTGATAGTCGCCAAAGATTGATGCTCCCGATTGACGCATTAATAACTTTGGTCGGCTAACGAGTACGGTTCCATCACTATGAGTGCTAATCAAAACGCCTCGTGAAATATGCTCAACCCCTTGCCACATGAGGTCAAGCGTAGCCTCGTTCCCAGCTTCCCAATTCGGAGAAGAATAGGCTGGGGTGACGGCGGGCCAGTCTGAAAGGACCGATTTTTGATGGCTAAGACTATCTTGCTGAAGCTTTTGCAAATAGTCGCTTGGTGGATCTCGATGGTCGCGATCGCCATAAATATCTAGAAATGCACGACGATTACACCGCTGAAAGTTGAGCAAGACATCTTCAAAAATAGCAACCCCGTCTCCTAGGGAAGACGGGGTTGCGGGTGCCGTAGACATTGCTTTTGATTCAGGAGACATGGTGGTGGGCTCAGAATGCTGAGCGTCGGAGAATATGGGGTCAGATGTTGGAGAATTACTCCCGTCAGAGAACTGGGGAGGAACTTGCTTCCCCCCTGATTGTGCCGATCGTGGTGGATTCGGACTAATCAGACGTGCCTCCGTAACTCAAAGGCTGACCAAAAGACTCGACCACAGGAAGGCCCAAAGATTTCAGAGAAATAGGCAATGCACAGGCATATTTATAAGTAACCAGGCAATCGTATGCTGTCTTCATTTGAGAGAATACTAAAACGTGCTTATGAATCATTTGAGTCATCGCAATGAGGATAGGGTGATGCGATAGCAAATGATCTAAAAATACCCTAGCAAACTGTAATAATTTTTCCGGTTAAATCAGTAGCCCCTGTCATGTATGACTTTAACGTGACTTTGAGTATTTTGTCTGCGGCAGCCACCATTTTTCAATCGGGTTTATGATGACTTCAAATTTTTTCTGGGGAACACGATACGCTTAAAAATAAGCGCCGATATCGTTAGAACATCAGCTGTTCAACGTTTTACGGCTGAAATAAGATGGACGTATGTTCTTACCGTTGTTCGCGCAGTTGAAGCTATCTTTGCAACGGTTCAAAGTTGTACCCTCTCATCAAGTCTGATCGAAGACTTGGTGCCAATGAAGACTTGGTACCAATACAGTTGCTCCTGACGATGAATCAGTAAGCCTCGATCATCTATAGTCCTCTCTTCAAATCTTTTAGACTCTACTAATGACCAAATTTTCTGGGCTTGATCACTATCGCCAACGCTACCCAGCACTCGCATCAAAAGCATATTTTAATTTTGGTGGTCAAGGCCCGATGGCACAGGAAACGCTGTCAGCGATCGCCCATGCCCATGCTCACTATCAGCAGATCGGACCGTTTTCTAATGCGGCTAATTCGTGGATTGGGCAAGAACTTGCTGAAACAAAACAGGCGATCGCCGCTGAATTGGGTATATCACCTCGGACATTGACGCTAACCGAAAATGTATTGGTTGGCTGCAATATTCCTCTATGGGGATTGGACTGGCAACCTGGTGATCACATTGTCATGTCTGATTGTGAGCATCCTGGGGTTGTTGCAACCCTTTTAGAACTTAAACATCGCTTTCAGATTGAGATATCAACTTGCTCATTGCTTAAGACCTTGAATGAAGGCGATCCGGTGGCCGAGATTCGGCAGCATCTACACCCCAAGACGCGAATGGTCGTGATTAGCCATATTCTTTGGAACACCGGGCAGGTTCTACCGCTTACGGAGATTGTCAATGCCTGCCATGCATACACGGCTGAAAGAGGTGGTGTATTGGTGCATGTTGATGCTGCGCAATCGGTTGGTGTGCTTCCTCTGAACTTACCTGAAACAGGTGTCGATTTCTATGCCTTCACAGGACATAAATGGCTCTGCGGTCCTGCTGGCATTGGCGGCTTGTATGTGAGTCCTGCGGCGTTGGAAACAATTCGCCCTACTTACATTGGATGGCGGGGAATTACGAAGGATGAGACGGGCTATCCGACTGGCTGGGAATCGGATGGTCGACGCTTTGAGGTGTCAACGTCTGATTTTGCATTGCTCAGTGCGCTACGGCAGGCGATCGCCCTTCACCGTCAATGGGGAACAGCCGAAGAACGGTATCAGCGGATGTGT
>JBCBLF010000084.1:0-18219 GCA_038520475.1 Cyanobacteria bacterium J06627_8
CCCGTTGGAGTGGCAACGATGAGGCCGTCTCCCTGATATTGATCAACCACCTCTCCGTCAATTTCCAACTCTAGAATAGACGTCAACATGCTATCGGCCGACGCTCGTTTGACGCACATTTCATTGAGGGCTAGAAAGGAATCACTGACCGGCTCTAAATTGGTCCGATTTCCTTCGTAGGTACTTGCCTGAACCATAAATCGCCGTTGCACGGCAAAGCGATCGCTGAGCAGACGTTCCCACACCACCTCAAAATCAGCAAAGTCATCCTGAGATTCAGTGAGAAACCCCAAGTGTCCCCCAATATTCACAGCCAAGATCCGGATGCGATCAGCAGCTAAATGACGAGCAGCCGCCAGTGCAGTGCCGTCACCACCAAACACAAGCGCCATATCAATGGGCTGCGTAACAGATGATAAGAAAACAGGATAAGGATTATCACTTGGACCACTCGGCCCCATTAGTACGCGACAATTACGTTTTTCAAGTTGATGTGCACATTGCTCAGCCCACTTTTTACTGAGGGCATTGCCAGCTTTGTACGCAATGATGACTTGATTAAGCTGCACACGGTCCCCAGGGCTACCACTTCAAAAGGTTGAATTGCTCCATATCAACCGTATCCCGATTTCGATAGATTGCAAGGACAATTGCTAATCCGACAGCCGACTCAGCAGCAGCAATAGTGATTACAAAGACGCTAAACACCTGTCCTCTAATATCAGACGGATCAAGGTAGTTAGAGAATGCTAACAAATTTAAGTTGACCGCATTTAGCAATAGCTCAATCGACATTAGGACTCGAATTGCATTTCTACTGGTGACAAGCCCAAAGATGCCAATACAAAACAGAGCCGCGGCCAAAAATAAGAAGTATTCAAGTTGCATAGAAACAATAGCTAGATAGTGCTCAGATTGATGAAATAAGAAACTGTCGCCGCGAACTTGGCTACTACGAGCTTGAAGATGGGCGATCGCCACCAGCTGACGCCAATTCACGTTGCCGCTCGGGTAACGTCAGTAGCTGACGGCTTGCGCCCTCATCCGTGCCGTCTTCATCAGGCAGAAATTCACGACGTGCGAGCACAATGGCTCCGAGGAGCGCCATTAGCAACAGCACCGATGCCACCTCAAACGGCAACAAAAAATCACTAAATAAATGCTTGCCAATTTCCAGCGTTGCGGCATCTCCAATGGCAGGCTCCGCTGACAGCGCCCAAGGCGTATTGAGAATCATGGTGCCTAGGAGAGCAAACAGCCCAACGCAAACGACTGCAGTGACCAATTTACTTAACCAAGCTTTCGAAACCGTTGTATAGGCCTCTCGCTTGTTCACCAACATGATTCCAAACAGGATGAGCACATTGACGGCCCCGACATAGATCAAAATCTGTGCCGCTGCAACAAACCCAGCATTGAGTAGGATATACATGCCAGAGAGGCTAATGAACACTGCTCCCAGCAAGAATGCCGAATAGACAATATTAGACAGCAGCACAACACCCAGAGCGGTGCTAACCATCATGGCTCCCAAAATGCCAAGTGAAACAATCTGAACACCATCCGCTAAATTCACGTCTTACTCCTCTACTGTGCGTTAGCAGGGTCTGCTTCTTTTGCTTTACCGTTGCTGGTATCCTGCTCAATGTCTTTCAGAATCTCCGAAGGAACTTTCCCAGCTCGCTGAGAACCTTTGGGTAGGTCATGAGGATCCATGACACCTTTCGGTAAATATGCAAGCTCTCGCAACGGCTTGACCATCGGATCTTGAGTCACTTTATAAGGAAGTCGTCCCAGAGCGACACTATCATAATTCAGCTCATGGCGATCATAGGCAGCCAGCTCATATTCCTCGGTCATCGACAGGCAGTTTGTGGGACAGTACTCCACACAGTTTCCACAAAAGATGCAAACGCCAAAATCAATACTGTAATGCTTGAGATTTTTCTTCTTCGTTGCCTTATTGAATTCCCAATCAACGACTGGCAAATTGATTGGACAGACTCTCACACAAACTTCACAAGAAATACACTTATCAAATTCGAAGTGGATTCGTCCTCGATAGCGCTCAGATGGAATCAGTTTTTCGTAAGGATACTGGACCGTGACCGGGCGTCGCTGCATGTGGTCAAAGGTCACCGCAAGCCCTTGGCCAATATATCGAGCAGCTTCAACTGCCCCCTTCGTATAATCACCAACTTGTTTCAGGAAGTTAAGCATGATAATCCAGATTCGTTGCAGGAGTACATTGAACGTTAATCAGTCTTACGCTAGGCAAGGCGATCGCCCGCCCTCCTCAAAAGATGGTCTAGCCTCCGAAGGCACCCGGGAAAGATAGCTTGAGTGCTGCCGTAATTAAGAGGTTAGCGAGGGCCACGGGCAGCAAAAATTTCCACCCTAAGTCAAGCAATTGATCAATGCGAACACGAGGCACAGTCCATCGAAACAAGACTGCCAGAAAGACCAACAAATAGGCCTTAAACACAGTCATCAAAATTCCTAACGCACCGGTTATCACCTGAAGCCAAGGCGTTGATTCGCTGATGCCTATCCAGCTCGCAATAAGCTCTACAGGAATCGGAAAGCTCCATCCACCGAGATACAGCACAGAAACGAACAGCGCAGACAGAACCAAATTAACGTATGAGCCGAGATAAAACAGCGCAAATCTCATCCCAGCATATTCAGTTTGATAGCCAGCGACGAGTTCTTCTTCAGCTTCTGGTAGATCAAACGGAAGACGCTCACATTCTGCAAGAGCAGCAATCCAGAAAATGACAAAACCAACAGGTTGACGCCAAACGTTCCAGCTCAAAATGCCATATTCTGACTGCTGATTGACAATATCAATCGTGCTCAGAGAATTAGACATCAGCACAATCGCAAGGACAGCGAGCGCTAGAGGAAGCTCATAACTGATGGATTGGGCAGCAGCTCGCAAGCCCCCCAACAAAGAGTACTTGTTGTTAGAGGAATAGCCCGACATAAGTAGGCCAATGGGAGCAATACTGGATAACGCAATCCATAGAAAAATGCCAACCCCGAGATCTGTGACGCGAAGATTCTGGCCAAACGGAACAATGAGATACGACAAAAAGACAGGAACAACCACCAGCACAGGCCCCATTGTGTAAAGAATGGGATCGGCTTTTGTCGGCAGGATGTCTTCCTTGGTCAATAACTTCAGACCATCTGCAACTGGAATCAATGTCCCAAAAGCGCCAGCGTATTCAGGACCAATCCGTTGCTGGACAGCAGCAGACACTTTCCGCTCGAGCCAAGTTGTTACAAGAACTCCCACGGTTGCCCCAATCAGCATGAGCAGCATTGGGAATGGCATCCAAAGTGCTTTTGAAAACCCTACTGGTAGACCAAACTGCGTTAAAACGTCTATAAAACTGGCTTGGAGGTCAATTCCTGCGTTCATGCGTTCCACTTATTCCTCATTGTCACGAACATCTCCACCAAATCTCCAGAACGCGAGATGTGAAGCTTTTGACTGATCACTGACTAGTATAGTCTTGCATGATTCAGAAGGCTTTTGACATCTTATGAGGAAGTTCTATCGTCTGGATTAGGGGGCGTCATCAATGTAGTATCAAAATCTCTAGTGATCGCGATTAATCACTCCTCATATAGCCGTCCTGAGTGAGTTGTGATGGGTGGTAAACGACTCTGACAAAATTAGGCAAATAGCGATTGGACTCGCTATAGTATGGGGCAGCCCGATTAGGATATGCACATCATTATTATGGGCAGTGGCAGGAGCCACCACTACTATCCTCAAAAGTGAGTTAGATCTACGCTAGAGCAGTGAAGGCTTGAATCGGGTCTATGAGTGCAATTACAAAATCTGCCAGTGCAAACGTTGCCAGTACAAACCTTGAAAGCGAGATCGGTTGTGCGAGTTCCACAATTTCCAGAATGTCAACATCCCATTATTCAGGCACTTTCAGAAGAAACAGACGCACAGCTGATCGAGCTGTTCCAAAACCATCCCACTCAAGGTCAGTATTTTGTTGCCATTTTTTGCCGGTATCACTCCATTATTTATAGGCTCATTCATCAAGCTGTGCGATCGCCTGTTCAAGCAGATTATTTGTTTGCGATGGTTTGGAAGCACCTGCATCACCAGTTACAGGGCCTCAATATCTCCGGCTTAATATCCCAACCAGATTCAGAAACCGGACAGTCTCCTACAGTTAATCCTGACAACATTTCAAGCAGTCAGCTTCAATCATGGCTTGTTGAAACAGCACAAGCCTGTATCACTCAAACCGAACTTCCTCCTGTTGAGTCAATCCACTATTCTCTGTCTGAAGCCTCTCCCCCATTCTTGTATTACCTTGAGCAATCTTTAGAGCGACTATCCCCCCTTCATCGACTGGTTGTTTTAATGACTCAAACATTTCGATGGAATGCCATTCGGATTGCAGCATATTTGCAGGCTGAAGGAACAATTGTATCTGAGGAGGATGTTAAGCACACGCTCTCTCAAGGCTATCAATCTCTCATAGCAGAACTACCAGACGACATCTGTGAGATTTATGCTCTTCAACTACTGCGCTAAGACAGTTAGCACTTACGTAGTTGAATTCTGATGAAAAGTGCATCATCGCTCGATCAACCCTGATGACCTTTCTCTTGGTCGAAAAAATAATGAAGGGAGTTTGCCAAGATCTGTGACTTAACATACCTTTTCACAAGATCTCTTTTGAGATGGTCGTTCCGGTGTCACAATGATCAGAGCATTGACATTTATCCCATAAAAGCGTGTGAAGTATTTTTTCTTGTCCGATGGATGGGCAGTGGGTCGAGTTTGGGAACTGGGTGGTCTGTGGAATGAAACGGCATGGAGGCGACCGCCACAAATCCAGCGCCAGAGCTTATATCTTGAGGAAAAAGGCGAGCGGCTATGGCTTTATTCGGTTGAAGATGCCGTACTCATGGTTGAAGTCAAACCTGAAGTAGATAAAGATAGCTCATTTCCCCAATGTCCTATTGGTCAAGTCGTTCTAAAACGATTAATAACCGCTGAACAAGTGATCGCGTTTCTTTGTTCTGACGATGTTGTCGACATTGGGTTAGCGCATATGGAAAAGGTCATTCCAGTGTGACGTCATTTGTAAGCAGTTCAACATCAGTCATCTGATACCTAAAGACAATTTCGCATTATCTTCAGTCCTGGTAGCCGGCTCTTGTGTTAATGCCTACAGCTTGCAAATTCACACCGCAAGAATGGACATAGAGGGAGCGATCGCCATCATCGCCTGATCTATCTCCTACCAGTTCTTCGGATGGTGTATTAGTGCCCTATTCTGGCCTGCTCGTAGGTGCTCACCAAGCGAACGCTCGATATATCTATCTCAGGCATGATATCCATCTGAATGTTCAGTGACTGGACAGAAGCCTCATCACAGGGCACTCCCAGCTAGCGCTCACTCTCCTGCATACGCTTCAGCACAAGTCCCTATAAAATTTTAACGATCTAACTGACCGAATCTAAGGCGCAACAGTTATCTTTGGTAATAATGATGATGCAGCGTCGCTAAAGACCAGGTGGTCTTCAGTTATCGCCTTCTTTTCATCGGTGAGCAACTAGTCTTGCATGTTTCAATGAGGTTAGTCCGATTAAGAGTCCACTGAGTGCGGTCCTTAAAGCCATTTATCCTTGCTCAGGATGCATTGGTTGCGGGCTAATTGACATGTTTATGTATGTGACTCTACTCCGATCCGTTGTTCGTTATCTGATTTGTGCTTGCTCAACTTGTGCAAACTAACAAAGCCAACAAAATTGATTTAACTGCCGACTATCCTTGTCCATGTAGGCGTCAAGGCAGGTTGATTCCGATTACGTTGACTGAAGCGTTTGGCTGTAGCCGATGTCAGCAAATTTTTGCAGTTCGAGAAAACGGCGACACGATTGAACAGTTGTCGACAACCTATCCGTATAAAAAAACATGGCGATGGACAGGCCGCCAGTGGAGTACGCTGCGCCCTCCGGTTGGACAGAAATTTTTGCCCCTGGTATTGTTGGCGATAACGATAGCTGTTGTTGTTGTCCTATTTATGGATCCAAAACTGGGTTCAATCGAGTTGATTGAAGAAGTGAGGATCCTGGTCACCGCAATCGTCATCGCCATTTTAATTTTGTTCATTTTGTGGCTAGTCTATCGGCGTTGAGGCTAGTTTAGGTATCCCGTTGAGCGCATCCTCCAAGGTCATTTCCATTGCTCAGATGGCACAGCAATCATCGGCTGTGCTGTCTGTGACTAGTCCTGCTGATCGTAGCCAACTCATCGCAGCGATCGCCGATGCGATCGCCCAGCGTCGAGATGACATTCTAGAAGCCAACACTCTGGACCTTGAGATCAGCCGAGAGATGGCTGTACCAGACCTGTTAGTTGATTGGCTTAAACTTACACCCGAGCGATTGCAGTCAGCCACTCAGTTGCTGGAGCAGCTCAGTCACGCTCCAGATCCGCTGTTTACGACAGAGCGCGTTGCTGAGTCAGTGGTGGCTTGTGAGGCTTATGGCATCCGCAAAGCATTGGGAACAATCGCCTTTGTCTATGAAGCGTTTCCTGAACTCGCGGCGATCGCCGCTGGATTCTGCATTCGAACAGGCAATGTCTTGATCTTGAGAGGGGGCAGTGAGGCCAGCTCTTCAAACCGGATGATGACTGATGTCATTCAAGCTGTTCTTGAGGACGCTGACTTACCCCAGGGATGTGTGCAGCTAATCGCGGCTAGCGAAGGAGAAACGCTGCGCGAACTGCTGACGTTGGATGATTACATCAATTTAGTGATCCCATATGGGCGCAGCAGTCTCATCCAAAAAGTTGCAAAACAAGCTACTGTTCCAATGTTGACGACGGCAATGGGGAATTGCTATCTTTTCTGGTCGTTAACTGGATCAGTCGATCACGTTCAGCACATGATTGTTGATAGCCATCAGAGCGAACCCGACCCCGTAAATGCGATTGACCATGTTCTCATTCATCGAGGATGTAACTCTGGGGCGATCGCCTCGTTATTTGGCGACCTCAAAACAAAGGGCTTTAAGCTTAAAGGCGCTCAGGACTTAAGCGATAAAATACCTGGCATTGAGCCAGTGAAAGATGCGGACTGGTCTCAAGCGTCCTTAAGTCGAACAATTTCATTTATGTATGTCGATTGCTTAGACGATGCAATGTCGTGGATTAATCGACACAGCAGTGGTCACGCCGATGCAATTGTTACTGAGTCATATGTGGAAAGTCGACAATTCGCCACCCATGTAACAAGTAATAATATTTACATCAATGCGTCACCACGGTTTTATCGCCATCATCCACAGACAGGAAGCATGACTCTCGCTGTCTCCAACCAATCCAATCAATGTCAGGGTTTGATTGATCTCAACGCATTGACCTCCGTACAGCGCGTCACTCAGAGTCATACGTCGACTGGAAGATGAGGCTTTGCATCAATTCAAGGAGAATGTTGACCCAAGGACTCTACTCACACCAACTCTGATTGATGAGTCACACCAAATCCGGAGATAAAAACCAGGCTTAATGTTTGGTTCAATTCTCGCAGTGCGAGAATTGAACCAAACGTCATTTCGGGATTTTCCAAGCGAAATTGGGTATTACACCAGTCCTTCGAATTAGCACTGGAGTTGGCAAACTGATTATTCTTTAGTGAACATTGTCCAATCATGTAAAACTGTAGAATACATAATGTATGCGGTGCTACACGTTTAGGTCAATTTCTCGATATTATTCGAGCTAATACGTTTCAGTATGGGTGTCTCTCTTAACGTGCGATCGCCAATAGGTGATAGTGATAAACGTCTAAATGTGTAGACCGTGTGACATCAAATTCTCCAATGAAAACCCCTCTTTTTTTGGGAATCACCGTAATAAGAGGATTGCAACCAGCGAATTTTTAGGTTTTCAAAACCAGATTTGGTGTCAGTACTATAGTCGTCGTCAGTTCTGCTAGGGCAAGGCGGCGAGCTATTAAGGAACTGAATGATACTCGGTATCCTAGCCTAAATGGCTAAAGCTATAGTAGTAGCCCAAACCTCCACGTTTTATGCAGTCATTGCAGGTGAGGTGGTGTGTTCAGGCTAATTTTGCGTGACTGTCCATTAAGCTAGACCCTCATGCTTTAGCACAGCACCATCATCTTGTTGCGTTGAACTGTAACCTATCCCGTGAAAGTCATCATTTTCGATTTCGATGGCACTTTAGCAGATACTCTAGAACCCCTGCTGGCAATTACGAATCGCCTAGCAGCTGAGTTCAACTATCCGTCGCTTGATTTAGAAGCTGTTCAAAACCTTCAAAAACTTAGTACGAGAGAGATTATTCGGCAATCGAGAATTCCTCCACTGAAAATTCCATTTCTCTTGCGTCGACTTAAAGCAGATCTGCATAAAGAAATCCATCAGGTGAACGTTTTTCCCGGCATTCCGCAAGCGCTGAAATCTCTCCATCAGGAGGGACATCAGCTTGGAATTGTGACGTCAAATTCTACAGAAAATGTCAATGTCTTTCTAAGAGCCCACCAACTGAATGACTTGTTTGACTTTGTTCATTCGGGGACAACCATTTTTGGCAAACATCGCATCATTCGACGCATCCTCAGACAGCGAAATATTGACCAATCGAGCGTGTTGTATGTCGGGGATGAGACCCGAGATATTGAATCAGCAGGCAAGTTACCGATTCAGATTGCGTCGGTCACTTGGGGATTCAATACACGACAGGTACTTGCACAATTCAATCCTGACTATCTCCTAGATACTCCGGCCGACCTGGTTCATATCATGTCAAAAAACCAAAGCACCGCTAGTCAGTACTGACCAGATGGGGAATGCTCATGACCTATTGTTTGGGTATCATCACTATCGCAGGGCTCGTTGTAGCATCCGATTCGCGGACCAACGCAGGAGTTGACAACATCTCCACCTATCAAAAGCTGTTCGAATTTTCTAAGCCTGGCGATCGCGTCATCCTTCTTTGTACATCTGGTAACCTGTCAACGACCCAAGGCGTCGTACGTTCGCTTCAGCGTGACCTAAAAAGTGATGCAGACCCCAACCTCTACACCCTACCAACCCTATACGATGTGGTGAATTACATCGGCGACACGTTAAGAATAGTGCAAGAGCGCGATCGCCCGTGGATGGAAAAAGATCATATTGACGCGAGCTGCAATCTGCTTATCGGGGGACAAGTCAGGGGCGAGGCCCCAGAACTATATTTGATGTACACCCAAGGGAATTTCATTCAAGCAACCCAGGAGACGCCCTTTCTTCAGATTGGCGAAACAAAATATGGAAAACCGATTCTAGACCGTACTATCACCTTTCATACGAGTCTGTCAGAAGTTGCGAAGTGTGCACTGCTGTCCATCGATTCGACAATGAAATCGAATATTTCGGTTGGGCCTCCAATTGATATCACCATGTATGAAGCCAACTCCTTTGACGTGCATCACCGACTTCAGTTACCGCTCGGGGACCCCTACCTCGCTAAGATTCGAAAACAATGGGAGACCTCTGTCAGACAAGCATTTGCAGAAATGCCTGATGTGGAATGGGAATATCGTCGTGATCTGACTGTGGATGATATCTTCACAGACTAGTCCCTATCAGGAACTGTCCATGGCAGGAAGTGATGTTTATTAGACACCGATTATTGCTGCTGAATAATCGCCTCTGTGTTTTGGATTGCTTCAGTGGCAAGGCGATCGCCGGGTTGCATTACAAGTGCGCGTCGAAAATTGATGAGTGCCGTTTGATAATCCCCTTGCTGGTAGGCTGCATAGCCAACCGACATAGTTTGACGATAACTCTGCTCACTCTCCTCAGCAGGGAACGTAGAAACCTCAGGGATTTCCGCAGACGTAGGACTCGATTCTGCTACTGGAACAGGCTCAATATCAACACCGAGCCGAGTGATCAGCGATCGCCCATTCGCGAGACTAACAATTCCGCCGCCAACCAAGAGCAGCGTGCCCAATATTCCTAACAGATAGCTCACTCGAACAGCCCGATTGTGCCATTTCACAATCACAAACGAGATTGCTCCAGCGATAGGAATGAACAGATACATTAGCCCCCACAGCACATTCTCCTGAAACGCCAGGAGGGCTCCCCAGATGGCAGACACCGTCAGCAGAAATGCACCAATCAATAAAATTCCAATACCGATTAACGCTCCCATAGGTCGCTCTCTTTAAGTGACAGTTCCTCTATTGCGTAGACGTAATCGACAGTTGATAGCTCATTGTAGCTTCAGCTTTCGACCCAGCCTGTAGGTTTCCTGAGATGGGGGCGGCACTGCCCGGAAACGGACTTGCAGCTAACCCAACATGGCGATCGCCAACGGCAAGCCCAAGTGTTGGATCAAATCCGCGCCAACCGGCTCCCGGCAGATACACCTCAGCCCACGCATGGAGATGAAACTCATTCGTGTCTGGATCGCCTTCGTGGTATCCACTGACAAACCGAGCCGCGAGACCCACTGATCGACACACCTCGATAAATAGCATCGCATAGTCTCGGCATGAACCTGATTTTTGGCTCCACGTGATGCCGGGAAGCTGGGGCGCACCCACCTCTCGAATAACATACGCGCATTTACTGTGTATCAGTTGATTAAGTTCACACAAAAACATGACGACATTGCCATGGGTCTGATGAATGAGCGTTCGAGCGATGGACGAGGCTTCTGGGTCAATGCTTGGTGTTAGGGTCGTCCCGTTGAGTTGTAGGTATGGGCTGAGTTGTGTTTTGAGCGAGATTGGATAATCCAATGGCAGCGCCGCAGCCCACTTAAACAGCAAAAAATCGAAGGGATTGACGCAGTGAGTTTCGACATGAGCCTGCATCTGTATCTGCAACTTAGACAACGCTATGGATGAGAAATAAAGGTGCTGAACCGTCCTGCCATCTAAGTCTGCAACTGAGATCTGTCGGCTCGGTGTCGGGGATATTTGTAAGCTGTAACTCGTCAAAGTCTGACGCCAATCGGTCCACGGACACAGGCGAAGAACATGGGTATCCAAGGTCACGGGCTGGTTGTATTCGTAAACCAGCATGTGACTGATGGTGTAATGCATCAGTGCGTTCTCTCTTTTTCAGAATTGATAGGCTTACGATATCGCCTGCGCGTCGAAGAAAGTCTCAAAAATACCCTCTCCAACACCATTGAGTCGTTTCTGAATATCATTCAAAAACTCATGCAAGCCTCTATCCATAATGTCATCCATCGTGATGAAATCCAGCTCAGCCCTCATTTTCCCAAGCGATCGCTCAGCTGCATTCTTCCAAGTTCCCACTGGGTTTCCACTAATTTGATGAAGCGATTGTTCAGCTTGCAAGAGACAAAACTGTATCGACCGGGGAAAGGTGCGATCCAGGATTAAGAACTGCGCCACACTCGACGGACTAATACGATGCTGACATTTGCGATACATTTCGTATCCGCTCGTTGACTTCAGTAGTGAAATCCATTGCAACTCATCTAGAGACCCACCAATATCTGTGACAGATGGCAGCAGGATGAAGTATTTTACATCTAGAATTCGGGTTGTCTTATCAGCTCGCTCCAGCAACCGACCAATTTGACCAAAATGCCAGCCTTCATTGTGAGACATTGTCGCGTCCATAATGCCAGCAAACAGATGACTCGCGAGCTTCACATCAGCAAAAAACTTAGGCAACTCAACCAACGGAGTCGCCCCTGCTGATTCGTTTTTCACCATCAAGTAAAATTCATTGATCTGCTCCCACATTTCAGAGGAAATGATTTCACGCACCGATCGGGCATTTTCACGGGCTTGCTGCAGACAAGACAGAATTGAGTTTTCGTAGTGTTTATCGAACGTCAAAAAGTGAATCACATTATCCGCAGTGGCTTCACCATAGCGCTTGTTAAACAATGTCAAATCACCCGTTGTCACAACTAAGGGGTGCCACTGCTGACTATCTTGTGGAGCATCAAGCAGTAGGTTGAAGTTGACGTCCACAAAGCGAGCAACGTTTTCTGCTCGCTCGACGTAGCGATTGAGCCAGTAAATCGAATCTGCAACGCGACTCAACATGAATGATTACCCTCTCAACAACACAAACTCAGCAGACATGCAGCAGATAAACACCAGTTAGGCTTTATAGCGTTAGGCCCAATACAGAAACGCCAGTCGATCGTTTAGGTCAGCTCGACACAACCCAAGTATCTTTGCTGCCTCCGCCTTGAGAAGAATTCACGACCAACGAACCTTTCTTGAGAGCAACGCGGGTCAGTCCGCCTGGACTGACATAAATGTCGTCGCCATACAAGATATAAGGCCGTAAATCGACATGACAACCTTCAAATGATTGGTCAATTAATGTAGGCACTCGCGATAGGCTCAGCGTTGGTTGAGCAATATAGTTGCGTGGATTTTCTCGAATACGAATTGCGAACTCATTGCGTTCGTCTTTCGTTGCATGAGCACCGATTAACATTCCATAACCGCCGGATTCATTCGCAGCTTTGACCACAAGGGTATCGAGATGATCGAGAACATAGGACAGCTGTTCGTCTTCCCAACAGAGATAAGTCGGGACGTTTGCCAATAACGGCTCTTGAGTGAGGTAGTACTTGATCATGGCAGGCACATACGCGTAAACCACTTTGTCATCGGCCACGCCCGTACCCAACGCATTGGCGATCGCCACTCGACCAGACTGATACACATCCATCAACCCCGGTACGCCGAGTAAGGAATCGGATCGGAACACTAGAGGATCAATGAAGGCATCATCAATGCGTCGATACACAACATCCACCCGCTGAAGCCCCTTCGTCGTTTTCATTTGAAGGTAGCCATCGACCACCACCAAATCACGTCCTTCCACGAGCTCCACTCCCATTTGTTGAGCCAAAAACGAGTGTTCAAAATACGCTGAATTGTAAATACCGGGCGTCAGCACCACGACCGTCGGATCGGGGAGACCTGCTGGCGCAAGATTCAGTAATGTATCTAAGAGATGGCTGGCATAATCATCAACTGGCTTGATATGGATGGCATCAAACAGCTTTGGAAAGGTGCTTTTCATCACCCGTCGATTCTCTAGCACGTACGATACGCCTGACGGACACCTCAGGTTGTCTTCGAGGACATACCACTCGCCATCGCGATCGCGCACAATGTCAGTCCCGGTAATGTGACACCACAGCCCCTTGGGTGGCTTCAATCCAACGCAAGCAGGCAAAAATCCCTTTGATGAGCGAATCACATGCTCGGGTATCACCCCATCTCGAATAATTTTCTGCTCGTTATAGATGTCATCTAGAAATAAATTAAGGGCATGAATGCGCTGCTTCAGCCCTTTTTCCAGTTGTTCCCATTCAGCTTGAGACACAACTCTTGGAATGATGTCAAAGGGCAAAATTCGCTCAGTACCCTGGTTATCACTATAGACATTGAACGTCGCACCTACTTTGAATAGTGAATTGCGCGCCGTCTGCTGCCGACGGCTGAGCTCCTCAATTGACAGATTTTCAAGTCGGGAGAGCAGCAGCGATGATGCAGCACGAGGAACTCCCTGGGCCTCAAAAAGTTCGTCATAAAACTGTCCGGGATCGTATTGATGAAGCTGCACAACCGTTACCCTCAATGATGAACTGCATCACACCTGATGGATTACTCATAAAAGGCCAAACAGCATCATATCTGTAGCACTCAATACACTTCATTGATATCAACTCACTTTCCGATCACTTTTAGCTTTAAAGAATCGCTTTCGCAAAAACAGAGGGCTGCATCCCAAAATACTGATAAAAGGTCTTACGAAAGCTGTGCCCTGGAACATATCCAACCGTGCGAGCAGCCATCTTTACGCTGGCTCCGTTCAATAACACTTTCTTGGCACGTTCCATGCGAATTGCTTGCACAAATTGATGAGGCTTGATTCCAGTTGTTGATGTAAATGTCCGCATAAAGTGGTACGGACTCCGATGAGCCACCTGAGCAAGGTCCGTCACCGAAATCGATTGGTCAAGTGAGGCTTCAATATAGTCCCGCAGCTGAGTCAGCGTTTTTGCGGGTAATCGACGTTCATTGACACGAGGACGTTTTCCACCCAAATACCGACACATGAGATGACCAACCAAACCGAGGATGAGTACCTCTGCTTCGAGCGTATCGATCGTCCATCCTCCCATCGCATGGGCTCGAAAACGAGACGCTACAGCCCATAACACTTGGTCATCGACCTGTTGAATTTCATCAAAATTGACGGCATCTGGAGCTTTGAAATTGTTCGCAGCAAGCAATCGAATGTCGGGAGACGGCACGAGTTCTATAAACTCCGATGGTCCGTCAACTTGAACAAATTCCATGCGCGCATCGCCATGAATTCCACCTGTCCCCGCAGGAATATGTCTAGCAAACGTTGGACCATCCTCCAGTCGAACCAGGGTTCCGGTATGCCCGATGAACGCAAAGTCAATGCAGTTTAGCGCTGAGATAGTTGGTTCCAGTCTGGCTTTAGACGAAGGCTGTCGCCCGTAGACAGCGACGACAGAACCAAAATTCTGCTCATATCGATAAGGCTTCATAGGGTACGATAAGTGCTCAGTTTTTCGTCATCGTCTCATTAGAGTGAGCTGGCTGCATACAATACCAGCAGGTCTCTGAGGCTAACTGGGTCAACCTGATTAGGGCCCACATGAATCTACTGTTTCAGTTGCACACGGGGTTGGTGCGGGCCACCACCCACACCGATGTGTGGCACCAATTCTCCGAATTGGGATAGGTCTGATAACTGTATTGATGTGACACGTTTGACAACATGATGAAATACAAACTCCTGGGTAACAGCGGACTTCGAGTCTCTGAATTGTGTCTTGGTACGATGACGTTTGGCGAGGACTGGGGTTGGGGAGCCTCTAAGGAGGAAAGCGAAAACATCTACCGTCTTTTTCGTGATGCAGGCGGCAACTTCATTGACACGGCCAATGTTTATACGAATGGAACAAGTGAGCGCTATCTAGGAGAATTCATCGCACCTGAGCGCGATCGCATTGTACTGTCCACCAAATACACCAACGGTCTCGGCAACGGTGATCCGAACGGGGCAGGAAACCATCGAAAGAGCATGGTGCATTCCGTCGAGGGAAGCTTGAAGCGACTCAATACCGACTATATTGACCTGCTGTGGCTGCACACCTGGGATTTTATGACGCCAGCTGAGGAAGTGATGCGAGCATTCGACGATTTAGTTAGAGCTGGTAAGGTCCTGTACATTGGGATTTCTGATGCACCCGCTTGGGTTATTGCCCAATGTAATACCCTAGCCGAACTCCGCGGCTGGACCTCATTTATTGGCCTCCAGCTCGAATACAGCTTGATTCAGCGGGACCCTGAGCGAGAGCTATTACCCATGGCGCAAACACTCGATATCGGCGTCACCGCTTGGTCGCCGCTAGCCAGTGGCTGGTTGACGGGCAAGTATACCCAGAGCAGTCATGGGGATGATGCTCGACGGCTCGATGACGAGGCCATGTCAGGATTTGTGGAGCAAAATGAGCGGAATATGGCGATCGCCAAAACAGTCGATCAAGTCGCCGCAGAAACAGACCATAGCCCCTCTCAAATTGCCTTAGCGTGGCTTCAGCACAAAGGCGTCATTCCAATTGTGGGGGCGCGGAAGACATCACACATTGCAGACAACTTGAAGTGCGTCAATGTCGCTCTCACTGATGCACAAATTCAGCAGCTTGAAGACATCAGCCAAATTAAGCTGGGATTTCCCCACGACTTTTTCAACGCTGACATGGTTCGCAACTTCGTCTATAACGGTGCGTTCGATAGCATCGACTCCCATCGATATGCCCAAGTGAAATAATTCAGGATCATGAAAGCGTTGCACATTAACGCTTTCATGATCCTGAATCCAAATCATATGGTGCACTCACAGTTGACTTCTTGACGAGGCAAAAATTAAAACGTTAAAATACCAACAAACATGTTGGTGAAGCTTTGAAATCGAATTCTGAAGCCCGTGAGCGCGTTTTGGCTGCGGCTCAAAAACTTTTCGTTGAACGTGGGTATGAGGCGGTTACGGTAAAAGATATTGCAAAGGCTGCGGGAATTCACCACGCGTCGATTTACCATCATGTCCCCGATGGCAAATCAGCCTTATATGTCGAGGTCATGACTCGGCACATGGAACGCTATCGAGACGGGCTCCAGGCCAATATCAATGCGGCCGACGCTCCTCTAAAAGAAAACTTACGTCAAATCGCGAGTTGGATGCTGTCACAACCACCGCTGGATGTGATTCGCTTAGCAAATAGTGACTTGCCCGCAATTGGGACAGCAGAAGCAGACGGCCTAAGCGATTTGGCTTTCACAGCAACGATTCTACCCATTGTTGCTGTTCTAGAAGCGGCCAAGCGTCAGGGTGAGATAACCCATGACAATTTCGGACATATTGCAGGGGCCATCTTTTCATCGTTTGAAAGCTTACATGCTGTTCCTGATGCCTATTTAGAGAAGAGTCGTCAATCAATGGCAGACGACATCATTGAGGTTTTCATTAGAGGCATGCAGCCATAGGGGTTCTATCCAAAATTTTTTACCTTGAAGTTCAACAAATTTGTTGGTTGGTTAACCAAAGATATTCAAATTATTTGATGAGGACTGTAGATCATGAAAATGAGATCATTGCTTGGATTAGTGGCTGCGATTGGGTTACTCGTCATCTTCGCAAAACCCTTAACGCGAGTCTTGAAATATTTTTCGCCAAGTACCAATCGTGCACTTGTTCTCGCAGCTGATAGGCAAAGCGGTGATGTTAGTCAGTTTCCAATCGTATCTGGACTCAATCTTTTAGGAGAACGTATCGAATTTCCTAGTGATTTTTCCGATGAGTATAACGTCGTGGTGCTGGCTTACACCCAAGAACATCAAAATGATGTTTATACATGGTTACCCATCTTGGCCGAAGCAGAAGCAGCTCTTCCAAACTTTCGTTATTACGAATTGCCCACACTACCCTCATACAACCCAGTCTTCCGGGCACAGATTGACGGCTGGATGATTGCAGGCATTCCTGATGAAGACACTCGCTCTCGCACAATTACGCTCTACCTAGATGTCGATGCGTTTAATCAAAGTATCGGCATAGACAACACTCAAGAGATACAGATTCTCCTAGTTGCTGATGACGGCAACATTCTGTGGAAAGAAAGTGGAGCATTCTCAGAAGAAAAGGGAAATTCTTTTATATCCCGTCTCCAGGAAGTGAGTTCCCGATAATGTCAGAACAGGGACTTTCTTAGTGATGCTCTCAATGCTGCGAAGGGCATTTTTAAGGCGCTGTTTGGCTGAAACAACCATATGGACGATGCGAAAAGGAATTTAGAAGAAATTAAATAGAAGGCTAATTGTGTACCAATCAGCGCCTAACAAGCTTATGTAGAGCGTTACCCAGAGCTAGCTCACCCTGACCTTCCGGAAAGTTGATGACCTCAGATGCATATGTCCTTGAGGCATGCTAAAAAAATTAGGTTAAGTAAACTGCTATGTCAGAATCTCTTCTTGGTTTGACCGTAGCCAGAGCTATTCCTCCAGAGGTCATAACAGGATTACTCTCTGGGCAATATAAGCAATATGGTGGAGTTATTCGTTGGGCTAGTGGTACTCAGAATGCCGGTCAGATCGTGCGGCATCTGCTCCCAGTAACTAGTCAATCTCTTGTATCTCCTTTGTTCGAGTCAGTATCCAGCACCCTGGGAGTAGTTAATACATATCAGCTACATCGATTATCTGGGCAAGTGAGCAACCTTACTGCCAGTGTTAATCAACTGTTTCATGTGGCAACTGGAACAATGGTTTTATCGGGATTAAATCTGGCAGTTTCCGCTGTGGGCTTTGCAGTTCTCAACGAAAAACTCAAAAAGCTAGAAGGAAAATTGAATGAGATTCAGCAAGAAGTTAAAGCCATTCGTTCTTTATTAGAACTAGACGAAAGAGCAAAGCTTGGTGCTGCGCTACGCGACCTGCTCAGCATAGCTGAAGTAAAGAATCCAAATCATCGTCATACAATACTGTTCAACGCTAAAAATGTGTTTGGTCCAATCAGCCTTAAATATAAGGAACTTTTACTGAGTGCCAACACTATAGAAACAGCAATGGCTTATGAGGAGTATTTTTGTCTTACATCTTTAG
>JBCBLF010000085.1:0-18093 GCA_038520475.1 Cyanobacteria bacterium J06627_8
ATGGCGGTGCATGGCAATCCGTACGATGGTGCAACGTTAGTGGGTGCGATTGAACAAACCCATCGACTCAGTGGACAACATCCTCAGCAAGCCTCGGTGGATAAAGGATTTCGCGGTCAGAAGTATCATCCTTCAGGGCTGACGGTGTTAGTTGCAGGAACCCGTCGGTTTACGGGGGCACTGCGTCGGTGGTTGAAGCGACGCAGTGCGATTGAACCTGTGATTAGTCATGCGAAGCACGACCATGGATTGAATCGAAATCCTTTGAAAGGAAAGGATGGTGACCGCATCAATACCTTACTCGCTGCCTGTGGGTTCAATTTGCGAAAATTGTGGCACTTTTTCCAGGATATGTCCCTGAAAAACTCACCAGTAAGTGGTCAATCCTGAGTTTTTCAGGGACAACTAGTTAAGACGTCCTCATACTCTAAAACCAGAGGCACTGAAAGATGGATTTGAAATCGGTCATGTCCAACCAAGCTCAATAATCGGAAAGCGCTTCCATTTCTAGATCTCAGTCCAGCCACGATTACATTAGTATCAATCACAATCTGTGGAACAGACATTTTTTGCAACAGTGGGAATTTTCATCAGTAGTCCACTCATATGCTTATGTTGAGTGGAGTTGTCTGCACTGATTTGATTCGTATCTTGAACGGACTCAACGCCTCGCTGAATGATGGGGGACAGGCGATCGCCATTGAGTATGGTGATCATCGCGAGAGCACTGATCAGAGCATAACGGGCTGATTATCAGCTTTTTAAGGTCTTAATGTCTGAGGTGAGCGATTGAGCCTCAATGAAAATTCGCTTCACTTCGCTGTGGGATGTTCGGATGGCCGTTTCAATCCGACGTACCGTCGCTTCAATTTGGTCAGACGATAGGTCATCTTGAAACTCGATATTCATCGCCAGCAGAATATCAGTTGGCCCAAGATGGAGGGTAATGGGAGATTCCATTTTAGAGACGGCTTCATCTTGGAGAACAATCTCCTTAATACTATTTCTAACCTCAGGTAAGGCACTCTCGCCAGTCAACAGTCCTTTTGTTTCAGTAACCAGTACGATTGCAACGATGGTGAGAATAACGCCGATGATGATTGACGCCAATCCATCGTAGAACGTCTCGCCTGTTAGCTCACTGAGGTAGACGCCTAACATCGCAACTGCAATGCCGAGCAGCGCAGCTGCATCTTCAAAAATAACGACAAAGCTAGATGGGTCTTTGCTACGGCGGAGGTCGTCCCAAAAGCTGACATCTTCCTTCTGAGAGCGGGTTTTATTAAACCCACGAATTGAGACAAACAGTGCGGTTCCTTCAAAGATGGCTGCCATACTCAGAACACCATAGCTGACCAGCGTATTGCTGGATTCTCCAGAATGCTGCTGGATCGCCTTAACGCCTTCGTAGATTGAGATGCCTCCCCCCAGGGCGAAAATGAGTACGGCAACCATGAGCGACCAAAAATAAATTTCAGCGCTATGTCCAAGCGGGTGGTTTTCATCAGGTTCCTTCTCACTTTGCTGTAGACCATAGAGCAATAGAAGCTCATTGACTGAGTCAACCATGGAATGAATGCCTTCAGATACCATTGCTGAGCTACCGCCAATGGCTGCGCCGATAAATTTTGCGATGCCGATCGCGAAGTTTGCACCCATCGCGGCGTAAATCGAACGTTTAGATTCTGCTGACATATCAGTAGTAATGAGTGAGGACCAGTTTGGTCGTGTTCAGGAATAATAGTCATCTAGCCTTTATTATTAGCCAGAATCCCTATAAAGCAACATGGAAGGCCAGTGCCCCGACCGAGGCACTGGCCTTCCATGTTGCGTCATGACCAAGACTGAATCAATAGAGCTAGGGCGATCGCTCCGGTCAAAGCTCTAGTCCTTGGCAAGCGTTGGTTTCAGTCTGATTCAATTCACCTTATTCATTCCAATCCCTAGTCGGTTGCCAACCAACCGTTGCTAAGTCTGTCCATGAACAACCATGACCGAGCAGGGAGCATGGTGCACGACATAATTGCTGACACTACCGAGCAGCATTTCACTCAATCCTCTGCGTTGGTGACTGCCAACGATAATTAAGTCTGCCTTCCAGGTCTTGGCCAGTTTGCAGATGACGGAACCAGGGCTACCAACGTACTGGGTGAATTCAGTTGTGATTCCCGCTTCTTTCGCTTTGTCCGCAAAGGATTCGAGTAATTTGAGACGGGCTGTCTCAATTTCTCGATAGCTCTCAGCATAGGTTGTCCAATCGTCATCAGAATAAGGAGAAAAGGTAATGCTGCTGTCATTTTCGGGGACTAAGACGCTGAGGAGATGTATCTTTGCCTGGGTTGCCTGGGCTAGGCTAACGGCCTGGTCAAAAACTGTTTGACAGGTATCCCCACAATCTAGGCCAATCAAAATGTTTTGCATCGTCATCGGTTTCACCTTTCCTTTCTAAACCACATTAGGCTTGCTGCCATGCCCTACAGGATGGGTCGGGTCAACGCGGTTAACCCAAAGAGCAAATGGCACCATCGGTAGCATTGGTAGTAGGCAAATCAACCACTGATTCAATGTGAGAGGAGCCGTCTCAAAGAGTGTGTTCATGACAGACCACTGACTGAACAGCACTTGAAGGGCGATCGCCCCCCCAATTCCTAGCAGCAAAAATGGCGCATTCGTCACTGGGTCGGACCGACGACGAATGGAACTCAGCAGGCTTTGGCCTAATTGACTAATGCTCAGCAAATACACAATGCGTGCTGCAACTAAGGCTTGAATCGCCATGGTACGCGCTACCGCAATGTCCCCTGTCGTCGCTTCGGCCCATTCAAACAGACCAAATATGAGCACCCAGTTAAATAGAGAAACTAATAGAATCCGGTTTAGCAACTGCCGTGTAATCAATGGTTCTCTGGGAGGACGGGGTGGCTGTTGCATGATCCCTGTAGACTTGGGCTCAAAGGCCAGGGGTACGGTCATGGTTAGAGAGTTAATCATGTTGAGCCAGAGAACTTGCAACGATAGAATCGGCAGATCCCTGGCCAGCAGCGCACTGATTAGAATCGTCATCGACTCCCCACCGTTGACTGGCAGCAGAAAAGCAATGGCCTTTCGTAGGTTTTGATAAACCGTGCGCCCTTCTTCGACCGCTGCTTCGATAGAGGCAAAATTATCGTCTGTTAGCAACATATCCGCCGCTTCTCGGGCTACTTCCGTACCGCCTTTGCCCATGGCAATACCGATATCGGCTTGCTTGAGAGCGGGAGCATCATTCACACCATCCCCCGTCATGGCCACAATTTCGCCTTTAGCCTGGAGCGTTTCAACCAATCGAAGCTTCTGAGCCGGGGCAACACGAGCGAACACATCTCCAATTTCAACCGTCTGGGCGAGCTGAGCATCGTCCATTGCAGTCAGTGCTCTGCCCTCGAAAGCATTGACGTGCTCTCCTCGCTGCAAGTGCATCCGCTGGGCAATGGCCCGAGCTGTTGAAATATGGTCCCCAGTGATCATCTTGATCTGAATACCGGCATCACGACAGGCATGGACGGCGGCGATCGCCTCTGGACGCGGTGGGTCAATCATGCCTTGTAAGCCTAAAAAGACCAGCCCAGTCTCAATATCGCTGTGATCAAGGGCATGTTGATGGGGGCCGACTGCTTTAGAGGCAAAAGCAAGCACCCGAAGGGCCTTTGCCGTCATTGTTTCAACAGCCTGCTCAATTGACTCGCGCTTCAATGGCATCGCCTTGCCTTGAGGATCCATCATTTGAGTACAGCGGCTCAGAATCGCCTCAACCGAGCCTTTCACGTAGATGGTCCGTACGGCTGCATCGTGCAGGGTCGCCATGTACTGATATTGAGATTCGAAGGGAATGGAATCCAGGCGAGGCTTGGTCGCAGTAAGGCCGACTTGGCTTAAATCAGCCTTAGTGGCGACGGCTAGCAACGCTCCCTCTGTTGGATCGCCTACCACAGACCAGTGTTCCCCATCGTGTTTCAGTTGGGCGTCATTACAGAGCACGCCTGCCGTTAGACACTGTTTCAGGGCATCAGGCAAATCATCTTCGAAAGGGCTTGCTGCTCGATGCTCATCCAGTTGAACAATCTCACCCTTGGGGCTATAGCCACTACCACCGACCTGATAGTGCTGACCTCCGGCATAGATGGCTTGTACCGTCATCTGATTTTCGGTCAGTGTCCCAGTCTTATCTGAACAGATTATTGTGGCACTCCCCAGTGCCTCGACAGCTGGCAGCTTGCGAATAATAGCGTTGCGTTGAGCCATGCGGTTGACCCCAATCGCCAAGGTAATCGTCACCACGGCGGGTAATCCTTCAGGAATGGCACTCACCGCTAGGGCAACCGCCGCTTCAAACATATACTCCCAAGATTCGCCCTGACCTAGACCGATGGCAAAGGTGAGAGTCGCCAAGGTCAAAATGGCGTAGAGCAAAATGCGGCTGAATTTGGCGAACTTACGCGTCAGCGGCGTACTCAGGCTGACTCGCTGTTCCATTGACTGAGAGATCTGTCCCACCTCAGTGGCTTCAGCTGTAGCTACGACCAGGCCGCGTCCCTGACCAAAGGTGACAAAGCTACCGGCGTAGACCATATTGGTGCGTTCTGCCAGTGGTGTTTCTTCAGGCAGGGGTTGCACGGACTTGTCGACTGGCAGTGATTCTCCAGTCAGAGCAGACTCGTCGACCTGTAAATTTCGCGTTTTGAAGAGTCTGAGGTCTGCGGGGACCTTGTCACCTGAGGTCAGCAGCACCACATCCCCAACGACCAAATCACGAGACGGGACCTGTAACGCTTGGCCATCGCGCAGAACGGTTGTCTCGGTTGTAACAGCCTTGGCTAATGAGGCGATCGCACCTTCGGCTTTGGCTTCTTGCACGTAGCCGATGATGGCATTGATAACCGTGACACCCCAAATAACAGCTGCATTGGTCCAAGAGCCTAGAAATGCTTTGACTGCCCCTGCAATCAGCAAGATGTAGAGCAGCGGCTGATGAAACTGTAGCAAGAGTCGGAGCCAGGCAGGCTTGCCGGGTTTAACAGGGAGTTCATTCCAGCCATCGGTTTCATAGCGCTTTGCGACCATCTCAGCGGCTAGACCCTTCTCTAGGTCACTACCGATGATGTTGGCAACTTCAGCCGTACCCATGTTGTAGAAACATTGAACCTGGGGCTGATTTTTTACCAAAGCTTCAGGCATAACGAGCTACCTCTTGCTGTCCTCGTCTGTCTTCACGCTAACAAACAGACATCACAGCTTGTATAGAAACTTCCCATCACAGCAATAGAAAACTTGACTCTGCTTAGGATTTTTTCCGTAATCCGTAGTGATGAAACTCGGCATGATGAAACTCAGCAGCAGAATCTGCACCTTGGCAAGTCGCTCAAAGTGATAACAAAGGACTAAGGATTTTCCCCGTAATGTTGCCCCTCAATAAGGTGTGAATAGGGGCATGGTTAGTACTGGCTGGCGATCGCTACGCGCGAAGGACATAGACATACGCTTGAACATGCTTGCCGCTCAATAGAGTTACGGACGCTGTAACCCGTTCATATTGCTCACCCTCAAACTCATCTAGGTCAACCCACTTGGCACTTAAGCGAGAGGAGGTGAAGACATGCCCATGGACATCGTTGCCGTCAGCATCAATCACCAAGCCAGGATATCCCATCTGTGCTCCCCAGCCTGCTTCAACAAGATTGCCTTTAATCGTGGCAGGTGACCACTCACCTCCAAGAGTGGTCAATACATGTTCGTTAGGTCCGCCTGGTTGAAGTGAACCATAGGTGAAGAGTTTGTCCATGTCTCTAATGTTGCTCAGGTCCCAAAATTTCTGATGTTGGATACTCAAGATATTGCTCTGACCATTGATGCTAGGACACCGAATATCATTCAGTGTTTAGGCAAACGAGCAAATGGCTCGCCGTCTTGTCCTATCAGAAATGGCGATGTTTATATGTAGCAGCTTATAACCGCAAGAAGTATTGAAACGGTGTTGTGGGGCACGCTGCGCCCCACAACACCTATTGCGATGCTACAGATGATCTACAGCGCTATGCCTGAAGCAATGATGCCATTAGCTCAAGGCGCGAGAATTCCCAGAACTCTGCTTGTCACCAGGCTGAAGAGGGCGAGCGATGCTGACCCGTGCTCCTTCAAAGACCTTGGCGTAACCTTGGCGCTGGCAGTCATAGTCATACATGCAGTAGAGCAGCCATAGCTTTTTCCATAGTTCTTCGTTGGGTTGAAGATAAGTGATATCTAGCCCCAGATTTGCTGCTTCTTCAGCATTGATGACTGCACCGTGAGACGAGTAGCGTTGGGCTGACGAAAGCTGAGAGACCAAATCATCAATTTGAACTTGTTCAGCTCCGTGAAGCATGCCTCGGCTCAACACTTGGCTCGCCAGCTTTTGAGTTCGGCTGATGGCGCTCTCTGCAATCTGTTTGTAAGGATATTTTTCTTCAGGGTCATCGCGGATAAATTCTGCTGGGATGCCATTAAATTGGGGATCAATCGGCCCTAGCTCAGAATTTACGCCCATCACAATGCTGCTGGATGACAACGCAATAATTGTGCCCGCGCTCTTGGCCCAGCTTGGAATGATGACGCGATAGGCTCCGCCTCTCAGCTTCAATACACTGATGACTTTCTCACAAGCATCAATAATGCCTCCAGGGGTCTGGAGTAGTAAATCAACCTCATTCGTTTGGCAATCATCAAGAATTTCGGAGATATCATCTGCATCTCGAAAGTCAATCATGCCTTTGCTGGTGAAATACACTACCAGCTGACGCTCAGTCAGGTCTTGAATGTCTTCAATTAGAATCTGACGAAGATAACGATCCTTCTCTTTGACCCAGTACTTTGGTGACTGAACAGGGAGATCACTGGTACGTGGGAATGCGAATCGCCTCGTGAATTTCCTCGTACTTTTCGTATTTGTTGATGACGGCGTCGTAGAGTCCGGGTTCTCGGGTTTGCTCATGTGAAAATAAGTGACGACTGCTGAGATCCTCAGGTGCAGCGGGCGTCGATAATTTTTCGGATCTCAAACCTCTGCGCTCTAAATCTCGCAGCACGGCTTCGTATGGAGAACACGAACGATTCTCACCATCCAAGTTGTTCATACTACCAAGCATAGTTTTCCCAAATGACAGTTAGACAGTTGCAGTTCAATAATCAAGGCATCTGAATCCTCTACTCATGCATTGTTTTAAATCAAGTCTAATTCCGTCAATTCCAAACAATGCTCCACCCTCATCATACATGATGCCATTTTTAATCCTGAGATGTCATTGGGGCGGTTTTGGCTGTGCAACGTTCTCTAAAACTGTCATGGGCCCAGTTTGCCTAAGGATCTGTAATTGCTTTTCATCTTTGACGAAGAGCGATCCGGCAAATCCAAGAGAATTGACAGAAATTGATGCGTAACTTTCTTGAGAGCGCGGAACGAGCATCATCCAGCGCCGGGTAACCAAGAGATTGTAGTGTAAGGCTTGGCGATCGCCCGTTAAGTCAATGTTACCGGCAATGCTTGCTAATAATTGACGGTAGACCTGCATGAGCTGGTCTCCTCCTTGTGACGCAGAATAATCTAAAGGAATAGAGAGGGATGCGATCGCATGGTTGAACGGTAGGCTGTGGCTTGATTGTGGCTTGCTGACGAGTGAATCAGAGAGCGAAGATGAAACCTGCTGAGTGGAGGGAAAGAGTAGGTCCTGAAAGGCCGATTCGATGGGGAATGTGAATGTGTCCGTCGACTGTAAGGGTGGAATGAGCTGCATGTGTTTATGAGGCTGACTTGCTCCTGCTAACCTGCCACCGTTATAGAAGCCGAGCCCATCAATTTCTCTCAAAACTCGCCAAAGGGCTGAGAAATCCTGTGGGTTTAGCCAATCTTCTTGCTCCTCAAACGCACGGGTCACAATCAGCAAATGATGGTCGACAACGTTGAATTTATTCAGTAAGCACAAATGAGTGGTCGATAAATCGGTGACAAACAGATCTTCTTCATAGGGCAAAAAGGGATCAAACGGTTTGCCTGCGTCTGATTTTTCTTGCTCTGCTTTTTTCGCCTTTTCTTTTTTTGTGAGGGTATCGAGCGATCGCACTAGGAACGATACGCCGTTGTGCTCGACACATTCGCGATGGGTTGGAATCGACTGCAACGCTCCACAGGCGATCGCATCAATTGTGCGAGCCTGGACTTTTTCCCAGAGCATTCCTGGCTGAAGCAGATTTAGTCCAGTTTGAGTCGTGTCACGGTTTGCCATGTCTGATAAGAGCACTTTCTCCTGTGGAACTGGCGAATTGCTGTGTCAGTCTGATACCCGACCCTGATGGACTAGGACAACCTTCGAAAGTTGTCTTAGTCAATATTTTCTCAGGCAATGAGGGGTAGCCAAATGACCAACAAGATTCCCCATAAAAATGTAGCCAATGGCTATTCAGAGTGACGACGCTCCAGAACACTTCGTGGTTGCAACTGCAACTACAAGATCTGGTTCAGCAAATCCCAATCGACACGTTTGATGATTACACGCAGGTGTTTTACACGTTACACATCGAAGTGATCGTATTGTCGACTGCGCCACTGAGTAGGACGACGAGTGGAGGAGAGAAAGATACGGTAAACAGCAGCTGGGTCGGCTAGTGGAGATAGCCAAAAGCTCCAGGCTGACCCAGCCGCTTGTGAGAAATCATAGGAAGGGGCGATCGCAAGTAGCAATGCAAATCGAATCAAGACCAGTGCACTGTTTAGTCCCAGTAAAAGCGTTAAAAATAACGACGATGAATGAAACCACCACAGGAGACCGAGTAGTGGGAGCAAGAGAATTGGCAATGCTTGAACAGCGATGAGAAACGCAACGTCTCCCCATCGTTGAGCAGTGGAGCAGGCATCTTTCAAGTCAAGAGAGCGCCCCCATCCATCCCAGGTATCTTGAATGCCGTCATACATCCTAACCTTCAAAACATGGGCTCCATCTAGGAATGCGACGCGCGCACCTTGATCGGCTGCATATCGAGCCAAAGTCACGTCATCGGCAAATGACTGTCTGGCAATGCAATATCCACCTAGCTGAGAAAGAAGCGATCGCCGGATTAGAAAGCATTGACCGTTCGCCATCACTCGCTCAGATCCATCACTGGCACCTCCGGAAGGACCAAATCGATAGACCAGCGTCATTAATAAGGCAGGCTGGAGCAGCCATTCTCCTGGAAATCTCAAAATAAATTTGGGAGAAAGGGATATCAGGTCATAGTGCTCCCGTTGGGCAACGTCGAGCAAGCCAGCCACGAGTCCAGGATGGAGCTGAGTGTCTGCATCGATCCCCAAGAGCCATTCACTTTGCTCGGAGCTGTTAAGAAATCCAGTGTGAAGGGCCCACGGTCGGCCAACCCAGTCGCTAGGAAGCGGATCATCGCATAGAACACGAAATCTTGGATCATTGCGTTGAGCTGCTTTTACTTTGTCAACCGTGCCGTCTTCTGAATTACTATCAACAACGAGAATCTCACGGACGTCATAGCTCTGCTGCGACAAGCTGCTCAAGCAGGGGGCAACGCGTTCTGCCTCGTTCAGCGTTGGTAAGACGACACTGACGGCGCCAATATTGGCTTGAAGGGATGGCATCGGCTCAATGGGCGATCGTCGGCTAGGGCCTCGCAACAGTCTAGAAAACAGTAAGGCAACAGCAGGTAGCTGAAGCAAAAGAATGATAAGTGACAAGCCTCCCAATCCGACCGACAGCGAATCAAGTGAACTGCCGGTCATTCCAAACACCCACACAAACATCATGACTTCGTTGGCGAGGATGAAGCAAATGTAGATGCGCCTCTAGCGTCTACGGAGTAATTCGATTGATATATTTCACTTTGCTTCCAGCAAAGAATGGCAGGGATAGCTCCTAGCAAAAGCCCCAGAGCAATGGGAACCCAAAATCCGGCTGCCATGCTCATGACCATTGCAAACGCAAAATTGCCAAGGTAGACGATCAGTGGAACATTAAGTGAGACGTTACCAATGGGTAAGGATTGGACTCGCCACAGTACAGCCGCCAACCCAATAAATATGCTGCCTGTCAGCATCCACCCAGCAAAATTCTGATATGGCATTCCATAGAAGGCTCCTGGCTCATGCCAATACCAAAATGGCATCGCTGTTTGACTCATGGCTGGATCTAAAACAAAGTCCCACGAGGTTAATAGCACAGCTCCAAGGCCAATCGCAGCGATATGGCGAGCAAGCTGCATCCATTTTGAGGAGCCCGGTGATGAATTGACGGACGGTACATTAACCCCGACTCGTGCCAGTAAGTAGGATGCGAGTCCCAAGTAGAACCAAGAGAGCGGGATCGTGAATGGAACGCGGCCCGATATTTTGAATCCCAATCCATTCAAATAACTATACTCACCAAATGGAAACCCCGTTCCAGTTCCAATGAGTTCGCCGGCTAATGAAATGGCGATCGCCGGAATCATAAATGAGAGTAGTGCGCGAAGACCAATGGTGCGATATGCGTAAAGCATGACCGCAACAGTCCCTAGCAGAATGTATATGACCCCTCCCCCTGCGAGGCTCCACCGAAATAACAACTGGCCAGCAGGTACATAATTAAGAAACTCTGGGTGAGGCATGACCAAGAGCAGACCAGCTAAACCAAAAGCCATCGACACCAGATGACCCACTAGAGAACCACGCTCAATTTTTCTAAGAAGATCCATCACACATTTCTCCGGTACAGACCATTACACTCGAATCCGCCGATGCAACTTCATCGAATTGCATCAACAACCTGAAACTCCAACGTCCCGTATTATTGAACCCTCTTACCCTGCCAGCTAGCGTTGCAGCACTATCAATAAGTTGGACAGCTATCATCGCTACTTACAGTGAACCGTTCAAAGGTTGTGATCTGCTAAAGCCGAATTTAAAAACTCCTAGAACTGTAAGACCTATCAAAGTGTTCAATGCGTCATTTTTTCAGGAGGTCTCAGCAGTTTCATGACGTTAATAAAAATTAAACGTTGTTTGACATGAATACTACTCCAAGTCCAGGAGGTTTGTAAAATCGTCAACAGTGACGACCGCAGCTTCATGGAAGTTGTGTAACGGATATCGCCCCGTTGCATGAGTTCAGATACGTTAGAGATATGAAACGATACAGATCATGAAGGTTCAGGATAAGCATTTATAAGGATATACGTCATATAGATGCTTATCCTGAGTCAATTCTCTACTTCTTTCAGGAATACTCCGTTAGAGTAGTAGATAGAATGCTAGTTTCATGTCGTACCGCTACTGCCCTGATACACGGCTTGATCTGAGCAAATAGCAAGTATCCGGTGTCTCAAGACTTCAGGTATGCCATTATTCCCAAAGCCTGCAACGATTACGATTCGTCCATGTCACTACGGTGACTTGGATAACGTTGAGCATCTCATTAAGTGTAATCATCACTCATTTGAGACTCAAAGTTGTGGCTATGCCCTGGCGCAGGTTGCTCAGAATCTGATGAGCATTCGTCAGTGGTATGCACCTATTAAGTTGCTCAGCTGGTTCCCAAATCCATTGCAGAATGTCTTCTCAGCTTATGTTGCAGAACTCAATGGGAAGTTTCGAGGATTTATACAGGTTGCTCCCTGTAACTCGACTCGTAGCACCTGGAGGGTCGAACGAATCTCAGCCGGAGATACATCAAATACTGCAGACGTTCAGCAACAGTCAAATGGAAATGCTGCTCACGCGCATGAGATCGGTGGCGATGAGTCAATCAGTACAGCCATAGCAGGAGACGGCTCTGTTGGTAAGCTGTTTCCGACGATGCTGGCACCAGATATTGCATCTCATCTATTGCGGCACTGCCTCGACAGCATTTGGGAAGCACGGACCTGGATGGTCGAGGTGAGTGTGAATGATAAAGCTGGAATCGGGCTTTATCGTCAGCATGGGTTTCAACCTCTCGCTCAGATGACATACTGGGCGATCGCTCCCGATTTGCTGTCAGCATTGGCGGAGAGAGACCCAAACTTGGACAACCTCCGATCAGTTAATAATGCAGATGCCTCATTGCTTCATCAACTGGACACGGTATCGATGCCTCCACTGGTCCGGCAGGTATTTGATCGACACGTCTCAGACTTCAAATCAGGGTTAGCGTCTTCAACGGTCGATTCGGTTCGGCGACTCATTCATAAGCAAGAGATTCAACAAGCATACGTATTTGAACCTCAACGCAAAGCCGCGATTGGATATTTTCGCCTTGAGATATCAAGAGCAGCATCAACCCCGCATCGTGTACAGCTAACTGTTCATCCGGCATACACCAGTTTGTATCCAAAATTGTTAGCTCATATGGCTCGACTGCTCCGAGCATATCCAGTTCAACCCTTACAAATGGTTTCGTCAGACTATCAGCCTGAGCGTGAAGAATATCTCTCTAAAATTGGCGCAGATAGAACGGAACATACACTGATGATGTCCCGTTCCGTTTGGCATAAGGTTCGAGAAACCAAGCCAGCGTCACTAGAGGGTCTCCAGTTGGCAGAAGTTTTGCAGGGTCTAAAACCCAGCCGAAAACCGATTCCAGGCCGATTCTCCCTAACGTCGCCAACGTCAAAGTTCATAAACTTTGATCATCAACACTATGCATCGTCTGAGCTGAATGATAGTCAGCTGATGCAAGATGACGATTAGGTTAGAAACCCTAACGATTGCAATCAAAAACTAGCGGATAAGTTTTGGTCAGTGTTCCACAGCATCAGGCTTCTGCGAGAATTAATAATGATGACTGTTCAGAACTAAATTTGATATGACTCCCTTCTCGGCCCTTGGTCTTGATATTGGACGGCGACGGATTGGTGTTGCTGGGTGCGACGGACTTGGGCTAATCGCAACAGGGCTGACCACGATTGAACGAAAATCTTATGATTATGTGATTGCGACACTCCGGCACATCATTCATGAACGACAGGTGGCCCTGCTTGTTATTGGCTTGCCGTATACAGTCGGCGGTGAACTCGGCAATCAAGCCAGACAGGTTCAGAAGTTTGCACGCCGTTTAGAAGCAACGCTTCAACTTCCAGTTGAGTATATTGATGAGCGATATACATCGATTCAAGCCGAAGAACTCATCCAAGCTGACAACCAGTCACCCTCACGAAATAAAGCACTCATTGATCGAAAAGCAGCAGCCGTGATTTTACAGCGATGGCTTGATGAGAAGCGAACAACGTGACGATGGGTCTGAGTCCGTGGCTCGGATACTTTCTTACCTGGTAGGATACGCTCGGTGATTGTGTAGGAGGGCAAAGCTGCGTAATAGTTTTGTGAACTCTCTAGACGAAACAGAGGTTTGTTTAGATTCGCGCCTTACTCTAATAGAGCCGATGCATGATTGTAAATAATGGTAGGCTGCGATCGCCACTGGCTCAAAAGTGCGCTAGATATAGATAGTTTGATCCAGTTTTGTCTATGGAATGTCCATATGTAGAGACCGTGACGGTTTCTTGACGGGTTAGATAGCCTGATAGGCTACACGTACACGATTTGTCCCCCTTGAGTGCTGATTTAGATATGAACAAATCCTCTGATAATCAGGTTGAAAGCGAACTACCAATTGTCGTGTTAACTGAAGACGATGGGCGATCGCTCTCGTGTTTCGTTGAACGCTCTGTTGATGTCAATGATGTCAGCTACGTCCTACTTCTGCCCGTCGATACACCGGTTGAGATCTTGGCTTGGGAACCTGATAAGGAGAACGATGACGAAGAGGTATTGGTAGATATCGACACCGACACGGCTCAAGGCATTTTTTCGCTAGCGAAAGCTGTTCTAGCAGAGCACAATCTCACCCTAGAAAATACGGCGTTAACCTTGACCGTCTCTGGTCCGATTCCTGAGCCAGAAGAAGATGACGTCATTACACTTGATGTTGCCAATGATGCGGATGAGATGAGTGAAGAAGATCTTCAGTTACTGGCCTCCTTCTTTCACGAGGAACAAGAATACGCGATTTACACGCCCCTTGACCCACTTCTCTTTTTCGCTCGGATGAACTCTAGCGGACAACCGAGCATTTTATCGCCAGAGGAATTTGAACAAGTGCGACCGTATCTGGAGAATCAGTTATTCGATGAAGTTGAATCGTGACGTTGACGATCGATTCGGAGGCCATTTTAGGCCAAGAAAATCAGGTTATTCGCCATGACTGAGTACCCTTGATGAAGAAACAGGGGTGGTGCGCGTTGCGCGCACCACCCCTGTTTTTGTTATGGATTTGAGACAATTGCCAAGTGTGATGGACCATATGGGGAGTAGAGGTAAGAATAGCTGGGAACTTTTTAAGTTCAATATTGTCTATTCACAGAAAGTTATGGTCTGATAATGGGCGAGACTATTATCCAGTCCCTTCTCTACATTTTGGGATTTGTAGATTACATCAACATGGATCAGGGCATCAGACGATGAATCGATGGTTCTTCTATTTATTGGTATTTCCAGCAGCATTGGGCATTTCTGGATGGCAGGGATGGCAATGGTGGAGCTGGGCGCTTGCCCCAGTGAGTCCAGTTGTTGTTGAAGCAGAAGGCAATCTAGAAGATGAGAGCGAAGGGGTTCGTTCGGCCGATGACCTGGACGCTAGCTTGGGTGAGATTGATTTGGTTGAAATTGATATCGAAGACGGTACAACCGCCCGACAAATTGGGGAAACGCTGAGTGATAGGGGCCTGATTCGTTCTGCATCAGCATGGAACCTGTGGACCCGATGGCAAACCTTGCAAAACCGCCCAGGAGGGTATCTTGCAGGTACCTATTTGATCTCAACAACTGAATCCATGCCGACCATTGCTAATCGTATTTGGGAAGGGGATGTAAAAACAGGTAGCATCACGATTCCAGAAGGATGGGCGATCGCTGACATTGCAAATTACGTTGATGCTGAGGGCCTAGTCACTGAAGTCGATTTTTTGGAAGCCGCACAATCGATTCGTCCCCAAGACTATCCGTGGTTACCAGATGCAGTTTTTTCGTCTGAAGAAACAAACTTAGAAGGATTTCTGTTTCCTGATACTTATGAAGTTGTGGACGGGGTTACGGCACCTCAACTCGTTAATCAGATGCTCGATCGCTTTGCAGAGGCTGCATTGCCGCTTTATGACCGGAATCGTAGCCCATACTCATTAATGGAGTGGGTGACGTTTGCAAGTATTGTCGAAAAAGAAGCGGTTGTTAGTGAAGAGCGCGAGGAAATTGCTGCTGTCTTCGCTCGCCGGTTGCGCGAAGGTATTGCTCTGGGCTCAGATCCAACTGTCGAATATGCTCTCGGCATTCAACAAACGCCAGAAAATCCCCTTACGTTTTCTGATATTAGGGTCGACTCTCCTTACAACACCTATCGGTATCCTGGGCTTCCTCCAGGTCCGATTGCAAGCCCAGGAGTTGCAAGTTTCACCGTTTCTGTTGACCCGAGGAATACTCAGTATCTGTATTTTGTTGCGCGCTACGATGGCACTCACGTGTTTAGTCGAACCTTGGCTGAGCACGAAGCGGCTCAAGCGAGAATTCGTCAGCGCATCGATGGGCAATAGAATGGAGATGACGCCACTGACGGGCCAATATGGTACTTGGAAAATTTCTTCAGCCTGACCTCGTTTTAGGTCACTCAGTCATCAAATTGACGCCTGAACTTCTGAAACAGCGCGATCTTCAGGGACTAGTGCTCGATGTGGATGAGACCTTAGTTCCTATGAAGGCGGCTCAGGCATCTGATGAACTCAAAGCGTGGATTGCTGAGCTGAAGCCACATTTTAAGATTTGGTTGGTGAGTAATAACGTGAGCGAAACTCGTATTGGAGGTATCGCGAGATCGCTGGATGTTCCTTATTTATCAGGTGCGCTCAAACCGTCTCGACGCAAGCTTGTTCAAGCGGTTAATGCGATGGACTTACCAATGGATAAAGTTGCCATGATCGGCGATCGCCTGATGACGGATGTGCTAGCCGGAAATCGGCTGGGCATGTTCACAATATTAGTCGACCCCATTGTTGATCCGACAGTTGCTGTTCGTCGGCATCCTATCCGAAACATAGAAGTTCTGATTTCAAAGGTTTTGGGCGTTTCTTTGCGATCACCTACGTCACTGTAAACTAATCAAAATAAATTGTTTCATTCCTAAAAAATGCGATGCAAGATGAAATATAAAGAAAACATTAGAGATGAAATGTTCAATGAACTTCACGGTCATAATAATTAGTGATAAATGGAGTCAGCCAATATTAGACTCTAGATTATAAATCGTTGAATATATAGGCAGAGCGCCATCTTTCTTTTATAGGGAGTTGGCGCTTTGTATTGCTTGCTATTTGAGATGAACTACGGCACGTAGTCATTATCTTTAGGCCATGATTTAGGACGTGTTCCGCACACCCTAATCTTGTGTCAGCCCTAAGCTGGCTGCAGCTATAAATTACTGAGAATAGGACTCACGTGTGCGACACCGAGAGAAATAGCTGTCACAATCAATGACGAATCAATCTTGATCGCCAGATATTGAATATGGCAAAACCGATTGTTGTCAAAATAGGTACCTCTAGTCTCACAAGGCCAACGAATAACGCCCTTGCTCTCTCGACAATTGCTGCGCTAGTCGAAACATTAACGCAGCTGCAGCAAAAGGGATGGCCGGTCATCTTAGTATCATCTGGAGCCGTAGGAGTTGGTTGCCGACGCCTTGGACTGACTGAGCGCCCAGCAACAATGGCGATGAAGCAAGCGGTTGCTGCGGTTGGACAAGGGCGGCTCATGCGAGTCTATGACGACCTATTTTCTTCATTGCAGCAGCCGATCGCCCAGGTCTTGTTAACTCGAAGTGATCTGGTACAGCGAAGCCGATATCTGAATGCGTATCGAACATTTCGTCAACTGCTCAAGCTCGGGGTGATTCCCATTGTTAACGAAAATGATACGTTGGCCGTCGATGAGCTGAAATTTGGGGACAACGATACCTTGTCTGCTTTGGTTGCCAGTCTAGTTGATGCAGAATGGTTGTTTTTGCTGACTGATGTTGACCGTTTGTATTCAGCCGATCCGCGCTACCATCCCGATGCTACACCGATTCATCGGGTCGAACGGATTGATGCGCTTAAGGATTTGCAGGTGCAAGTTGGCGATCGCGGTAGTAACTGGGGCACAGGAGGCATGATGACCAAGATTGCTGCAGCACGCATTGCGACCTCCGCAGGTGTACGAATGGTGATTACGGAAGGACGATCGCCAGCCAACATCGAACGCATTCTTAATGGTGACGCGCTAGGAACCCAATTTGAACCCCAGGCTCAACCTTCCAATGCCCGGAAGCGATGGATTGCGAATGGTCTTGTTCCTGCGGGCCAGCTCTATCTCGACAGTGGGGCCGTGAAAGCAATTTGTGAAAAAGGGCGATCGCTGCTTGCAGCAGGAATTATTGAAGTGGAAGGTGAATTTCAGCAACAGGACGCTGTGAAACTCTGCAACCAGAGTGGTAAAGAAATTGCCCGAGGAATTGTCAACTACAGCAGCCTTGAACTTGGGAAAATTCGCGGCTTACAGTCAGACCAAATTTCGAGCGTATTGGGTTATGAGGGAGCTGAAACCGTCATTCATCGGGATAACCTTGTCCTGAGTCCCTGAATTCGAATCGAAAATATGATTTGGAAGGTGACGTTGAAAACCACTCAATTCTGCGCAGTGCTGTAGTTCATGTTCGTTAGCTCTGATTTCTTCGTAAACTTTGCTAAGTCGTCTATGAGTGGTCGATAAAGTGAACAGGGAATTCTAAAGGTATAGCGGTGTATATTCGAGTTCAGTCCAGTGCAAGCTGTGTAGATTGCGTGTGACCCACACACGATGCATACCAAACATGCACATGGAGCTATGCAAGGCACGTCCTTGTGCAGTTAATGATCTCTGTTAACTGCACAAGGACGCTAGAGATAGTCTTTGTGAAACTCTTGTGTTGCGGAGATCTCATATAGCTCTACGCACTATATCCAACCCAATATTTTTGAGGAAAGTCTCGCTCCGCGAGGCTTTCC
>JBCBLF010000086.1:0-17864 GCA_038520475.1 Cyanobacteria bacterium J06627_8
GATCGATCATGGTTGATTCGACAACACATTCGCGAAATTGCACCTCATCAGGTGAATAACTTGTTGTTGCTGGTTTTGCTCGCGGTGATGTTAGACCGATTTGACTCCAGTGATTTAGAGGATTGGTCGATCATTGAGCAGCTTTCTCAGACAGTCGAACCGGTCAGTTCAGCGATCGCCACGACAACGGTGGATCAGCTCTTAAATACGGTAACAATTGACGATCGGGTTGTTCAGTTCATTGCCTCAGCGATTCCTTATATTAATGACGAAGATGGCCGCCTCGTCCATGCGTTGATGCAATCGGCCAATCGAGCTGCGTTTGCCCAACGCAATTCCCAGGCGGCGATCGACTTAGCCGAGTTGTGCCTTAGTCAAGAGCCAGACGAGCACAACCGATATTTCATCCTGATGCAGCTTTCAGCTTTCTTTCAAGAAACCAATCAATATGCTGAAGCCATCTCTACGGCCCAAAAAAGTTATGACGCAGCACAAACGATCGTTGAAAAAATTGCAGCGAATCATCAGTGCACCAGTAGCCAGATGCTGACCGGAGGGAGCTGGAATGATGGATATCGTTACTTCCAGCGTAGCCAGACTCTACTACATCAGTTTTTGCAGGAGCCGCCATCAGATCTTGAGCATTCATCAGTGTTACGGCTGATGACCGCGACATTCTTTCAGCCCTATTTTCGCGATGACCCACAGCAAAATCATCGCCTCCAAAATCGGGTGATGTCCTTTTGTCAGGACCGTTTACAAGAACTGCACGGTGACCGAGTCCTTTGCTATCAAACGCGATCGCTGACTCCATCGCTTTCCCAGATGCCCTTAAAGATTGGTTATATCTCACACTGCTTAAAGCGACATTCGGTGGGGTGGATTGCCCGATGGGTGTTTGAACATCACGATCGAGATGCGGTGCAGGTTTATGCCTACTTCGTTGGGGCCGAACCTGAGGGGACTGACGCCATGCAGGAGTGGTTTGCAGCCTATGCTGACGTTGCCCATCGCATGCCGGCTGATCCGATTGCGATCGCTGACCAAATTGACGACGATCAAATCGATATTTTGATTGATCTCGATAGCCTCACGCTAGATGCAACTTGTGCTGTTATGGCGCTCAAGCCTGCGCCCATTCAAGTATCTTGGCTCGGTTGGGACGCACCTGGATTGCCTGCAGTTGACTATTACATCGTTGATCCGTACGTGGTGCCTGAAGAAGCTAAGGATGACTATGCTGAAACGTTGTGGCGGCTTCCGCAAACCTATGTCGCGGTTGATGGATTTGAGGTCAATTCTCCAACGCTGCGCCGAGATGCGATGGATATTCCAGATGATGCGGTTGTCTACCTCAGCACGCAGCGAGGTCATAAGCTGCATCCTGACTCGGTTCGATTGCAGCTCAACATCGTTGCTGCGGTACCCAAGAGCTATTTATTGGTGAAACTTTCGGGGCAAGAAGAGGCCCAGAGGCAGTTTTGGCTCGATATGGCCGACCAGGAAGGCGTCAAAGAAGAACAGCTTCGGTTTTTGCCGAATGTTCCCAGTGAGCTGACTCATCGTGCAAACTTGCAACTAGCCGATATCGTGTTAGACACCTACCCGTATAACGGGGCGACGACAACGTTAGAAACCCTATGGATGCAGCTTCCTTTGGTGACGCGAGTGGGGCAGCAATTTTCGAGTCGAAACAGCTACACCATGATGATGAATGTAGGACTCGAGGAGGGGATTGCATGGACCGATCAGGATTATGTTGACTGGGGTATTCGATTGGGACGTGATGCGAATTTACGCAAGCATGTTGCGTGGAAACTAAGTCAGTCTCGTCAATCAGCACCGCTGTGGAATGGGAAACGCTTCACTCGTCAGTTGGAAGATGCGTATCGGCAGATGTGGTCACGCTATGTTGAGCAGCAGAGTGATGGATTGCCATAGCAACGTGCGGCTGTAGCAGCGTTATAGCTGTCGCCAGTCCCCTTGGAATAGAACAAGATGGCGAGCCATTTGGCTGCGCTGGGAGCTGAATGATACTCGGTAGCATCGCCTCAATGGCTAAAGCTATAGTTGTGATTCGGCTAATTCTTCACTCGTTGGCGGAATGTGTCGGCCATTTGCGGATTTGGAATCTCAGCGGCGATCGCCTCGATAAATTGTGACTCGGTTAATCCATCAGAGACTTCGAGTGCGTCATCAACAACAAACTGAGCCATTGGGCCAATACAGCGAGCGAGTTCGTGACGACATCGAGTAATAAATGTAGAACTCAGTGGCTCAATCAGTTGTGCTTGCGGCTGATTGTGTTGCCCAGAGGACTGTGGAGACCGATGTCTGCCCTGATGCAATGAGTTGGCTTGCGGTTCAGATTCGGTACGTGTCGCGTAGGCGGAATTTGCGGCAGGTGGAGTATTTGTATGCTGAATTTTCTGGTGTACGTGTTGCTGAAATTCAGCAGCAGCAGCGGTATCCGGAATTTCGTCTGCAAGCAGAGACAAAAATTCTTGAGAATCCAGCGTTGAAGCCTGACTCAAAATATCTTCGATGGCAAAACTTGCGACAGGACCAATGTATTCAGAAAGAGCTTGCTGACACTGAGCTAAAAACTGAGCGGATAGTTCTGGGGTTTGGAAGTGTTCCCATTCAGTTACATTGGTGACAACGCCCAGATCCTCGGGCAGTTGTTCGATAGATGGAATGGATGGGATCGTTGGGATGGATGGGGAAGCGGGCGATCGCCTCTGTGTACTTGGAGCGACGGCAGCAGCTGGTGGTGAGCGATGATCGTCGACCAGACGTTGCAAATCAACCATGATGGCTTGTGCCGCTTGATAACGCTCCCGTGGTCGTTCGGCCAGCATTCGTTCAATAATGCAAGCTAAGCCATCGCTGACGGCCGCATCGTGACGCCAATCATATCTCGACGTACGAGCGTCTTTGCCAGTGAGCAACACCAATGCCGTCATGCCGAGAGAATAGAAATCACTACAAGGGAAACAGTCACCAAGTTGAAGTTGCTCAGGAGGTGAATAGCCTGGTTTTCCAACCAACGTTGCTTTTGGAGGACGGGCAAAGGTGCTGTATTGTCCTGACAGAATTTGATTCACCACTTCTTTGACAACACCAAAGTCAATCAGCATCGGCTTTTGCTTTGCATTGGAAAACATCACATTTGCTGGAGAAATATCTCGATGCACGATGCCAATGCTGTGAATGTAGTCCAATACAGGAACAAGGTCGAAAAGCCACTGAATGATTTCCTGCTCAGAAAAGGTTTTTTGAGTTTTGAACCGGCGATCGCGCATCAAATCCAAATAGCTTTGCCCATCGACATATTCTTGAACAATAAAGAGGTCTTCTTCATGGGTGAACCAAGCCAAGAATTTTGGTATCTGAGGATGGTCAATTTGATAGAGCACTTTTGCTTCGCGCTGAAATAATTCTCGCGCCTTTCGCAGAGAGGCTTCAGACCGGCTAGCTGGAATAAATTGTTTGAGCACGCACTGTTCGTCAAATCGGTGCGTGTCGATCGCTAAGTAGGTGCGGCCAAAGCCTCCCCGACCGAGTACCTTTCGAATCTGATAGCGATGATGAATCAAGTTGCGAGAATGTTGAGAGGCAGACACATCAGCATCTGATTCTGAAGGAATGGAAGCTTGTTCATCGCTATGATTTGCGCTCCGTAATTGGGATGAATAGCTGATATCGGTGGGTTGGGAGGAAAGCGACATCGCATTTGAGCCTGAAGGAGGTGGCATGAGGCTATCACCCGTCAGTAGATCCGGTAACGGAGGCAGGGTTTGATCAACGCCTGAATGAGTCCAGTCTTCCCATCGAGGTGCATCCACTGTTGGTTGTTGAGACACAACTGGAAGCCAGCTTGCACAAGGAATGTCAGCATCCAATCGTTCAAGAGCTTGACGACCTTGGCGAATAGAGCGGTAAAACGACTGTCCGCTAGAGAACCCATCAAGAAATGAGTGGAAAAAATGATAAGCGGCACGAGTCGGTGCTGGTTCACGCATGGTGATGACGTGAGGAATGCCAGTGGCTTCTAAGGCAGGGGCGATCGCCATTCCATCCCACGAATTGACCATCAGCATCTGGATTCCGTTGAGGGCTGCCCCATTAATAATGGGCGACAGCTCCTCCATACCGAGGTTGTCAAACGAATTGAGATAAAATCGCCCGGTTTCACCCACCATCTGATTGGGCTGTTGCCCCGATAAAAAGATGATGTCCCAGGATCGCCCAGTCAACGATTCATAAAATTGATTAACGCTGGGTGCGATCAGTAGATGCAGGTCTAGATTGGATGATGAGATCGAGCGCTCTGTGCGATCCATCTCATCATCGTGGCTCAGAACAGTGAGTACGCGAACAGTGGGAGAAGTTGTGCGCTTGGCAGGTGCTGAGGGTGTTGGTGGTGCCATCAGCCCAATGTCAATGCCTGGAAATGCTCGCCCCAACTCCCAGAGATGCCACGGGAGTCGCTTGAGCCATATATTCGTTGTCTGGATCAGTATTGAGATATTATCCGATGGCTCCAGTCCATCCATGAGGGCTGTCGAAACGGGGTGAAATGGAGCAGCCTGGAGCCAGAAATTGAGGCGATCGTTGAGCAGGCGAGCTGAATTACGGCAGGTTTCGAGATCAATAATGCTTCGTTCTATCGCGTCAGTCACATTCTCTTGAGAGGATAGCCCCAACTGACGATAAGCAGTGGCCCATGTCGCGTAGAGTTGATAGAGTTCTGGATCAGACGGTAGGCTGGCAGATACTTCTGCATGAGGCAGCATGTCCGGATATGCAATCGAAAGGGTGACCGGAAACTCCTGACCCAAGCTACTTTCACCAAATTTTAAAGTGACGTTCTTGTCCACAATTCCTACATCAATGTGCCATTGATGATGAGATCAAGAATATAAAGCCTGGGCGTTGGCTAAGTTCAATGCCGGAGGCAACGTACACCCGCAGTATTAGCTTGGCGTTTAACTCACATTCAAATTGCTATCATCCATTATCTTCGATGATTTGAACCTGAGCACTAGACCTTTCTGAGGTATTTTCAAACCCTAACATTCCCTTACCTCAGACAGCCAACACCGATTCATTCCATCCCCAAGATATGAGTACTGACTTATGAGAGTAATTGTTCGAATGCCTTTGCTTTTTTGGAGTCCGGTATTTCAGCGGCGATCGCCCGAACAAGCTGCTGCGGATTCATTGGCTGTGCATGGCTCATGACATCATCCATCACATATGATGCCATAGGACCAATGCATCGAGCCAACTCTGAGCGGCAACGCTCGACAAACTCAGGACGGATGCTAGAAACAGGTTGTTTGACTGATGGTGGAGGTGTGCTCCGCTCCTGCGTGATCGGTTTTGACGATTGTACAGACTGGGATGAAGACGGTGAACGGGAAGTTGCGATCGCTGATGACGACGGGGATGGATTGCCAGATGATTGAGATGATCGCGCTCTGATTGCAGACGTATGTTTCAGCAGGGCCTGTTTGAGCCGCTGCTTAAATCCAGAGACATGTTGTGGGTCAGGTATTTCTTGAGCTAGTAAGTTCATCAGCTGAGCCGGACTCGCTGTCGGATGTTTGGCATGGGTTTCAGCGACGACGTAGCTCGCCATTGGCCCAATGGCCTGGGTCAACTCTTTCTGGTACAGCTCTAGCACAGCTGGCGTCAGCACGATGGAAGATGAGGGACGACTCGAAACCGATGCCGAACTCGGCAAAGGAGATTGGGGATTCGCGAATGAGTCTGACGACGCGGACGGCTGTGACGGCGGGCGGGCTGATGCTGTGTCGGAAGACTGAAACGCTTCTGGAGGTATTGCATCGAGCGTGCTGAGTACCTCTTCAGCAGACCCATACCGATCCTTTGGCTTCTCAGCAAGAAGTTGGTCGAGGACCTGTGCAAAGGCATCGCTTACGTGGACATGCGATCGCCAGTTCCATTCCAACGATGCTTGATCCATCAAGGCGCCTGGTTCTTGCCCCGTCAAGAGGACGATTGCCGTCACCCCTAATGCATAGAGATCGCTAGCAGGAAAACACTGACCCATTCGAATTTGTTCGGGCGGGGCGTAGCCGAGCTTGCCAACGAATGAATGCTGAGAACCATTGCCCTTCGATGGCGACATCTTCCACATTTCGCTTACCGTTTGTTTAACTAATCCAAAGTCAATTAGCACAGGTTTCGGTTGCTGATTGTCTGGCGTATGGGCCGGCAGCATGATGTTGTCTGGAGAAATGTCGCGATGGACGATGCCCCGTGAGTGAAGGTAGCTGAGGACGGTTAATAAATCTTTCAGCCATTGGACCACTTCCAGTTCGGTAAAGCGCTGGCCCTTCATTTGGCGATCGCGCAGAACATGAGAATAGGTCTGCCCGGTGATATATTCCTGGACGATGAAGAGCCGATGGTTGTGAGTAAACCAGGCAAGAAATCGAGGGATTTGTGGATGGTTGATTTGATACAGCGTTTTGGCTTCACGTTCAAACAGTCCACGGGATTTTTCAACGACGTAATCTGAACGATTCAGTGGCAAGAATTCTTTTAAGACGCAGAGATCATCAAATCGGTGAGTGTCTCTAGCGAGATAGGTTCGCCCAAATCCGCCTTGCCCCAAAACCCGTTGAATGGAGTAGCGATTGTGAACAATATGGCCCGGCTCAATGTCGGCTTGGCGATCGCTCTCAGGTGACCTGAAATCCTCAACTGCCGATTGCTCGGGATGTGATTGACGAGCGACTAGAGCCTGATCATTACTGGTTTCCTCGTGGGAAGCTGCGTCAGGCAACGGCGATTGTTGGGGCTGCGATGATACCGACGAGGCAACGTGAGCTGGAGGAATATGGTGAGCAGAAACAGTTTCTTTAATATTTTTAAGATGAAGCGCTCCAAGATAAACCGTATCAAGGGGTAATCGGGTTTTCACAACGTCATAGACGGTTTGAGACATACAGATGCCTCCAGGTTCAGCCTTTGTCTGGAGTCGAGCTGCAATATTGACGCCATTGCCCATGACATCAGAGTTACTTAAGAAGACATCTCCCAAGTGAATACCAATGCGATGAAACAGCGTTTCGTTTTCCGACTGTTGTTTGGATTGCTCAGCTAACTCTTTCTGAATTGATAGCGAGCATTTCACCGCTTGTATCGCGCTCACAAAATACATCAGTAATCCGTCGCCCGTCGATTTCAGCACATGCCCCTCATGCTCCTTGCAAAGGTTTTGCATGAGCGTTAGGTCGCGATGAATCATCTTTAGAGTCAGTTCTTCATCGGCTGACATACGGGCGCTGAATCCTACCCCATCGGTTAGTACGATGGCGGCAAGGGCTCGCTGACCTCGAATTGAAACAGAGAGGGGATCTGACGGCATAGGAGTCACGGATTGATTCTCAGAAGAAGATGCTCAAAACACTAATGCACCTCTGAAGTCGAATATTGACATTATCAGAGACAAATATGAGTAGAGCCTAGATTTTGAATGAACGTTTCATATAAATACAGAAATGCAGTCGCTCACTCGGACAGCATCTGTAAATCGACCCATCTATCTATTGTGAGCATCTATGCATAGATACATGCCCGCGTTTGCAAAATTCCTGATCGCTGCGCTAGGTCGGTGTGCTATTTGGTCGGTCTGGTATTTAGGATGACGTTGGGTATGAGATTAGAAATTCTATGTTTAGTGTTCCCTGATTGATAGGTTCAGTGAAAGCACTAGGCTTGATTATGCAATGAAGGCAAGGCACCTTAGAACGGCGATCGCTGGTCTAAGAGTTGGTAGATCTGCACAGGTATCTCCACCAAAGGATAGGGGACAGATGATGATTCGAATGGACGGTTACCAAATTCGCGGAAGCGTTAGAACTCGTTTAAACCTGGTGACATGATCCCCAATTTGTCAGTCTCGACGTGATTAACGCTAAAATTGGTAGCTGAATATCAACTATGAAAAATTAATAAGCGGTATGGCTGATGCACAGGCACTAAGCAATGGCAATCATTCGATATCCATTTGTTGGTGTCAGCAATGGTTTTTGTTTTGCACATGACAATTCATAAGGGGATGGGAGTGTCATGCTTCGTGGGTGTCTCTCTTATTCTCAATGCCTTCTGAAGCTCTCGAGTATTCAGATGCGTGATGTCTCATTTATTCATCGGTCAACGTAAAACTAAGTCGACGTAAAGCCGTGACTGATTTTTTAGATAAGCTCAAAAAACTGTCCAGTCATTCAGATGTCAGCGAGTCGAGTTCTCCTGACAGCGCATCTGGTCATCGTACTCAACGTAATCCTATGCCTTTTGACCATTCGTCTCGCCCCTCACTGCCAAACGAACATTCGTCTCAGCCGGTTTCTGCAAAGGTTTCCCGGAGCGCAATGCTGAAGCAGCAACGGCGGCGTCAAAGAGAGCAGCGCTTTCGCCAGATGATGAAGCAAACGATTCATGAATTGTTTCGTGGAAAGAAGCCGTTCTATCAGCGATGGTGGCTGTGGGCGTTACTTGCGCTGGGAGCGTCAGCAAGTGGAGTGTATGTGACCGCTCGGCAGTCTATTAATTACGTTCGTCAAGATTTACCGGTTCCGTCTGCGGTATTTAACTTTGTGCGAGAAGGAACGTTGACCATCAAAGCTTCAGATGGGGCGATTTTGCAGCAAATGGGGCCAGCGACCCGCGAAAGTATTAGCTATGACGATATTCCTCGGCAGTTAATCGAAGCGTTTATTGCTGCTGAGGACAAAAATTTCTATAACCATCAGGGTGTTGATTATCAGGCGATCGCCCGAGCCCTTCGCGCCAACATCGTGGCGGGAGAGGTGGTTGAAGGGGGCAGCACGATTACACAACAGTTGGCTCGTATCGTCTTCCTTGATCAGTCGCCCACGTTGGATCGAAAGCTAAGTGAAGCGCTCCTCGCTCAAAAAATGGAGAATGAGCTTGACAAGAAGCAGATTCTTGAGCGCTATTTAAATCTCGTGTATCTGGGTTCTGGAGCCTATGGCATATCGGATGCTGCTTGGATTTTCTTTAGCAAATCCGTTAGCGAACTGAATCTGTCAGAGATGGCAACCATCGCTGGTCTGGCTCCTGCACCGAGTGCGTATTCTCCGCTGGTTGATTTAGATGCTGCGACCCGTCGCCGAAACTCGACGCTACGGCGCATGGTCGAAGTCGAATTTATTTCTGAAGCCGAGGCGGAGCGAATATTAGCCCAGCCACTTGAAATTAATCCAAGCCTGCCTCGAAACTTCTACAGCACTCAGCCGTACTTCACGTCGTACATCGAAGAGCAACTGCCGAATTACTTGTCCTCTGAGCAAATTGAGCGAGGTGGACTCATCATTGAGACGACGCTCAATCGAGACTGGCAACAAAAGGCTGAAACTGCTGTTCAAGGCATTCTTGAACAATATGGTTCTTGGCAACGATTTTCAGATGGAGCGATGGTATCGATTGATCCTCGCACTGGCAAAATTCTCACGATGATTGCAGGGAATGACTTCAACGAGAGTCAATTTAATCTAGTTACCCAAGCGCAGCGACAGCCAGGCTCCACGTTTAAGACATTTGTGTATTCAGCGGCGATCGCCGCTGGGTTTTCACCTTATAAAACGTACGTTGACGACAAGTACGTTGTTGATGGCTATGAGCCTCAAAATTACGGTCGAAGATTTCGAGGTTCCGTATCCCTTCAAGATGCGCTGACCTCTTCCGTCAACGTTGTTGCGGTCAAAACACTCATCGATGTTGGGTTTACGCCTGTGATCGATTTGGCTCATGCGATGGGAATCCAGTCAGACCTCTATCCGTATTACTCCCTTGCGCTGGGGTCGAATGAAGTCAACTTGCTTGAGCTCACTAGCGCATATGGGACCTTGGCGACTCAAGGCAACTACATCGAGCCCCATGGTATTGTCCGCATCCTCGATGAACGGACAAACGAAGTCATTTATGAAGCTGCATTTGAGCAACAGCGGGCTCTCGATGCTGATACGTCTGCGATTATGACCCACATGTTGCGCCGAGTTGTAGACTCCGGTACGGGGCGTCGTGCTCGTCTAGGTAGACCTGTTGCAGGCAAGACTGGCACATCTGAGGAGAGCCGAGACCTTTGGTTTATCGGGTACATTCCGCAGGTGGTGACTGGGGTCTGGTTGGGCAATGATACAAAGAGCGATCCAACCTCTGGTTTCAGTGCAACGGCGGCTGAAGCTTGGCATGATTTCATGGTCCAGATTGTTCAGGGTATGCCAGTTGAAGAATTTCCTCCGCTGCCAAATCTTAATAACCGTGAACAAAGTATCGAAGCGGAACCCGTTAATCCGGCTGAAGTTGTGGCGGCTGAATACGTTGGAGATGACACATCCGAAAGCAGTGAGACCAGCCGACAAGAGTCAGCCTCTGACGAACAACCATCGGATTCACGCGCATCGTCATCTCGTGCTGAGTCAAGCGAACCCCGCACAGAAAACGTTAGTGATACGGCAGACGACGATGACTCAGATGAGCCGATTATTGCGCCAGCCGTTTCGGATGCTGATGAGGATGGCGCACCCGAACCTGTCATTGATACTGCACCACCTGCACCACCTGCTCCAGCTCCGCCCCCAGTGATTGAGCCCACTCCGGCTCCAGCTCCGCCTCCACTACCTTCCGTGCAGCCGATCGAACCCTCTTCGAATCCAACTCCGCTTCAAGACAGCTCTGAGGACTGACGCTAGTTGTAGTTGTATCCGTAAAAACTTGTGACACAACCATCGATTCATCACTTACCCCAGGGGCGAACCGGTAGGCAGCGATTGTCTATTGTTCGATCTCCAATCGGAAAAAAATTGATAACGGGCCTGACTGGGCTTGGGCTTGTCCTGTTTATTCTGATTCATGTGTTGGGCAATCTACTTTTGTTCATCAGCACAGATGCGTTTAATGCCTATGCCCACACCATAGAGCGCTTGAAGCCGCTGGTCATTCCGCTGGAATTAGCGTTGACTGCCGTGATTCTTGTTCATGCTGGCTTAGGAATTCGACTCTATTTGAGTCGCTTGAAGGCACGACCCATCGGGTATGAGGCATATCAGTCTGCTGGCTTTCCCAGTCGACAGACGCTGAGTTCCACCAGCATGATTGTGACTGGACTAACGTTGGGTGGGTTTTTGATTTGGCATTTGATGAGTTTTAAGTTTGGGCCCTGGTACGTCATAGAAAGTGCTGGAGAGCCCATGCGAGATTTAGCACGGCTTGTCATTGAGACTTTTCAGCGTCCGGTCGATATTGTCCTGTATGTTGCAGTGATGACGGTGTTGGGCCTTCATTTGCGTCATGGCATTTGGAGCGCGTTTCAGTCGCTCGGGCTGTTGACCAGAGGCATGCAGGTTACCGTCTATGGCGTTGGAACTGTTTTATCAGTGGCGATCGCTGCTGGCTTCATTGCCTTACCTGTAGCAATTTTTGTCGGATGGATTTCTTAGCCGATCGATTCGATACAGTGAAGAGGTGTTAGATTTTGGAGTCTCATTTTACTGAGCTACCGACTTTATTGATCACGTTGCCTGCCAGATACCCATGTCATTGGACGCCCGTATTCCTTCCGGTTCCCTTGCTGACAAGTGGAACACCTTCACCGAGCACTGTCAGCTGGTGAATCCAAATAACAAGCGTAAGCATTCAATCTTGATTGTTGGCACAGGGCTTGCGGGTGCCTCAGCCGCCGCGACCCTCGCTGAGTTAGGATATGCTGTCAAAAGCTTTTGTATTCAAGATTCTCCCCGACGTGCCCATAGTATTGCGGCCCAGGGTGGCATTAACGCAACAAAGAACTATCCCAATGATGGAGACAGCGTCTGGCGGCTGTTCTACGACACGATCAAAGGGGGAGATTATCGGTCTCGCGAAGCAAATGTCTATCGCCTTGCCCAAGTCAGTCACCGCATCATTGACCATTGCGTTGCGCAAGGTGTTCCGTTTGCGCGGGAGTATGGAGGCGGGCTAGCAAACCGCTCCTTTGGAGGAGCACAGGTGTCGCGCACCTTTTATGCAAAGGGACAAACCGGACAACAGCTCTTGCTCGGTGCCTATGGAGCGATGATGCGAATGGTCGCAGCAGGACGCATCGAACTCTTTCCGCGTCGAGAAATGCTGGACTTAGTCGTCATTGATGGCCACGCCCGAGGCATTGTGGTTCGCAACGTGTTGACCGGAGAACTGGAGCGCTATGCAGGTGATGCGGTGCTCTTAGCCACGGGTGGATATGGAAATGTGTATAACCTGTCGACCAATGGTCGAAACTCTAATGTGACGGCGGCTTGGCGGTGCCATAAGCGAGGTGCCTACTTTGCCAATCCCTGTTATACCCAGATTCATCCCACCTGCATTCCTGTTTCGGGGGAGTATCAGTCGAAACTCACGCTGATGAGTGAAAGTCTACGAAATGATGGTCGCGTTTGGGTTCCTAAGCATGTCAATGAGAGGCGATCGCCCAACGACATTCCTGAAGCCGACCGTGACTACTATTTAGAAAATCGGTATCCAGCATTTGGTAACTTGGTTCCTCGGGATGTGGCCTCTCGGAATGCGAAAAGCGTTACCGACGAAGGTCGTGGGGCTGAGGGCCTAGCTGTGTATCTCGACTTTCGAGATGCGATCGCTGAACTGGGTACAGAGGCGATCGCCCAGCGCTATGGCAACCTATTTCAGATGTATCAGCGCATCACTGGCGATAACCCCTATGAGACACCGATGCGTATTTATCCTGCCGTTCATTACACAATGGGAGGGCTTTGGGTTGACTACCACCTGATGAGTACCATTCCAGGCTTGTTTGTGTTGGGTGAAGCCAACTTCTCTGATCACGGAGCCAATCGCCTTGGAGCCAGTGCTCTCATGCAAGGACTAGCCGATGGATATTTCATCATTTCAGCGACCTTAGGGAATTATTTAGCCACCACCCCGCTAGATACAGTGGATACTGACCAGACTGAGTTTCAAGCCATTGAAGCGTCTGTTCGTCAATCGATTCATCACCTATTGACCATCAACGGCAACCGGACTGTATTGTCCTTTCATCGACAACTGGGTAAATTGCTATGGGATTTTGTCGGCATTAACCGCAATCGAACCACTCTGGAGCAAACCATTACCGCAATCGAGAACTTACGAGAAGAATTTTGGGCCGATGTGACTATTCCAGGTGAGCCCAACACCCTGAACAAAAATCTAGAGATGGCGGGTCGCGTTGCGGATTTCTTGGAGCTGGGAGAGTTAATGGCTCGCGATGCTCTTAACCGGGAGGAGTCCTGCGGCTGTCATTTCCGAGAAGAATATCAGACGCCTGATGGTGAGGCAAAACGCAACGATGAGGGCTTCAGCTATGTGAGCGCGTGGGGATATGCAGGGGCAGATAAACCCCCGACTCTGCATAAAGAACCTCTCGTGTTTGAATCGGTTGCACTGACGCAACGGAGCTACAAGTAGAGTCTGAGCTGACGTCGAGACTTGACGATTCGACCCAAGCCCCCTCAGCCCTGTCGATTGAATCAATCTCATTCATCTGTTTATTCACACTGCTGTTTAAGACAATCATGATGGAACTCCACCTGAAAATTTGGCGTCAGCCCGATCCCGAGACTGCCGGGGCATTTCAAACCTATACGGTTTCCAATGCAGACGCAGACATGTCGTTTCTGGAACTTCTGGATGTCCTCAATGAGCAATTGATCCATCAGGGAGATGACCCTGTTGAATTTGATCATGACTGTCGAGAAGGGATTTGTGGTTCGTGCAGCCTCATGATTAATGGGCAGGCCCACGGTCCGCAGCAGAAAACAGCGACCTGCCAGCTCTACCTCCGACACTTTAAGTCTGGAGACGTGATTACGGTTGAGCCTTGGCGTGCTAAAGCATTTCCTGTCATTAAAGATTTGGTGGTTGATCGCTCTGCCTTTGACCGCATCATTGAAGCCGGAGGGTACGTGTCGGTTCATACGGGTGCTGCACCAGAGGCGAATGCGATTCCAATTCAAAAGGAAGTCGCGGACCAAGCGTTCGACTATGCCACCTGTATTGCATGCGGAGCGTGCGTTGCGGCCTGTCCAAATGCCTCTGCCTCACTGTTCACAGCAGCGAAAATTGCTCATTTGGCCTTGCTTCCACAAGGGCATCCTGAACGGAAGCAGCGAGTGGTCGCCATGACCGAACAAATGGCAGCAGAAGGCTTTGGAGACTGCTCTAACCATGGAGAATGTGAAGCGGTTTGTCCAAAGGAAATTTCCATTGGGGCGATCGCCCAGATGCGACGAGAATACATGCGTGGATTGCTGCCCTAGGACGACGGTTCAGGCTGACAGGTTGGGCAAAAGTAGTATCGTCGTCCGCCAGTGGTTTCTTTAATCACTGACGTACCGCATTGATAACATGGCTTTGATTCTCGGCTAAAGACATAAAATCGATAGGCTGAGCGTCTAGTACCCTCTGCTTTGAGTTGGGCAACCCGTTCGAGGTCATTAGTGATGCCACCCGTTTCATAGGACTGACGGGGTAGGGCGATCGCCATTTTAGCCAACGCGTCGATCTGCTCATCGGTGCAGTCTACCGGACGCATTGACGGATGAACCCCAGCTGCGAATAGAATTTCACTCCGCAAATAGTTTCCCAGCCCAGATAAAAAATGCTGGTCAAGTAGCAGGGTCGTAAGGCGGCGCCGATGAAATTCCTTATCCATCAATCGTTGCGTAACCTGTTCAACCGTTGTTTCTGGTGCTAGCACATCAGGTCCAATGCGACTTAAAAACGGGTGACCCGACAATTCATCATCATGGAGCACCTCAATGTCAGACGCACTGTAGAGCAGTGCAGACTTCTTTGGAGTATGAATTGCGAGGCGAAGCTGGCGGTTCGTGTTTGGAAAGGAGTGTGCCTTTCGAACCATCCAAACGCCATACAGTTGATTATGGCTGTAGATATTGAGCTGATTCTCAAACCGCGTCAGCAGTGCTTTACCACGGGGCTCAACAGCAATCACTTTTGATGCCGCTAGGGAGCCTTCAAAAGACTTGAGATGGTCAAACGCAAAGAAGAGTTCTGTCAGGGGCTGATGGGCGATCGCACTGGTGATCGCATCGGCTGAGCGCTTGATTTCCGGCCCTTCTGGCATAAGTCGTCAGTGTTAACGTGGCTTTTCTTACCTTAAAGTGAACCGTCGAATAATGCTAGAAACGGTTGATTGGCAAATCGTTAAATGTATTCGCCCACGCACCCAACTATCCTCACCTCTTAGAACGATTTGCTAGGGGAACAGCGGAGGCAGCAGTAGGGTTGTTAGATGAATGTGATATTTAATACGCATTAATAATAGGCGTGCGTGAAATTACATTCGATTCGGATGATGCTCAAGACTGCATCAACAATTCATCAAGCCTTTACCCAATCATGAGCAAAGGCTTGATGATCATTGTCCTGACTTTTTGAAATTATCACTGAAAGAGTAATTAGGAACACGAGCATTACTGACCAAAGGGACAACGGGAAATCATTTATGAGCCAAAATATTGCTGAAATTAGTACAAAGTTGGTCAAAGTTATCAAGACCCGCGACGCTGCAAAAGTTCGATATGTCGTTCATCTTCTAGAGCGTCAAAAAAATGCCGCGCTTGCTCTCGATTTACTGGCTCAGATCATTCAGACACTTGAAAAGACTGACAAAGACTTGCATCATTGGTTTCAAGACCTTTATTTTGAAGGGTGTTCACCTGAAGTGAAAACCCTATGGCTGGAGTTTACGAGCTTGAGTCTTGCTCTGCGAAAGTCGAAGCAAGCCAGTTAACCAGTTGGCTCATCACCATCAGGTCTACGCTGAGCGTCCAAGTTCAGCGCTTAATCTGAACTACTAGATAACGAAGGGTGTGGTTGCTCAACGGCAACGCACCCTTTTTCGTTAACGATCAAGATTGCCTAACGATGTGGTTTGAACAAAAGAAGCTGTCTCTTATTCACAAATCGCATCACTGGGTGATTTCAACTTCCAGCAATACGCTAGATAGTTAACGTGTGCTCGATGCCAAAAAGATGGAAGATTCCAGCACCGGTCGGGATTTTTCCATTGAGAGATGTATGCAGCAAAAAAATGAATCTTGATGCGGATCGTCATGGTCGCCTCCAGTCATCATTGCCGTGGTCTTTTTATGAACTTCAGGGAAGTTAGAGGTGCTTCCGCATAAGACGGCAAGGAAGTTGATCAAGTTTCCCAAAAAACTTCTGGAGGGATAGGGCGATCGCCCTATCTCTCATCAAATATTGGCGATCGCCTTGCTACACAAGGGTGATCGTGCCGGTCTCTCCATTCATGATGAGGGTTTGCCCGTCTTTCAGAATCGAGATCGCATTTTGCACATCCATGATTGCGGGGATGCCGTATTCGCGGGCGATGATGGCCCCGTGGGATAGCCGTCCGCCGACCTCTGCGATGAGTCCTCCGGCTTGGGCCAGAATTGGAGCCCACCCGGAATCGGCGTAGGGGACCACTAAAATCATGTCCTTTGATAGGTCGGGTAAGGACTGGAGCGATCGCACAATGACAACGGTTCCTTTTATCTGCCCAGGACTCGCGCCAATACCCTGAAGCTGCGATCCACTGACAGTTGCCATCATCAATGCGGCATCTGTTTCTGAAAGCAGCGGTGGTTCTTTTCCATATACCAAGAACGGTACAGACGATACTTGGCCATCTGATTCCCAGCGTTCTTTTCGAACCTGAATCAGTGATTGGATGGTCGATGAAAGGTCAGTGATGTTAGCCGAAGCGGCCTGACCTTCTGATGTGGAGGACATTTGTTCGGCATCGGACTGAGGGCGATCGCCCAGCATTGCAATGTAGTGTTGAATGTCTTCAAACGTTAAAAAGAAAATGTCACCAGCCTGCTCAAGAATCCCATCAGCTAGCCATCGCTGCTCGATGGTGATGATGGTGGCACGGAGTTCAGCGAGTAGTCGGTTGTACAACTCGGCAACGGTTCCTTTTAGATCGACCCGACGTTGCACATGTTGGATTGACCAGGTTTGGGGGGCAGGAGTCGATGATTCTTGGAATGAAGAGTCTGATTGCTTGAGGAGTTTCGTAAACAAATCGTAGACCGGACGTGGGTCCTCTTTCCAGGTTGGAACGGCGATGTCGGTTGCAACCTCGCTTAAATATCCATATGTGTCTAGAAACTGGTCGAGCTGAGTTAATATCGTTTGGCTGTCAGGATTTTCGGCTAGAGCAACAAAGAGCGTCGACCGGTGATTTGAAACGGTCTCAGCGTTTGGAACTAAGGGACGTGATGATGCGGCCAGTATTTTGAGCGATCGCAAGGCTGCGACTTCTGGTAATACGCTGGTGTCAATGGCCCCATCGGGCACCTTAAGCACAGCCTGCCGCAGCGACGCACTCAACGGTGCCAAAATATTGTAGTAAGTAACCTGCTTCAGCACATCTAAGATGATATGAATGTCGGCTAAGAGCTGAGGTGCTGATAGCTCGGACTTATTTTTTTGAACCAGTTTGCTTAGCTCTGTTCGAAACCGAGGTGCATCTTCAGCGAAGGTGCGTAGCAGATCCCATTCTTTCTGAAAGAGTCGCAGTAGTCCTGGCACGTTTCGAAGGGTTGACAATATCGGAGGGCGGCTAAATTTTGCCCCTCGAGTGAGAAATTCAAGACTTTCAGGTGGCAACCCCATGCGTTGAAAAATACTGCCTAGCAGGGTCGCATTGAAATATGCGCTGGAGTGATGCAGGGTTGCTGTTTCTGAGAAGTTGAGTCCTTTTGCGCGATCGCCCAACACTATCGTGAAAATCTCGC
>JBCBLF010000087.1:0-17620 GCA_038520475.1 Cyanobacteria bacterium J06627_8
GAGATCTGAGGAATTGAGCACACTGCACGGAAAGAGAGTCGAGTCCATCCCGTTTGGACGATTGGTGTGAAGAGTTTAGAATGCGATCGCAAAAATATCGAATTCTCTCGGGGTGGAGATGAAGAATGTGCTGCCAGCAGTTGAGAACTTCAGCAACATCACCTTTTGCCATCAACCACTGTGCGAGTTTGCTATATGCCTGGGTCGATGATGGGTCTAACTCGACAACGTGCTGGAAGACACGAATGGCTTCATCGATTTGATTGAGACGATGCCACAGCAACCCTAGATTAATATAGCCCTGAATAAAATCAGGCTGTAGGTGAATCGCATGGCGATATGACGCGAGAGCTTCCTCGTTTTGAGTATTCGCTTCTTGAGCACGACCTAGATTGTTGTGGAGGAATGCACAGTGTGAATGGTTGGCGATCGCCTGCTCCAATACGTTAATCGCTGCACGAATCTTGTCTAGCTTCAGAAAAGCGCAGCCCAAGTTATTCAGGGCATCCACATGATCGGGGCAAAGCTGAACAGCACGCTGATAACGTTCAATTGCTGAAGCAACATCGCCATGCTGATCGAACGCAAGGCCGAGCTGAAAATGGACTGAAGCCTGATGAGGATGCCGAATCAGCAATTGTCGGTAGTGGGCGATCGCCTTAGCCAAATTCCCTTCATTTAAGAGAACTTGTCCCTGATAAATGGTTAAGCCAGATGCCGTGTCCTCGTTTTGGGGAGTGGAACAATCGCTGACCTGGGATACAGGAACTTGAATCATCCTTACCCATGCTAGTTGCTAGAAAAATTCGAAGTTATCATCATCAACATCTAATCCGGAATCCAGGCGAATCGCCGCTGTTCCGTCAATGGATACTAGACCAGTGACTGGATCATAAACAACATCTGAATCTGACCCAATGCCGGTAATTCGAATGGTGTCTTCAGCTGTATTAAAGTCAACAATCTCGTCAACAGCATCAACTTGAACTGTTCCAGTTGGACCTTCGAAGAATTCAAATTCGAAGTTATCAGCGCCACTTCCGCCGATTAGAGTATCGCGACCTTCACCACCATTTAGCGTGTCGTCGCCTTCTCCTCCTCGTAGTTCATCGTTTCCGATGTTGCCACTTAACGTATCGTCGCCGGCATTACCTTCTAATAGATCGTTGCCTCCATTGCCACGAATATCGTCGTTTCCATCGCCGCCGAATGCTTCATCAGCACCACCACCGCTGCGGATTCGGTCATCTCCAGGTCCGCCCCGCAACTCATCAGCGCCGGGTCCACCCCGTAACAAATCATCGCCCATACCTCCGCTAAGCCGATCCGGACCGCCGCCGCCTCGGAGGATGTCATTCCCCCCGTTTCCTTTCAGGTCATCTTCACCACGACCCCCTCTCAAGGTGTCGTTTCCCTGATTTCCACGCAATTGGTCATCGCCCTCGCCGCCACCAACAAAATCATCTCCTAATCCACCAAAAACGATGTCATCCCCGCCTAATGCGAAAAGTAAGTCGTTTCCGCCTGTTCCATCAACTTCATCCTTACCATTTCCTGTTATGACAATGTCGTCATTCAGCGTTCCATTAAAGCGGTTAGAACGGTTTTCAAAGCCTTGGATGACAAGTCCCCCATTATTTCCGGGAACTTCGGATTCGGGTTCAGTTGTGTCAATGATTCGTGACATAAGACGCGTGGTATGAGCAACCTTGAGTTAACAGTACAAAACCAACGATCGATGTTCGATCTATTTCTTCTCATGAAGACATATTGCTACATGAAGTTGTTCCTGAAAATCCTTAACTAGACCCACTTATCGCACTTGTTTGCTTCATCTATGCCTACTGAAATATCAGGACAGTCAGTTTGGATAGACTTTAGCTCAACGCAGTTGAAACTTGCTATAGATTCAAAGAATCCAACAGGTTGCTACTAGTGAAATGGGTAAGTGATGCACTCTCGTCTATTTCAGATTACTTCACAAAAATGATATTTGCTTTACATCATTCATACACAGGATATATGACTTGATCGATATGTAACTTAATTACAGTTATGTTCTCGATGTGTGTCTTATATTTCAAGCTTTGAATACATTAACCTCAGTTTCTTTACCCTTCAAGCAACTCTCGATAAAAGCTTGTCAAGGCCAGTTTTTCCTTTAGAGTGCTGTGTCAATTCTCTAAAGGAATGAGGTGTCGATTTGCCAGTCAGAATGATGGTTATGTCGATTTAAGCAGTATAACGTTGCAAATTCTTCAAAGCTTCTGTGTCGATAACTGAGATAAAAGTGATCTTCGACGTGAAGCTGATCATCAGCTAAGTTCTTGTATCTTTTGTAAGAGCGATCGCCGATGCGGATGCTTAATATGAGCCTTTAGCGAAATTGGCCTTAGCAAAACCGAGAGAGCCTGGAGTTTGAGGTTGGCTCGATTCGAAGCTCTTGTCTTCAGTATGGGTAAGTTGTTTGAATAGGGCCTCGTATCGATCGAGAGCACTGTTCAGTGAATATCGTTTGATTGCGTGAGCCCGGCCTTTTTGACCTAGAATGCCGGCTTTTGCTGGGTCTCGATAGAGATCCAAGATAGCGTTAGCTAATTCGGTAGGGTTCTCAGGCGGAACTACAATGCCACCCTCACTTTTCCAAACTGCATCGGCAGCCGTGCCGCTTAGAGGAGCCGATACGATAATTGGGCGACCGCTAGCAAGTAAGCATTGAGTTTTAGACGGCATGTTGAAGGAGACAACATTTGCCTTTTGAACAATGAGCCCAACATTCGCTGCGGCAAGCATTTCAGGTAAGCGCTCACGGGGTTGAAATGTCAGTAGTTTAACGTTAGTGACATTGTGCTGATCACATGCTTCCTGGAGGTTGGCGATCGCCCGCTTCTCTCCAACAATGACAAAGACGATGTTTTTAAAGTTGTTCAATAATGCGGCTGAGCGGATGACCACTTCCATTCCCTGAGTGAGTGCAATATTGCCCGAGTACATAACGACAAACTTATCTTGCAGTTGATGCTCAATGAGAAATGGATTGGTGTTGAAAGGCATTGGATAAATTTCATCTACATCGACCCAGTTGGGGATGCAGGTTAGTTTTTCTTGGGGAACGCCCTTTTCTCTGAGGTTTTCTGTAAACCCGTCTGCAATAACGCTAATGTGAGTTGCTCGTTGGTATGAAAATCGCTCTAATGCCTCAAAAACTCGAATTGCTGCTTGATTGCGTAGCAAGCCTACTTGCACGGCTGCTTCAGGGAGAATGTCTTGCAAATTCAACACCACAGGGCATTGATAGAACATGCCAAGGAGGGTAGCCGGAATAGAAACTGGAAGCGGAGGGACGGTCAACAAGATAACGTCAGGTCGCCATCCTCGGAGCGCTTGAATGAAACTGGTGCCCACAAAGCTTCCATCCAATAGCGCTCGTGTCATCAAACCGGGTTTGGGTCTGACCCAAACATAGCTTCGTTGAACAGTTACTCCATTGATAGTTTCAGTTTGATAAAACTTGCCGCGATACCCTGGATAAATTTGGCGTTGAGGATAATTGGGCATCCCAGTGATCACTCTAACCTCATGTCCCCTTTGCACTAGCCCCTCAGCCAGTTGCGTCATCAAAGGAGCGATGCCAATTGGTTCTGGATAATAGTTGTATGAATAAATCAGAATACGCATATTCGCAGGATGAGTGATTCCACAGCAGAGTGAAGAGGAGATGGCCTAGGGCATATGGCGTCGAGTTGAGGGTTGAATAGTTGAATAAATGCTAACTATTGTTCGATCTCTTCTCTTCTCAGCCTAAGTCAACGAAATCCGTACGATATCGGTAGGCTTACCGATTTCTCAAATTTCATCGTATTGACAGATTAGCTTCACAGTACGTTGATATGGCAGCCTGAAATTATGCTAAGCACAGCAGTGTATGTGATGAATTGGTCCCTAAATATTGTTGCTGTATCAATGGGTATGACGCTATCGATAGCCATCTCATGTGTTGCACTGTTCTTTCCAGTCCTGGATATTGTGAGCGCGCCACGCGCTCACAATATCCAGGACAAAAGATATGAGCATAAACACTAGCTTTATGTCATGAGAATAGATTTTAGTTAAACTGTGATAGTACTTTTGAATTGTTTTAGCTTTTGGTTAATCAATTTATAAGTTGACATTTTGATCGTCTAGCGTTGCGCTCTATCTCCTAACAGTTGAGCTATGGGCTGACTATAGATTGAGTGGTTGATGGATAGATCTGTACTTCAACTTAAGTTCAGCGATTCAAAAAATTTGAAACTTTTGGGCTAGTTATGGCAGAGTTTGGTTCGATACGACCTGCTGTTCAGAAAAAACTTCGGTGATACTACGTTTGGCAGATGTGTTGCAAGGCTGATGTGGAACAAGTAAGACAGAAGAAGTAAGGGCATAGGACGAAGTGACAGCTGATGTAGACAGATGGTGAAGAGGTAAAAGTATGGCTGTTTCGCTGGCTCAAAATGCGATCGCACTGCTGATTGACTTAGCAGAGCGAGGAGAGATTGATCCCTGGGATGTGAAGGTCATTGATGTGATTGACCGTTTTCTCAGCCAGCTTCAGCCGGGTAAAGGTACAAACTTAACTCGCACCCAATACGAATCTGAACTTTCTGAATCGGGGCAGGCAATCCTTTATGCTTCAATGCTTGTTTTATTGAAGGCAGATAGTTTGGCCCGTTCAGATGAGCAAAATGAAGAAGCTGAGCTCGAAGACGATACACTCTTTGACATGGATCCATTGTCTGAGCGTCGATTACCGTCTAACTTAGAGACTCAAATTCGTCGTCGGACTACTGCTCAGCCTCCCCAAAAGCGTCGAGTCACTTTGAAGGAGCTAATTGAGCAGTTAGAAGTGATGGCCGCTGCATTGACAACCTATCGCCCCAGGGTTCGCAGTCGTCGCGCGCGCCCTCAACCTAAAAGCAAAGCCGTTAGGGCCATTACTCAGCTTGCACACCAGGAAAATCTTTCAGAGATTGCGGAAGCGCTCGAACAAGTGCTTAAAGAATTTTGGCCTGAGATTAGCGAAGGGACGGATTGGCTAGAATTTGAAGCACTTCTGGACCTATGGGCAATGCCGAACGTTCGTAAACGAATTGGGATTGATGAAAAGATTATCAGCCATCATCCCTCCCCTCATGGCGATCGCGTGGGTATTTTCTGGGCACTTCTATTTCTGTCGTCGCAGTCAAAAGTCGAACTACAGCAAAACCAGTTTTATCAAGACCTACATGTGCGGAGCTTATCAGCGGTGAGTGATTCGTCATCGAGCTTTCCGGATCATCTGGCTGAGTTATCGAAAGTCGTCTTGGCAGATTAACAGCTATTGCTCAGCTTATGGCAAACAAATGTGTGCCTTATGAGAAGGGCTCTTCGCACAGGGTTGCTGTTCTTGACAATAGCCGAGTCCTACATTTTTCAACGGGCCTGGAAGACAGTTGTTTTGAACGCCTGACTAGTGAGGGTGGATGCTTGGTGTGGATTGAGTTTCAACTGTATTGAATCTTAATGCCAGTTTCTGACGTGGATACACAGCATAATTTTTGTGGAGCTTGCCTATCGAGTGGGCTCCACAAAACTCAAATCATGGTCCAGTTTTTCGAATTGGGATTACCAAGGGTGACTTGAAAGGTAAGGAGGTATGGACGGCTTGGTATGATTTTCAGAATGGGAGTTCCGTAGATTTATAGAAAGCCATCCACCTCAAGATGTTTCTTATATGAACACAGGGTTAAGTTTCAGTGATTTTTATAGATTATGGAAGACTAAAGAAGGTTGTTGGAACAATTAACCTAGCTATAGCTTCAAAATCGACAGAGTTGAAGACGTGAGATAACTCACGGCAGTGTATCTAGTTAAACTTGTAAAGCCAGAAGAGACCTAGCAGAAAGGATATTGAATCTATGAAAGCCATGATTTTGGCCGCAGGAAAAGGTACCCGTGTACGTCCCATTACATACACGATTCCTAAGCCGATGATTCCTATTATGCAAAAACCTGTGATGGAGTTTTTGTTGGAATTGCTTAGGCAGCACGGGTTTGACCAAATTATGGTGAATGTTAGTCACCTAGCGAATGAAATTGAAGGGTATTTTCGTGACGGGCAACGTTTCGGCGTTCAAATTGCTTATTCGTTTGAAGGTCGCATTGAAGACGGCGAACTGATCGGAGATGCCATTGGCTCTGCTGGCGGAATGAAGCGTATCCAGGAATTTATTCCATTTTTTGATGATACGTTTGTTGTTCTGTGTGGTGATGCATTGATCGATCTTGACCTCACGGAAGCCGTACGTTGGCACAGGGAGAAGGGCTCTATTGCTACCGTTATTATGAAAACGGTTCCGCGTGAAGATGTGCCAAGCTATGGCGTTGTTGTTACGGATGACGAAGGACGTATCAAAGCGTTTCAAGAGAAACCATCGGTCGAAGAAGCGCTAAGCACTGATATTAATACAGGTATTTACATTTTTGAGCCTGAAGTGCTTGACTACGTTCCCTCTGGAGTTGAATTCGATATTGGAGGTCAGCTTTTCCCGATGCTGGTCGAAAATAACGCACCATTTTATGGTGTGCCCATGGATTTCCAGTGGATTGACATTGGTAAGGTTCCAGATTACTGGCAAGCAATCCGTAGCGTCTTGTCTGGAGAAGTTAAGAATGTACCTATTCCGGGTAATGAGGTCGCACCTGGCGTTTTCACTGGTTTGAACGTCAACGTCAACTGGGACAAGGTTGACATTCAAGGGCCAGTTTATATCGGCGGAATGACAAAAATTGAGGATGGAGCCAAAATCATCGGACCGACGATGATCGGCCCAAGCTGTTACATTTGCAGCGGCGCAACGGTCGATAACAGCGTCATTTTTGAATACTCCCGGATTGGTCCGGGGGCACTACTGGCGAATAAGCTAGTATTTGGTCGTTATTGTGTTGACAAAACAGGTGCATCAGTTGATGTTCAAGCAGCAGCCCTAGATTGGTTGATTACAGATACTCGACATGTCCAGCCTCCCGAAGCTCCAGTTGAGCATCAGGCGATCGCTGAATTACTAGGAAGCGAGAAAGGCTAGCGATAAGGACCTGTCTATCATCAAGCACAATTTAAAGAGCGCTGTAGGCACGCTAATGGGCCTACAGCGCTTTTTAGTGGTCTGGGAAAAACACATCTATAAGCGATTGATTAATGCCACAACCAGAATCGAACGATGTATCCGAGTGCCTTGACACCGTCTTTCCAATTAATCTTTTTGCCCTCTTCGTATGAGCGACCAAAGTAAGAAATGCCAGTCTCATAAATCCGCCACTTGCGTGGAGAGCGAGTCACTTTCATCGTAAATTCAACTTCAAACCCGAAATCGTTACAGGTTAGAACGATGCCATCTAGAACCTCGCGACGGAACATTTTGTAGCAAACTTCAATGTCAGTTAGGGTCGTATTACAGGTCAGGTCAATAAACGTGGAAATGACCTTGTTTCCTAAGAGATGATGGAAATAGAGGACCCGGTGAGGGTTGCCATAGAAGCGAGAGCCATAGACGACATCTGCTTTTCCTTCATCAATCAGTGCCCACATCTTCTCCCAATCATGCGGATCATATTCTAGATCAGCGTCTTGAATGACGACGACATCACCTGAGGCTTCTTGAAATCCAGTGCGGAGAGCAGCCCCTTTACCCTGATTCTTTTCATGGAAAATGACCTTGATTCGAATTGGAGCGGCGATCGCAACTGCAACCGTATCATCTTGCCGGGACCGTGCATCGACCTCTCTCTGAGCAAATAGGGGATGGTCAGCCGGAAGTTCGCACGTGACCGGAGCTTGTGTTGGGTCTCCAAAGGCATTCACTAACCACTCACGGGTGCCGTCTCGCGAACCATCATCAACCAAAATCAGTTCTTTGGAAACGTGCGGCATCACTTGAGCGACTTTTCCTAGCACCGTATCGATGGTGTGAATTTCGTTATAGACCGGGATGACAACAGATAAGGTTAAGCTCATAACTCTCTTTATAGCGGGGTCTTGCACTGGACAGTGCACGATGAAAGTTCATTAAGGAGAGTTTATCGTATCAAGTGCATTAGCGCTGACCAATATCACGACTCCATCGTGTGTCTTGGAGCACGCTACCAATCCCTTTGATGACTCCACGTACAATTAGGCCAATGCCCCGACCAATGACTTCAGTCAACACATAAATCAAGCCACTGCCCACAAATGACACAACTGCGCGCACTCTTGGAGCGACAGCATCACGAAACTCTAGTGCCAACGTGACTAAGAAGGGGAATCCTCTCAATGCTTCAAGTTGGCTTTGGCGCGGAGCATAGATGGCGGTTTGTCGGATGCCATTCCCGTTGATGGTAAACAATTGATAGCGACTTTCGAAGATGTCGATAGGCTCTCTGACGGTTGCGTTGAGACGATATCGCCAGGATAGATTATTGCGAAATTTTGCGAGCTCACGACTAGAAATCAAGTTCTGGTCATAAAAGCCTTGCTTGATGACCTCGATGTCACCGAGACGATTGAGTAAGGGTTGAATAATGCTGTTTGCAACCTGAATGAGGATGTGATCGAAGAGTTCTTCAGCCCGAATCATGGCTTCTGGCGTACCTGATCCGTAGGTGACACTATTGACAGTTAAGGGATCGCAGAAGATTAGATGAGCAAAAAACTCACTCACATACGGAATCTTGTCTAAAATTGCATCTTGAGTTGAAGCTGCATCCTCCAACAGAATGCTGACAACTTCAACCTCCAGCCCTTCAACTTGAACCGCATAGTACCGACCAAAGAAGTCATCAGCGATACGTTGCCATAAATCCCTCAAAATGCGCGATCGCCCTTCAATCAGCTGTCGAGGTGTGACCTGAGATTGGCGCAGGGCATCAAGCTGGAGCTTGAGCTTTCGAACAATGAGATAAAGCAACTCCCGCTTTTTGTCTTCGCGCAAGATATCAATTTCAAGCGGAATATCGCACAGATTTCGTAGGCTGCCCTGTAGCTTGAGGGCGACACCATCAAAGAGGGCTGCTTCTACGCCTGCTCCAATAATGGCTCCCCCTGCATCTGTTGGTTGTAGCCAATCTGACGGGTCACTTTCTCCATTTGAATTCAGCAATGATTGAGTTCCTTGATTGATCCGACGCTGTTGGCGATCGCCCTCTGATACGCCTTGATTGGAGGAAGAGGTCGATGGTGTAGATTGACGATCATCATACGAATGTGTGGCTAACAGCATTCGAACCATCCATCGTGCTGTTCGAAGTTCTCGACAGCGCCCTTCAAGAACGAGGCGATCGAGAGAACTGAGTCCGGGATAGTCAAGTTGAGGTTGTAGATCGTCCAGGGCTGCATTGATTTGTCGGATACCCGAGATGCGGATGTTGTCTTTAAGAACTGATAAGGGTGTGGCGATCGCTCTTGATCGTCGTTGCGGCGGCACATTCGGTTCACTGACGGACAGCACACCATTCGTTGTCATCCATGTTGATTGGCTCTGAGTCATCTGTCGTAGAACGAGCAAGATTTCATCAGGAGATGCAGTTTTGAGGCTGTAGCCATTGGCTCCAGCCTGTCGGATGTCAGATATGACAGATGCTGGAATTGGTGGACCCACAAGCAGAATTGGTATTGTCCTGAGCTCACGGCGTAAGTGTTGACAGATGCGAATTCCTCCATAGGCACCAGATGCTTGATCCAGTGTCAGACTCACCACCGCTACGACCTGTGGACGCTCCGATGTTGCTTCTGTAATTGCTGATTCAATCAGGTTGATGGCCACCCGCTCCCGTTCGGCTTCTCCAATTACTGTCATATCATCTTGCTGATTGAGCAAAACTCTCAGCCCTGTCCGAAAAATAATATCGTCGTCGACCAATACAACAGCGATCGATGGTTGTATCTCGGAGTTTTGTGAGCGAGCAGTCATGGCAGTGGTTGGGATGAGGTCAAGAATACGGTGAGATTCACGACGGAACGAAAACAGATCGCAGATCTTGATAAGAATCTAGTTTGAACGTGATGAACCCTATGCGAATTGCCGCAGTTCTTATCAAAGAGTGGATTGCATATTACTACGCCTAAAGGTTGGTGTAAGCCAGACCCAATATGAGTCATCACTTTAGCATTGAGTATTAAACGGTAACGACTCATATGCAGCGATTATTTTAACGATGATAGTCGTAATACCGCGAATCATAGTAACCCTCATAGCTATTTTGCTGAGAGCCAGAACTCGATGAGGAATTGGAATTCGTATCTGAGCGTTGATTGGAGTCAGATTGGTTTTCAGGGCTGTTGGAACGAGTCTGACTGGCACGAATTCGATTGCGCTGAGCGACCCATTGCGAAATCAAGCGTTGCGCTTCTTCATACAGTGGCTGACCGCGTTGAATCAAGCTTGCCCGCGCGATCGCCTGGGTCAGACGCACTTGGTCCGCGAATTGTCTGGCCTGAGCTAGGTACGCGGTATTTTGTTCAAGTTGAAACTCTGCCTGCCATTCTTCAATGCTGTCTTGCGCCACGCTGTAAAGCGATCGCTCAGGCCCAATATCGCTGGCTCGGGCGATCGCCTCTTCCCAATCTCCCTGCGTTGCCAATTCCCGAGCTGCAATCAAAATCGGTCGATCTTCAATTGCTTGTAGCTGTCGCGTCCACTGATTAATCCACTGGGTGGAGTCGGGCCACTGAATTGGATCGACTCTCACAGATTGAACATGGGCGATCGCCGATTTCAACGCTTCTTCTGTGCCCTCGGCAGCGATCCGCTGAGCAACGGCTAACTGGGGTCGATATTGAATATTGTGTAATTCCTGTTTCCAGTGAGCAATGAGGGTCTGAGCTTGTATGCGCCGTGGTTCGTTGATTCCAACTGATGTCGCTTCATGGATTGCAAGCTCAAGCGCTTGACGACTCCCAACATGGGCGATCCATTGGGCCGTTTGGAGCTGGTTCACATTATTTCGTTCGTGTTGCCACTGGGCGATCGCCTCTTGAGCAGTCGGATAAAGTGCACTGTCAGCCGAAATTTGCTGAGCCGTGGCGATCGCTTCTGAAAGCTGAAATGTCTCTGTTGGAGCGACACGCCAGGGAACTTGCTCGAACTCAGTCAATCGTTTGGCAAAACTAAATTGAAGCAAGTTGTACGCTTCTCCATCGCCCGCAATCGTAATAGGAAGATGCTGAACGAGCTGTAGAGCGGTGTCGACATCTCCGCTTGCCAGAGCTTCCACACCAGCAGCGACCAGAGTCTCTCCCCACTGTTCAATTAACTGCGGGGTCTCTTGCCACGTCGCTGTTTCTGGTGGAATCGACTTAAGAATGGAAACTGCTGTTGCTAGATTCTCTAGGCGGCCTGTATTGGCCAAGGCAATCGCTTCTTCAAAATGTTTGCGAGCTTGTTGCTCATTCAAGATGATGAGGGACAGCTCATGGGCACGGTCTTCTCGCCAATAGGGTTGAGGAACTTGTCCTAATGCTGTCACCTGCTCTGCGGCCTGACTCCAGTCTTGTTGTTCAATCGCTGCTAGGGCTTGCTGGTGAATAGCTTCTGCATCTGTCCACTGCTGCTGCCATAGCGACAGTAAATTCTGGGCCTCGTCATAGAGGGAGCTATGGGACGGAATCTGTGAAACGAGTGCAATCGATGAATCAAGTCCCGCTTGCTGAATCGACATTTCTGCATGTTCGAGAACCGCAGCAGACCATTCAGTCAGCACTTCCCGAGACTTTTGATACATGGGGTGTCCCTGGGGCCAGTTTGCGGTTAAATTGATGCCTGCCAAGACGTCATCAATGTTGCCCTCTTGTGCAGCCTGCTGGGCACAATACAACCGATCTGAGTCAGAGACGAAAAACGGAAGATTCTGACAATCTGGATCAGGCGGCAACCATGTGAGCCACCGATACGCAAAGACGCCTAAGCCAGAGAATAATATTAATCCAATCACTCCACTGGTGGTCCATAGCTTTGAAAAGCGACGGCGACGCTTCGCTGCCACACGCTTAGCGGTCCTGCGTTTAACCGGTGTGCGCTTCAATGGGGCGATCGCCCCTTCTGATACCAAGGATTGTTGCTCTTGAGCGACTTGAGAGGGAGGCAAGCTATTCGCTAAGACATGTTTTGAGCCGTTAGTCCTTTTACCATTGCTGACTGAGCTGACGGGAGGATTTTGGGCATCTGGTATTTGAGAAGATGGTGACGGGTCAACCGCAAGGGTTGAAACCAATGTTTGACTGATGGAAGACTCTGGCGGAGTTGTCTGATCAGTGACACGGATATGCGACTCTTCACTCAGCTGAGCTGAACTCGAAGATTGAGATAACTGGTCAGATTTCTCTTCCAGGCCATCCATATTTGATCGGTGGCTTGGTACAGCTTTCTGACTATTCTCAAACGAATGACCGGGTGGGTGTGGAGTTTCCAACTTTGGAAGGGTAACCCGATGCCCCTGCTGATCCATAGTCGTTCACATTACGGTTGAATCAAGCCTAAAAATAAGGCTTGTTTGACATATTAGCCGGATTATCTACAGAAGCGCGTCGAGTCGGAATAAGTTTTTAGATTTGAGCGATTTGGCACGCTTAATTTGAGCGGTTTTGGAACTAGCGATGGCGATGCTACTTTCAAAAGCCATGCACCTGCGTCAGTCCTTTCAGCAATGTGTATTCATTGCTATCTTTAAGTGAATTGAGTAGCCACGATCATCAATAACTCTACTCTTCTGGAGCGTTATCGCTCGGCTTGCGATGACCGTAAAAATTAACCTGGTAATCAGTAATGGTGATTCCGGTTGCGGCTTCAACTTGCTGAATGACGTCTGCTGGGAGCTGAATGTGGATATCTAAAATTTGATCAGCGTCGAGGCAATAGACATGACTATGCGAATCGCTGATGTTTCCATATAAGCGGCCATCTGAGCGCTCAAGACACTCGATAATATTTTGGTTGGATAGTGCTTCAAGGTTCTGATAGACAGACGTGTGGCCAATATCTCTGCCCTGACGATTGAGACGATCATAGATCTCTCGGGCAGATAAATGCTCGTCTGTTTGCCATAAAAGTTCAAGAATGTATCGACGCTGCTTGCTCAATCGCATACCCAAAGCCTTACATTTCTCAAGAGCATCGTCTAGAGAACGAACGGGCTTGCGGTTGACTTGAGTAGATTCCATAGATTCAGATAACAATAGCCTAAACGGTAACGACTACAATTACCTCATGGAAGATCGAGTCGAGTATAACTCCCTTAAGCGTAGTCAATTCCACTTCATATTAGCGTGATATTTTGTAAACTGTCTATGCTTATTGGTGTTAGGCAACTTGGAAAATAGTTTTGAAAGCGTTGCTAATCAATGCGTTCGAAAAGATGACAGACTATAGGCTGTTATGAAACATGCAAGATTAGTGCTTCGACTAACGTTTATTATTAACCCATGTCTACGTCAATTACGTTAACGACAGAAATCATTCATCAACTTGATTTAGAGCCTGTTCGAGAGGTGATAGAAGCATGGATAAAGAGTGGGGCGATCGCCACCCATGCCCAGGATCTGTGTTTTGTGTTTGAGTATTCTCGTGCTCCGTCAGATCCGCGAGAACTTTCTGAGATTCCTGAAATTCGACTCTGGTTTATTGCCCTTGATGCTCAGTATCCATGGATACCGTATTTTCTGGATTGGGAGAAGGGTGAATTATCCCGATATGCAGCGATGCTTGTGCCTCATCAATTTAACCGGACCGAGGGGATTCAATATAATCCAGAAGCCCTAGAGATTTTTGTCATGCAGAAGGTCTTTGTGATTGCTAATTGGCTTCGCCACCAGGCGATCGCCGGACGCAACAGGCTTAAGCTGATGACGAAAACCTTAGGTTACGAACTAGATGATGGCTTTTTTGAGTTAATTGGACTGTCGCACTAGTTCAACATTGTGAGAGGCTACATAAGCTTTAACTCGTGTAGGATGTAAGGCGCAATTGAGCATCTCGTGCTGCTAGGCGACACGTCATCAGCTGCCATGGTAAGAAGCAAGCATTCGCACATACCCCACCCTCTGGAGTCCGATCCTTCTCTTCATCCCTTCAACGACTATCGGATTCGAGAGAGTCGTCGAGCCAAGCATGTCTCGATCAAGATATCGACCTGGGGAGAAGTGGAAGTGGTTATACCTAAGGGTATTTCTGCAGAAAAGCTCTCACATATTTTGGTTCAGCGCCAAGAGTGGATTCGAGCGACGCAATCGCGCATTCAGGCTGAGCGACAGGCGATCGCTCACGAAACCGTGGCGACTCGACCAACGGAAATTCATCTTCGTGCGATTGGAGAGAGGTGGACAGTGGACTATCGTGACACGACAAGCTCACAAGTTGCTCTTGATGTGGATATCGAGCGTCATCAGCTTTGCTTGTCTGGCCGGATCACGTATCCATCTCTTTGTCATCAACTGCTAAGACAGTGGATACGAGATTATGCGCGCTATCACTTTATTCCTTGGCTGGAACGGGTCAGTTGTAGCGTTCAGCTATCGTTTAATAAATGTGTGATTCGCAGGCAAAAAACGAGGTGGGCAAGCTGCTCGAATAAACGCAACATTAATCTGAACGATAAGCTACTGTTTCTGCCTCCCGATCTTGTTCAATATGTGTTTGTGCATGAACTTTGTCATACGGTGCATTTGAATCACTCCAAGCAGTTTTGGACATTAGTGGAACAAAAGGAAAGCCGATACAAAATGCTAGACCAGCAGCTAAGAACTGCGTGGCGATATGTTCCCCGGTGGCTAGAGGAATAGGGTAATGGGTAGCAGTGTTTAGATAGCCTTCTACTACTCACAACAATCATGGCCACTGTGGATTGATTGTTGTGAGTGGCATGGCTAGGCTTACAAAGAAATAGGAGCTTTGGACGTCCAAAGCTCCTATTTCTTTATTGTAGATGTGAGACGTTTGCTATAGCTCGCTGCCCTATCCTAACGGAGCTGGCAATGGCTATACATCGGTTGAGCAACCAGAACCCAATCCTATAGCAAGAACTCAGTAGTTAGAATCCATAGCTCCACCTTGCCCGATAGCCGCGTGTATCGATGTGAGTAAAGCTGCTTGCGCTAGCTAGTCCCCCACGTGCTCCCCACCAAGATTCGAGTCGACGATTGACCTCGTGGGGATTAATGCCCGACACTCGAAAGTCAATCGCATCGCCAACGAGGTGACGGCTACGACTAGCTCCACCCACTCGACGATTAGTGACCGGGTCGCGATACCAGGAATTAACAGTAATGGGGCGATCGCCCAGATAAGCCCGTACTTCCTCCATGGCATCCGCGATTTTCAAAATACCTTGGACCACGGTTTTATCAACGGGAATCCGAGTGCCATTTTTCGTTGCTTCTGCCCATGTGAAGTTACCATCCGGCAAGACAGGGTCGCTCAAATAGAAAGTGCTAGAGTAACCTGGCAGTTTGAAGCCTCCTTTGCGCGGAGGACCTGCATCTTCTTCATCTTTAGGCATGTTGTCTGGCTCATTGCCTTCAATATTGACGTGCCCCATGAAAATAAACCAGGTCTTTTCGCCCCCTAGTTCATCTTGCAGTGTTGCCTTGACGTGCTTGCCGGGCGCTAACTCATGTTCGAGAACCTTAAAGGTCTGCCCTTCTTTAATCGCAAGCTTTTCTGATGCTGATAACGCTGTTGACTGTTTGGGTTCTTGCTTAAAGACAGTATCGCTAAGAACAATTAATTCCATAGTGTCGCCCTGAATCAGTAAATATACAGAAAAAATTTTTGGCTCTTAGCTCCTTTTAATCAGGATTTAAGAGCATTCTAGAGCTAGAATTCCCAGTTTTATACCTTTCTATCAAGAGTAGAAAACGATACGTTGAACGACAAAATAATCGCAGGGTCATTCACTGAAACGTAATCAAAATCTTGCTATCTAGCGTGAGAACGTAGTCAATGTGTCGGCACCATAATGGGATCTCAGCCAATATGTTCAACACAACAACCTTTATCCAAAAACTAACTTTATCCAAAAACTAAAATTTCATATAAATCAGATGAAGGTTAGTAATTTAGACACGAGTTTCTTAAAAAATACCTGAGTCTTGGGATCGTCTATGTATAAACAATATGTGCGTACAGCCAAGCATGCTTACAGCTTGATGCTATGTATTTGAGGCAATCTGAGCATTTCAAATAGAAGGTATCGCTCATTGCCTCATGTGCTTAAATCACGCAAGTCGTCTCAAAACAGTTTCTGTTTGAACGATTGTCTGGTTAGAACATTAAGCTCCTTTTCCTGTCAATATCGTCAGTAAAAAGGGAAAGCTATACTGAGCTTGGATGATACTCTGGGTGTAGCCTAGACACTCCAGAATTCATCTGGCTTAACTTAGTTACGACATCCTCTAGATCTCTGACTAGTAAAGAAGTCAGCCCGCTTTTTTGAAACTATCCTTTGAGCAGATAGTTTTTTCCAGCAGTAGATTTAGAGAAATGATGTGATATTCAAGGGCATGAGTGCGCAGCCCTAGAAGGTTAGTTCAGCAGGGGAACACATGAATCATCAGACCGACTCACTCCAGGAAGATAAGGCAACTTCCCATGAACAGACATTAGACGCTGGACATACACCTATGGCCCCTTCAGCCGTTGCGACTGTAGGTTCGCCAGAATCTAGTGATGCTGCATCGGAGAATGCTGCACCTGAGCTGCAAGATAACGGAGACATATCTCGACAGCTACCGATTCCTCCAGCTAGTGAACCTAAGCAATATCGAGCGATCGGTTTGATTTATGGAAAATATATTCCATCAGAAGAGCAATTTACTCGTGGCGAGTTATTGACAGAGAATGACCTTTCCATTGATTCGGTACTTCTCGGTCGTGTCATGAGTCTTGTGAAAAAGCATATTGATCTAGAAAAATCGCACCTTTGGGTTGTTTACCCACGAACACGTAATAAAGATCAGTACTTACATGCGCAGATCGTTGGAGTCTGGGAACCGGAGAAATTAAATCGTCCACTCGATGAGATCGATGAGCAGGTAGATGACGGTGATAATACTGCCGAACCTGATTCTGTAGTCGTAGATGAATTGGATGATGCTTCGCCTGAGTCAGACGATTCTTCATCGGAGTTACCCTCAGAGGCTTCGGTTGGTATCGAATCTACTACTGAGTCTGATGTAGTCGCAGCTGATTTGACTGAGGCTGATTCAGTTGAAATTGATGTCGTTGCAGAGGCGACAATTGAAGCAAAAACAGAGGCATTGAGTCGCTCAGATGTGGACGCAGATGTGGACAGTGACCATTCAAATGCTGAGTCAGTGGCAGTAGATGCAGCGGAAAGCAGTGATGAGTCTACATCGCCAGACCTTGAAATTAGTGATAGCGAGGCTCAAATGCAGCCGCTAGCTGATCATGAGAAGCCATTGCCGCCATTTCTTGCAGGAGATGAAGGGCTACTCCGTGATGGATATTTCTCGATCCGTGGCGAAGTTGTCAAAGCCACAGATGACACTGAAGAAATAACCGTCAAGATTCGCCAGGCTCCTCGTAAGGGAACAACTCAACAACGGTCGTTCAAC